>LKNA01000055.1 GCA_001564065.1 Chitinophagaceae bacterium T5-Br10_B2g13
GCCGCCGTCATAAATAGAATAATCAGCAGGCTTGTTAGCTTTTTCATATGCTTCCTCTGTCGTTTTAAGTGTTTTGTTTTATTTAGGATAGTTTCCCTTAACTTTTGTTACAACAATTAATCAAAATCGCCAGTTAAATAAAATCTATTTTTACGGCTTTGATATTAAAAAAAGCCACTCTGAGTTATATCAAAGCGGCTTTTCATAATTTTCATCTAAATTTCAGATAATCCTGAGAGTATTCTCAGTTATTGCTGCTCGGCAGGCTGATTCCAAACGTAATTGCAAATACACGATGTTTTCCATCACGATCGGTAAATGCATTCGCAAGCCCGAAATTATACCGTGCATCCATGGTGAAGATGGAATTTCCAACTTCAATATCCACACCACCGCCAAAAGATAAGCCGTAATCGACCTGTTCCGTCTGATTTTCGATATTCGTGCTTCCGCCAAAGAGTCCTCCGGCTCCACCCTCCTGCTCAGCCAAGATTCTTAGTCCGGCATAGGGACCCGCAAAAAGGTTTGGTTCAACAGTTCCTCCCTGACTCATGGCAAACTTAAACAGTACGGGAACCTGCAGGTAGTCAATCCTAATTTCGTTATTGTCTAGCTTTCCACCCTGCTGGCTGTACATTACCTCGGGCTGTATTGAGAGAGGTGAGTCTGGAATCCCAAATTTGGCAAATCCACCTATAACAAACCCTGTTCGTGTGTCGTAACCGTCACTCATAGTTGCAAAATTCAGTCCGCCTTTTGCGCCGGTTTTTACGGCATCCTGGGCATGTACCTGAACAGAAAGAATTGAAAACACTATAACTATAAGTGTTGTAACTATTTTATTCATCGAGATTGATATGTTTAATTAACTGTTTGCTACACAAAGCGTAAACTACGAAACAGATTAAATGTTTCAATCCGGTTTTTTTGAAAATTTTATAATACCTCTTTTAGAAACTGGCCGGTATGACTCTCTTTATTTTTTGAAATCTCTTCGGGTGTGCCGGTTCCAACTACCTGTCCGCCACCAAATCCGCCTTCCGGGCCAATATCGATAATCCAGTCGGCCGATTTGATCACATCCAAATTATGTTCAATAATAATCACCGAATGGCCCTGGTTCACAAGATCATTAAATGATTTCAGTAGTTTGGCAATATCCTCAAAATGGAGCCCGGTAGTCGGCTCATCAAAAAAGTAGAGTGTGTGCTCATTGTTTGTCTTAGAGAGAAACTTTGCCAGCTTCACACGCTGTGCTTCGCCTCCGGATAGTGTTGTAGCACTTTGTCCCAGTTTCAAATATCCGAGACCAACATCATCCAGTGGTTGAAGTTTATTCACAATCGAAGTCTCATCCACAAAAAAGTCGAGAGCGTCGCTCACACTCATCTCAAGCACATCATGGATATTTTGTCCACGATACTTCACCTGAAGGATCTCTTTTCTGAATCGGGTACCTCCACACTCCTCACAGACCAACTCAATGTCGGCCATAAACTGCATCTCAATTTTCTGAACTCCCTCGCCCTGGCACGCTTCACATCGGCCACCCGGCACGTTAAAAGAGAAATGCCCGGGTGTATAACCCATAATTTTGGACTGACGCGTGTTTGAAAAGAGATCGCGAATACCATCGAAAGACTTGGTATATGTGGCCGGGTTGGAGCGTGTGGATCGCCCGATCGGACTCTGATCCACCATCTCCACGGCTTCAACATGGCGCAGTCCGCTCAGTTTTCGATGCCGGCCGATCTTCTCCTTCCACGTTCCCAGTTCATTCTGAATTGATGCATAGAGTGTATCGTGAACCAATGTTGATTTCCCTGAGCCGGACACTCCGGTAACCGTAACCAATTTACCAAGCGGGAACTCCACATCGATGCTCTTCAGGTTGTGTTCTGATGCGCCTTCAACCAGCAGTGATTTTCCATTTCCTTTGCGGCGCTTTTCAGGAACCGGAATCTCTTTCTTGCCGCTCAGATATTTCCCGGTAAGCGTGTTCGATTTCAGGAGTTCATCATACGGTCCGCTGTAAACCACTTCTCCACCGTAACTTCCAGCAAATGGGCCGATATCGATAATATTATCCGCCGCCTTAATCATCTCCGGATCGTGCTCCACAACCAATACTGTATTCCCGATATCCCGAAGAGATTTCAGTATGTTGATCAGACGGTCGTTATCCCTGGGATGAAGACCAATTGTCGGTTCATCCAGAACGTAAAGACTTCCGATCAGCGAACTTCCTAAGGAGTTTGCCAGGCTAATCCGTTGCGACTCTCCGCCGCTCAATGTATTGGTCAGGCGTTCCAACGTGAGGTAATCCAGCCCGACCTCATCCAGATATTTCAGGCGTTTCCGGATCTCATACAGAATCTGACCCGCCACCTCTTTTTCGAAGTTAGACAGCGACAGTTCCTCAAAAAACTCCCGAGCGTGGCCAATCGTCATCTCCGAAACCTCACCGATGTGCAATCCGCCCACTTTTATGTAGAGTGCATCTTTTCGCACCCGGTATCCTTCACAATCAGGACAGCGGCTGTAACCTCGATAACGGGAGTAGAGCACCCGCATGTGTACCTTGTAGAACTGGCTTTTCACATCCTTGAAAAATCCATGAATCCCGGCATACCCATCTTTTCCATTCCACAAGATGCGTTTTGTCTTCTTATCCAGATCTTTGTAAGGCACATCGATTGGCAGCTGCTCTTTGGCCGCCACTTTTACAAAGTCCTTCAGATACTTACTGAATTTTGGCGAATCGAACGGAGCCACAGCACCGCCGCGAATCGTCTTATCGTGATCGGGGATCACAAGGTCTTCATCAATGCCCGCCACCCGGCCAAATCCCTCGCAGGTGTCGCAGGCTCCAAACGGGTTGTTGAATGAAAACATCTGAGGAGTCGGTTCCAGGAACTCTATACCATCTCTTTCAAACCGCTCACTGAACGGATACTCTTTGCCATTCCTTACTTTGATGGAACAACGTCCATTCCCCTCCCTGAAGGCAGTTTCAATCGAATCGGCCAGACGGCTTCGACCGTCATCATCTTTTTTCAGTGCCAGGCGGTCCACCAAAACCCGATACTCCTTCGGCTTGATCTTTTTCGGATCCACATCTACACCGCTCAAGTCCACCATCTGCTCGTCATCCACTTTCAGCAGGCGTGTGAGCCCTTTCTCCTTTAGTACGGTGAGCTGTTCTTCCATTTTTCTTCCCTCTCTCAGGTCGACTGGGAAAAGAACATAAAACTTCGTTTTCTCTTCAAGCTCCTCATAAAGCTCTTTGATGATGGTTTCGGGAGTATCTTTCTGAACCTGCTTTCCTGATTTAGGCGAAATGGTTTTGCCTATCCTGGCAAAAAGAAGCCTCATGTAGTCATAAATCTCAGTGGAGGTCCCAACTGTAGATCTCGGATTGCTGCTGGTTGTTTTCTGCTGAATGGCCATTGCGGGAGAAATGCCCTGCATAAAATCGACATCGGGCTTATCCATCCGCTCCAAAAACTGGCGGGCATAACTCGACAAACTCTCCACATAGCGTCGTTGCCCCTCAGCGTAAATCGTATCGAATGCCAGACTGGATTTTCCCGACCCCGACACGCCCGTGACAACCGTGAGTCTATTCCGGGGAATTTCTACATCAATATTTTTGAGATTGTGAACCCTGGCTCCCTTTACAATAATGGGCCGTTCTGAAGTAGGGATACCGTTTTTTGAACTTTCTTTCTTGTCGATAGCTGATTCGCTCATGAAGCGTTGATTAGATGATTCCGCAAACGTGTAAAAATACGAAACTATTTACCCGAATGGCAGAATGGATTTACAGAATGTTTGATAACAAGTTGATCAGCCAAATGCGTTCAGTGCTTCACCGCGGAGGTGCAGTGGGTGCGTGAGGAAATGAGTGATCACGGGGATAAATCCCGCGCTTGTATGTAAAACCCATAAATGGGTATTTGGTAAAATCTCTAAGTATCGTCCTTTGTTGAAAGTGTCTGAGCTAATATTCAGTGTAGCTATTTACCAATGAATTATCTTCGTGACTTGGCTTCATCATGGCCTAAACACTCAATTCTGCCACCAAGGCTTGAATACTCTAAGCTGCTCGAAGGATCTGAATTTATGTTTCCTGACAATTGATAACCGTCAATTCGACGCCGTCTGAAATAGGTGGTTCACCGCGAAGACACTGGGTGCGTTGACCTCTATTAATAAACCTGTCAGCGATGCAGGATTTCCATGCAAACGACAAATCGAAATCTTAACCAGCATATTCCGTAGGAATACCCTGTTTATAGCAATTTACAGGCGCAATGGCCATCGCTCCGTAGGTACGTCCTTTTCCCTGAACTTAGCCAAATAAAAATTAAATACAGGAGGCTCCTCCGGAGCCTTTTTAATAGCACTGTGATTTCTATAAACAGGAAACTCCTGACGGATTTTTCTTAACCTGAGCTATATAATTAAATATGCTTCCGGTCATCAGATTTGATTAAGAATCAGCAATCCATTGCACACTATTCTCTACGTACATTGCGCCTCCTCGGTGAAATCTGATTGCGTTTCACACCGGACATTATCAATTACCGATGCTTACAGATCTTCCCTTTGAAGCTGTCAGAAATTCCGTTTCGCTTCATATTCTGAGAGGTCGTACATCAAAAATTCTCTGCTTCCTCCGCGCCTCTGCGGTGACCCTTAGATCAAAAACTAAAAAACCCTTCTTCAAAATGATCGAAGAAGGGTTTCGAAGAAAATTCAGGAGTAAATTACTCCGGCTTGTAAACAACCTCACCGTTGATAATTACACCCTGTACATTGGTCAGGTACTCAAACGGATCACCGTCAAACATGGCGATATCCGCATCTTTCCCACGCTCCAATGAACCAACCCGATCCGCAATTCCCAGAATCTCAGCAGCACCGATTGTCAAAGCGTGAAGGGTATTCTCCATTCCCAGCCCGTTTGCAGCTGCGATTGCGGCTTCATAACGAACTACGCGCGTTTTAGGCACATATCCCTCATAACCGCTCTGAAATGCCACCGGAATTCCGGCTTCGCGCAGTTTTGAAGCCGTTTCAAAACTGACGTTTTTCATCGCACCACCGGGCCTGGCCATCTTAGGATGGATGATAATTGGAACACCTGCCTCTTTAATTTCATCTATCAACAGATAAGCTTCGGCAGCGCCCTCCAGAACCATTGGAAAGCCAAATTCTCGCTGCAGTCGGACTGCAGTATTGATATCCTGCGCAGTCTGCACATTGATCATCGCGGTGATTTTTCCATCAATCAGATCCGCCATCACTTCCGATTTGAGATCGGTACCGTTGGTCTCACCCTCAGCACGCTTGGCAGCGTAGTCCTTGGCACGAATCAGTTCCTGCCTCAGCATCGCTACCGCTTTGGAACGGGTTCCCGGCGAATTAAATGCCCGGCTAACTCCTGACCCCAGAGTCATGGATAGCATGGTCCCGTCCTGCACTAAAGCCTGATCCACCGTGTCGCCAACCGGCTTTATGATCATCATCTGTCCGCTGATTACCGCTCCGGGTCCATGACCTGTCTGAATGGTTGTGATGCCGTGCTCTCTCAAATACTGAACCAGATATTCCCGGGCATTGTACGAATCGGAAGCTCGCAGTTCAGGCTGAACAGCTGAAGACGTTTCCAGCTGATCCTGGTCGTGATCCTGGTTATAGTAACCGGCCAGGCCAACAACGGATCGTGCGTCAATCAACCCCGGCGTAACAACTTTCGCTTCGTGTACTTCATAACCCGAAGGAATATTCACCCGGTTTGCTGAGCCAACCCGTTCAATCTTCCCATCGCGGATCAACACCACTCCGTTTGAGATGGCGTTGCCGTTCATGGTATAAACGGTTTCACCTTTAACGGCAATCTGTGCATCAGCGGATTCCGGAAAAACTGATAGTGCAAATCCAATCACTAAAAGTACGAGTCCGGCTAATTTTCCTGCTCTTTTCATTCTGTTATTTTCTTTGATTTTCATTGTCAGACCTCCTTAGTGGTGAGAGTGAAGAGTTGACGCCCGGAAAATGTCGTATCCTCCGGTGGCATACTTGCCCTGCTCCGGATCTTCCCGATCCCAAGCCTTCTCACCTTCAACCCAGGTCTGTTCCACGTGCGTGTAAACGCTGAAAGGATCACCTGAAAGAATGATGAAGTCTGCATCTTTCCCGCTCTCCAGAGAGCCTACGCGATCCTCAAGATCCAGCATCCTTGCACCGGCAATTGTCAGCGCCTCAAGAGCTTTATCACGGCTCATTCCCTCTTTCACGGCAAGTGCAGCCATCCGGAATAGAAAACGGGAATCTACAATTGGATCATCGGTATGAAACGCTACATCGGCGCCGGCTCTTTCCAATTCACGGCCGTTGATATCAAAAATCTCGATGGTTTCCATCTTTCCACCGGGAGAGTCCAATCCGATAATGGATGAACCGATCACATTGGAATTGGCAATTTCATCAGCCACTTTCCACGCCTCACTAACGTGCTGCAGAACTACTCGATAGCCAAACTCTTCAGACAATCGGATAGCCGTCAGAATATCGTCATGACGGTGGGTATGGTTGTGAACAATACGCTTCCCTTCCAGAACTTCCACCAGGGTCTCCATCTCCAGATCTCGAGCCGGCATCTTTTCAGGATCTCCGTCGGCCTCTTCAATTTTTTTCTGATAGTCCTGCGCTTTCAAATAGAGAGCGCGAACCATCGCTGCAGATTTTGCGCGGGTTCCCGGCGTTCCACCTGAGCGAAGCGGGTTTGTACCATTGGCCATTTTCAAGCCACCGTAAATACCCGTTTCTTCATCCACCACAACCAGCATCTCTTCGATTGTATTGGCGGGCTTTGTCTTTACATATACGGTCTGGCCGCTCATCAAGTGTCCCGAACCCGGCATGATGTTCACTGTAGTCAATCCGCCGGCTAGAGCTTTGTAGAAGGTTTTACTTCGCGGGTCGATGGTGTCCATGATACGAACATCGGGATGAAGTGTAGCCGAACGGTCACCGCCGTCGCCCTCACCAATATGGGAGTGAGTATCCACCAGTCCCGGCATAATTACTTTACCGGAGGCGTCCACGCGAACAGCATTTCCCGGAATAGAGACGGAACCCGCCTCACCTACAGCCTGAATTTTTCCATTTTGCACAACCAACACACCGTTGGATATCACTTCTCCCGTAATCGGGATAATCTCCGCACCTTCAAAAACATGCGGTCGATCTTGTGCTTGCAGGCTGACAGCCCACAGGCACAACATCACACATACAGTAAGCAGTTTTCTCATAAATCTGACTTCGTTTGGTTTATGTTAACATGTGGAATTAACATAGTTAAACGGAGCCTGTTTGTAAAAAGAAATATAGAAAGGCTTCAAGCTTCAACGGGCAAGGTTGGAAAGTGTGTGCTACAAAATCAAGAAAGCAGGCTCATTCTTCAGAGGTGTGTTCACGCCGATCCAAATGATCACCGTATCGATTGGCAGTTAGTTCGATACATGTTTACCCACCAACACACCCCTCGCTAAATAAAGCAGGCTGCGCCTCTTTATTTACGCTTTTCCCCTCTCGAGAGGGGAGGATTTTGCAACAGAGCTGTGTGGTTGTCGTCGCGGAGCGGAGCTCCGGACGAGGGAAGGCTCACATCTCAAGACTATTTAACCGCATTTGCAATCTGATCCACATAGTCGAGCTTTTCCCATGTGAATTCATCGCGGCCGAAATGCCCGTATGCCGCAGTCTTTTTAAATCCGGGCTTCGTCAAATCCAGTCTTTTTATAATTCCGGCCGGCGTAAGATCAAATGTTTTCATGATCGCTTCGGCAAGTTTCATATCATCCACTTTACCGGTTCCGTAGGTATTCACGTTGATGGAAACCGGATCGGCAACGCCAATGGCATAGGCTACCTGAACCAGGCACTCGTCCGCCAGTTCTGCCGCAACTATATTTTTCGCAATATGCCGGGTAGCGTATGCGGCACTCCTGTCAACTTTCGATGCGTCTTTTCCTGAAAAAGCACCGCCGCCGTGCGCTCCGCGACCGCCGTAGGTGTCCACAATAATTTTTCTTCCGGTCAAACCCGTATCACCGTGCGGGCCTCCAATCACAAACTTACCTGTAGGATTCACATGCAGAATAGTTTCTGCATCCATTAACTCTTCCGGTATAGCCGTTCCGATCAGATGTTTCTTAATATCCTGTTTGATTTGAGACTGATCCACACCCTCATCATGCTGGGTTGAAATCACTATGGTATCAATCCGCTTCGGATTTTTATTCTCATCATATTCTACAGTTACCTGACTCTTACTGTCCGGTCCAAGATATGACATCAGTGCAGTCTCTTTTCGGATGTGAGCCAGTTTGCGAAGAAGATCATGAGAATACTGCAGGGTCATCGGCATGTACTGCTCTGTCTCTCGATTGGCATATCCAAACATCATTCCCTGATCGCCTGCACCCTGTTTTTTCTCTCCGCTCTCATCCACTCCCTGCGCGATATCCGGACTCTGCTGATGAATTGTAGTGAGCACACCGCAGGAATCGGCATCAAAGCGATAACTCGCTTTCGTATATCCAATATCCCGAATCACTTCCCGGACGGTCTCCTGCACATCCACGTAAGAATCGGTTGTTACCTCACCGGAAACTACTGCCAAACCTGTTGTAACCAGAGTTTCAACGGCCACCCGTGAATTAGGATCATCCTTAAGCATTGCATCTAAAATCGCGTCTGAAATTTGGTCTGAGACTTTATCGGGATGCCCCTCTGAAACCGATTCGGAAGTAAATAATCTTTTCATCAATATAATCTGTAGAAGTTAGTTCGTTGAATTAAAAGCGGACAGAAACTACGAATTTTTTGTCAGGTTTTCACTCCTAAGTAATTTAGTCACCCTCTGTAAAGAGGTCTTTTTCATTCGCCCCGCCGGACTGCTTAACGCCGAGATACTGATAGGCTTTTGCAGCCGCAACCCGCCCTTTTGGCGTACGCTGCATAAAACCCTCTTTAATCAAAAAGGGTTCATACACCTCTTCAATTGTCCCTTTGTCCTCACCCACGGCCACGCCCAGTGTACTAAGCCCAACAGGTCCGCCACTGTAATTTTCTATTATCGCCTTCAAAATACGGACATCCATATCGTCCAATCCATTTTGATCCACATCCAGTGCGTTAAGCGCTTTGTCGGCAATCTTATCGTCAATTTCAGTCAACCCATCCACTTGGGCAAAATCCCTGGTTCTCCGGAGCAGCTTGTTTACAATACGTGGAGTTCCTCGACTTCGCCGGGCAATTTCGTGTGCACCGGACTCTGTGATCCCAAAATTGAGAATATGTGCCGTACGCAGCGCAATCCTTTGAAGCAACTCTGTATCGTAGTAGTCGAGCCGCATGTCAATTCCAAAACGTGCCCGTAAAGGCGCGGTCAGCAATCCTTTTCTTGTAGTAGCCCCTACCAGGGTAAAATGGTTCAGATCGATCTGCACACTGCGTGCATTGGGTCCTGAGTCGATCACAATATCCAGCTTATAATCCTCCATTGCCGAATAGAGATACTCCTCAATGACCGGATTAAGACGATGGATTTCATCAATAAAAAGTACATCACCCTGCTCCAGATTGGTTAGCAGTCCGGCGAGGTCTCCAGGCTTTTCCAAAACGGGCCCTGTAGTTGGTTTGATCTGAACCCCCATTTCTGCAGCAATAATATAGGCTAGCGTGGTTTTACCCAATCCCGGCGGACCTGAAAGAATAACATGATCAAGCGCTTCGTTTCTCTTTTTAGCAGCCTGAATAAAAACATTCAGATTACTGATCACTTTTTGCTGACCCACAAACTCATCGAGCGACGACGGGCGCAGATTTTCTTCAACACTAAAATCTTTCTCTTCGGGGTCTAATAAAGGGTTTTGCAAAGCGATTCTTATCTGATTTGTTTAAACTTAGGTAATATTATAATACTTAATTTGAAATGTAATTGCTTTATCGCAACTGAGTTATGCAAGATTCAGCTTACTCCCGACATAATCTGTTAAAAAACTCTGCGACTGCAGATAAAGAAACAACAGTAAATCACAAAAAGAATGAAGTATTGAGTAATAAAGGATTAAAGCCGGATGATCAACCCAGTGATCTTAAGATATTCGGTAATGACTATTTCATCAACTACGAGTTGAGCTGGCTGAAATTTAACTGGAGGGTTCTGAGTGAAGCTCAGGATCCAAATAATCCTCTGCTCGAAAGGGTGAAGTTTATCGGAATCGTCTGCTCCAATCTGGATGAGTTTTATCAAAAACGTGTTGGTGGTTTAAAACGACAGTATCATGCCGGTGTAAGGGAACTTTCCCTGGACGGCCTTACCCCAAAAGAACAGCTCACCGCCATACGCAAAGATATCGGCAAGATGATTCGCTCCTATCGCGACTGTTTCTTCAACGATCTGCTTCCGGCCCTGGAGAAAGAGGGGATTAAGATATTGGATTACAAAAAGCTGACCGGCGAGCTGAAAGGGAAAGCTGACGACTATTTTTTAAAACAACTCTACCCTATCATAACTCCACTTGCAGTAGATGAGGCTCATCCATTTCCTTTCATCTCAAATAAAAGCCGATCACTTGCAATAAAGCTTAAAGAAAAGGGATCTGCTAAACATCACTTTGCCAGAGTAAAAATACCTGCCAACAGACCCCGATGGATTACTCTTCAGAAAAACAGCGATGAAATCATATTATTATCAACCAGTGATCTCATCAAGCAGAAAATCGCCGCCTTTTTCCCCGGTATGGATATCGTTTCTGCTCATATATTCCGGGTTACCCGGAATGCAGATATTGAACGAAATGAGGAGGAGGCCGACGATCTGCTGGAACTTATTGAAGACGAACTCAGAGAGAGGCGTTTTGCAGAAATTGTCCGTCTCGAAGTTGACAGTAAAATGCCGGATGATGTGAAAGACTTCCTACTCAGTCAATTAAATGTTAAAAAGCACGATCTATTTAAAATGGATGGTCCTTTGGGTCTCGCTGATGCAACTCAACTTTATGATATTGAAGGTTATGATTATTTAAAATATAGCCCATGGACGCCTGCACTACACCCTGTTTTTAAACATGAGCTGGACGAAGACCTTCCGGATATTTTTAATGTTATTCGGGAGGGTGATTTTATAGTCCACCATCCATACCACAGTTTTGAAACGTCAACCCAGCGATTTGTGGAAGAAGCGGCCAAAGACCCTAAAGTCTTGGCTATAAAACAGACACTTTACAGAACTTCCAGTGATTCACCGGTAATGCAAGCTCTGATCCGGGCAGCAGAGGCAGACAAACAGGTAGCCGTACTCGTAGAGCTGAAAGCTCGCTTTGATGAAGAACGCAACATAACCTGGGCACAAAAACTTGAGAAAGCCGGTGCTCACGTTTCTTACGGGATCGCGGGACTCAAAATACACACCAAACTAACCATCGTTGTGCGTGAAGAAGCCGACGGTTTACGTCGGTATGTGCATATCGGAACCGGGAACTATCATCCTGATACTGCACAACTATACGAAGACCTGGGCTACTTTACCTGCAGAGAAGATTTAGCTTCCGATGTCTCAGATATTTTTAACCTCCTTACTGGATATGCGCCGGATCAAACTTACGATAAGATGCTGGTTGCCCCAAAGCATATGAGAACCAAGATTACGGATCTGATCAACCAAGAGATTGACGCAGCCAGAGATGGGAAGGAGGCTCGTATTATCGGCAAGATGAATAATCTGGAAGACCCTTTGATTATTCAAAAACTGTACGAAGCCTCCGCAGCCGGGGTTAAAATAGATTTAATTGTAAGGAGTGTATGCAGGTTAATCCCGCAGAAAAAAGGGTTAAGTGAAAATATTAACGTGCATGCCGTTATTGGTCGTTTTTTAGAACACTCCCGTTGTTACTATTTCCACGCCGGCGGCAAAGATCAGTATTTTATTGGTTCTGCAGACTGGATGCATCGCAACCTCGATGCGCGAGTAGAAGTTTTAGCACCGATTGAACATGAGGCTTTAAAAAAATATCTAAAATTTTTCCTGCACGTTAACCTGATTGACAATCAGCAGAGATGGATACTCAAGTCCAATGGAAAGTATAAAAAGGTAAAACCTCAAAAAGGAGAAGAAATGCTATCCATTCACCGATATTTGATGAATCATATAAAGACTGCCGCGTCTCCTGTTCCTTGCTCAATCTGCAGTTGAAATTTACTCAATATCGGATGATTCCGTCTCTGTTTGAGAAGGCTCATAACCCAGTTCCTCATCCAGCTTTTTAAGAAGTGAGAGAGCTGGATTTACAAATCTTCCATCAGAAGTATAAGCGTTATAGACAGCATCCCTGGCTTCTTCCATCATCTCGAGATTCAAATAGGCATTACCCAGGAACCACCAGGCTTTCTCTTTGAAGAAACGATTCATGGCATCTGCTTGAGCCGCAGACTCAAAATAGACGCTGGCCTGATCATAGTTAGCCATATTGTAATAAAGAATACCCAGATTCAGTTCAATTCTTGCTTTTTGATGTGGATCGGGATCCTGCACCAACAGGGCTCTGAATTTCCTAACAGCTGTTTCCGGATCATCTTCATAAGCGGCGGCCAATGCCCTGTTAATCTCAATATCCATTGTTTGAGAAACATCTCCTTCGGAACGTAAAATATCGGTCCCCGACATTTCATTTATGTCAATTTGTGCTATGGAATCGGGATGAGGAACATGACTATCACTTACTGAAAAGAGGTGCAGGCCAAAACTGATAAGTAAGGCTGCCGCAGCTGCCATAATCCAGCCTTTGGAACTTTTCCAAAAGCTTTTCTGACCAGTTTTTTCGGTCTCTGAGTGAATTGAATGGACATTGGATTTCGTACTCTTTTTCGCCAGATCTCTCAAATGCAGCTCTGTTTCAAACCATTTATAATACTCTGGGTTTTCTACAAATAGGGTCCAAAGGTTCTCAATCTCTTCTTTGGATAGGTCTCCATCTATGTAACGGGTAATATCTCTATAGATCTCTTTTTCTGACATTTCTCTTTATTTATGGTCAATAGCTCTGATATTTTTCAAGAACACAGTATTCACTTGTAAGAAACTGATTTTCCAAAATCCTTACAGAATTATTTCACTTTTTAATAATGCTCTTCAGCACAGGAACTTAACTGTTTAATAACCCTGTGCTTACGCTGCCAAGCATTATTCAGGGAAATGTCAAATTTTTCGGCTACATCCTTGGCATCTGCTTCCGGATATTTAAAAATGAAGTCAACCAGTGCACGATAATGATCTTTCAATTTTTCGATACACATTTTCAGGATCTTTGATCTATCATCATTCACAAGATCCCAAATCTGATTTTCATCCACATGGGGCTCCTCACTCATCGCTTCATGTTCGTTAAAATCGTGATCTCTCAATAAATTCAAATAGCTGTGCTTGGATGCTTTCATCATATACTTAGCCAAGCCTCCCGGATTGTCGATAACGTCATCTCGTATTTTAGGAATCAGATATTCAAACATCTGCTGAACTGCATCCTCGGCATCATGAGGTGTAGCCCCCATTGTAGCAATCAGATATTTTTTTAAGATGACCAGCGAATCTGAACAAATCTCATTTACAGATTTGATATCCCCTTTTTGCAGTGCATCCACAAGTTCCGAATAGTCCATACCCCGTACATTTTGTTTTCGTCAGATAAAAAAGATAACAGTTGGCAGGTTTTGAGCAAATTAATTTATACGTATAAAAGCGTAGGCGAATTCTACTTGCTAATCAAGTATATACTATCGAATCAGGTTTTTATTCCTGAAACTGATGTATTGATCCCCGGCTATAATGATATGGTCATCGAGCGGAATTCCAATATGTTTTCCACTCTCCACAATCCGGTTTGTTAAGTTGATGTCTGAAGCGGACTCCTTAGCATAACCCGATGGGTGATTATGAGCCACCAAAATGGAGTTGGCCTGATTCAGTATCGCCTGTCGCATCACCTCCGGCACATCCACAACCGTAGCCTTATTTCCACCCTGACTAATTTTTTTATACCCGGTCAAAATTTTTGCGTTGTTCAGAAACGCCACATAAAACTCTTCATGTGGCAGATCTCTCAATCGCGGAGCGAAAAATGCGGCTGCATCATCCGGTGATGTAATTTTTACCTGATCGCCAAGCGATGCCATTTGAATCCGCTTGGATAACTCAAATGTCGCTTCAAGTGTGAGTGCCTTAACTTTGGCAATACCGGGAATTACTTTTAGTGACTGCCAATTTTGGCGTGACAAATTCCTCAGCCCATCAAATCGATCGAGCAGCGCACGAGATGCATCGATCACGTTCATCCCTTTGGTTCCGGTTCGCAGCAGAATGGCTAAAAGTTCGGCATCAGACAGAGAGTCGGCCCCGTACTTTAAAAGCTTTTCTCGCGGCTGTTCATCCGGCTGCATGTCGCGCACAGCCCGGCCAAAGTATTTTTTCGTGTCAAACTCCTTTGTTTCCATAATCTCTTTTTATCTGTAAGAGGCAAAAACAGAGGAATCCTTACAATTTTTTTTTCAATTCCCGACAGACCGCTACCCGCGGTCAGTCGGGTAAAATCTATTTTTTTGGGAACGCTTAAATAATTTAGAATTTTCTTTTAGACTCACCCTATATCCCTCTCTATCGAATAGAGAGGGATTTAATGTCTAAATTATTTAAGCTTTTTTTACGAGTAACAACCACATACGTCTGACGGACTGATCAGTCATCATCTCGATACTCCAGAATATCACCCGGCTGGCACTCCAGTGCTTCGCAGATCGCCTCGAGAGTAGAGAAGCGAATGGCCCGGGCCTTGCCGGTTTTCAATATGGAGAGATTCGACATGGTGATGTCAACCTTCTCAGAAAGTTCTGTCAGCGACATCTTTCGCTTGGCCAGCATTACGTCCAGATTTACGATGATGGCCATGGTTACACCGTAAGTTTTAATTCCTGATACATATCATGCCCCTTTTCAAATACCGCAGCCAGGGCAAAAAGCAAGAGTCCATATAAAAGGCTGCCAAATTCGAAATTTAAACGGATAGCAATCTCATTGGCGATCAGTTCACTATTTATCGGCTTGACAAGTAGCTGATACACAATCCATTTAAATGGCGTATATACAATGATAAGTCCGGCTATTATTTTGAGACGTTTTATATTTTTTGATGTAAAAATATCGTCATTCAATGCAGATTTAAGGATCATTCTAAACTGAAAGAATCCGGCAAGAAACAGTGCCATTGCAATGATTAGTGAAAGTATCAATCCAATGTAAAGCCCCAAATAATTGTCTATGATATAATCGATATTAAGAGAAGCCATGGCTGAATCTATCGATATCATGGATGAGTCGATAGCTGTTTGAAGAGTAACTTGACCGGCTTCTATCGGAATTTTAATATTTAAATTCTCCAGCGTTAGGCCAAAAGTATGCTTGGTAAAAATGTACCCAAGAAACAGTATCGCAACTCCACACAAAGCATACCACAGAAAATTGATAATGGCGTATGAGTAGTAAACTGAATTTTTGTCTTTAAGTGAATTCATAACCTACACCGTAAGTTTTTGTTCTTCATGCATGATGGCCGCCTGGTTCAGTATCTCAGACAGAACAAAGCAGATCATTCCGGCAAACAGAAGAGTAAAGTCAAAAGGAGGAAGAGTTGCTGCAATTTCCTCCGTCATCATATGGGATTCATAATAGAGTTTTACTCCCCACTCAAATAAAAATATCAGTGGAGCGGCCAATACCAGAAGAAAACCCACAATACGAATATCTGATCCGTTTTGAACCGTAAATGCATCTGTTTTGTGCATGGCATTTAATACACGCTTCAGAACCGAAAATCCGTAAAGGGCCAGCCCAAAAATTCCAATGCGGATAATCATTAGAATAGATCCTACCAGTAACTCTCCCTGAAGCGGTGTAAAATTCATCTTTACGCTTCCGGCCGAAAACAGAAACGCCTGCTCATCAGCCAGTACCTCTTTCAGGTGATTAACCAAAAATGAGGAGTCCAGGTACACGTCGAACATTGCTCCAATTTCACCGCCTGAATAGATAAAAATACCAAACATCAGAAATTGCATCGCAATGGTAACTATCAACACGGCCCAAATCAATTGAGCTATAAAACGCAGAAAAGAGATGACCGACCAACTTCCAAATATTTTCATATCGTGAGCTCCTGTTCTTTTTGAAGTTTTACGCCGTAGTTAAATGCTTGGCTGATCACTAAAATTATAAGCCCGGCTATCAGCAATTCAAACTTGAAAGAGTAGTTCAATGCACCATGAAGGGATGCTCCGGAAATACTAAAGAGTTCATCACCTGCAGGCTCAAAAATCATATACCAAAGAAGGTGTAAAAAAGGAGCAGCCAGCACAATGTGTCCGGAAACCCTAAGGTTAAAACTGTTTTCGACAGTAAAAAAGTTGTTTGTTTTAAGACCGGTCATGAATCTTCTGACAAACCAGAAGAGCAGAATTAAATATATCGCGTAACCTGTATACGAAATGTAACCAAGCCTGAAAAAATGGTTTAGCTGACTGCTGTCTGCAAGCTCAATCCCAGGTGTTACAAAAATCAGTGGCACCTCTGTTGGATCTGCATAAACCCTTTGCGTTCTGAATCCAAACCAATCACTGCTACTTAAATCTTTCTGCAGCCTTTGAGCATTTACTTTCGGAGCACTATCCGGGTTGAATTTGTAAGCCATATTACCGGGCACTAAGTAGTAGTACTCTTTTCGGGAATCACTTTCGGCATCGTACACCGACTGAAAGAAGTAAGTATTCCCAAACAAGGATTGCGACATCGTTGTTACGGAAGAGTAATCTTTCATTTCCTTACTTTCCAAATCAAAAACATCATACCCTACTACAGCCATGTAAACATAAAAAATAGCTGCAATAGAGGATGCAGTGATTAAAATATTGCAGATCCAGATCAAAGCTGTGGATGAATAATTAGACTTCATAACCTACACCGTCAGTTTTTGTTCTTCGTATATTTTACGTCCCTCTTCTATGATGTATCCAAATAGTACAAGTAACATCCCCGCCAGAATAAACTCACTCATATAGCCACTTGAACCGGTAATCTCACTCCCCGACGCAGGCAGCTCATCCCGGATCAAATAGGAAATGAAAAAACCTCTGAGGTAGTAGTAAATTCCAATGGTTGCCACAGTATTACCTGCAAATTTCAGGTATTTGGAATTTTGAGTGGTGAACAGTTCTCCTTTGGCAACTAAATGAAAAAACTTTGCCATCAGGAAGAAAACAGCAACAAGCGCTAAACTTTTAATCAGCTCTGCCATCATCAAGAGATAGACATTAATTCCCAGCGAAAAAGGTAGTGTCACATAAAAAGTTTCCATACGCTGAGAAACTTCAATGCTCTCCGACAACATATCACTGCTCGTTATCGAAATAGTTTCTACAGGCATTCCACCCACACCTCCATCGTGTATAGAGACCGCTAATGTATAGGCCACAAAACCGATCATAATTACCGCCCCAAAAAGTGACAAAAAAGCCAGTTGGCGAGGCAGCGTAAGTCCTTTTTCTAAGTTTTGAATCATATCGTGAGCTCCTGTTCTTTTTGAAGTTTTACGCCCTGACCAAAACTCCATGCTATAGCCAGCAACACCAGTCCGAAAAACAGCATCATCATGGGTAAACCAAACCCGGAGCTTACCTCCGAAGCATTGTCAAATTTCAGATCAACAAAGAAATCTTGTCTGATGAATGAGCTCAGGAGCCACATTAAAATTGGAGCAGCAATTGCCATCCAGGCGGTGATTTTCAGATAGAATGCATTGTTTCGGGTGAAGAATTCCGGTGTAAGAAGCCCGGATATAAATCTCCGCAAATACCAAATAAAAACCATTCCATATAGTAAAACAAACAGCAAACTTAGCGCATTGGATCTAGCGTAGTTTACAAACACCTTTTTATCGAGAGATACTGCCGGCACAGCATATCGAATAGGAACATCATTAGCTGACTCTGTAACTATTGTACTATTTTGGATCAACCCGAAATACCTGCTTCCTGAAGAGCTTAGATCGCGATTGATTTTACTTGCTTTCATTGTCAGTGAGTCAGAAAATGAGACCCTGTATGCGTTATCTTTGGATGTGAAATAAAAATTCTCTTCGTCAATGTTTTTTACTCGATCTACTATTCGCTCATAAATATAATTGTCCCCTAAAAAACTTTGAGATACCCGGTAATTCATATTTGTAACACCTTCCAAATCAATATTCGGTGCAATCAATGTTGGTAGTTTTATGGTGTAATAGACTCCAAAAAGGAACGAAAAAACCAAAATGACTAAGACCAGGTTACAGCTCCACACAACGATTTTTACAGTAAAAGATGATTTCATGGCATTCCTTTGAGTTTTGTTTCATTCCTAATTACGATAATTATTTATTGATAAACAATAATTTTTTGTCTTTTAAAGAAAATCTGAGCGAATGCTTGCCTCGCAGTTATCAGATGAATATTCCAGAATCTCAGTTAAAAATACCCACCTGACCGCGTGGAGCGGTCTGATGGGATTAGCGTCCTGAGCGACAATAAACCTCAACCACGAAGTAACAACCACACCCGCCTGACCGACTGCAGCGGTCTGACGGAGGACAGTGGACATAAAAAAAACCGGCAGACTCTTTCGAATCTGCCGGCTCTTAAATAGGATTATAATTTTTAGCTAAACTCGCGTCTAGCCTCTTACATCTCGCCATTCACATTATTCCGCCCCGCCCATCAGCGGCTCATTAATGGCACGGATGCTGGAATTTGGCAATCCATCCGGATAGTGAGTTTTACTCAGGTCAAGCGCTTCAATTACCATTTTAAGATGCAGCTCCTTGGAATTCTCGTAAAATGATTGAGCCGCGCCGGTCAGTTTTGGCTTTCCGTGAAGCGGTTTATCACTCACGCAAAGTAGCGTAGCAAACGGCACACGATATCGATAACCATTCGTAGCCACCGTAGCCGACTCCATATCTACTGCCAGACTTCGGCTGATGTGAATCTGCTCTACCGCCCGCTTTTTGATAAACTCCCAGTTTCGGTTAGCCGTTGTATACACGGTACCCAGCCTATACTCTCTTTCATATTTATCCATCACCTCTTTCAAATAGACATTCAATAGATGATTTGGTGTAATCGGGATATTGAGCGGAAGAATATCATCCAGCACTTTATCCTCACGCATAAATCCGGTGGCAAGAACAAAATCACCAATCTCCTGGTGATTCCGAAGGCCGCCACAGTGACCAACCATCACCATTGCGTCCGGACGAAGCACAGCCACATGATCGGAAATTGTTTTGGCATTGGATGGCCCCACTCCCATATTGATCAGTGTCACACCTTTATTATCAGGAAGCTTATGGTGATAAGCCGGCATTTGCACAGATCGGTCCGGCTTCACACAATCCGGGTACCGGGCGTTGAAAACCTCCACATGCATATCGTAGTTAGTAAACAGAATGTAGCGCTGAAAGTCCTGGGGTTTTGTACCGGTGTAGTGCTCTAATCGGTTCAGAGAGATATCGATCCGTTCCGGCGTAAACAGGAACAGCTTTTTCTGTGTAATGTCCCACTCATCCTCATCGGCGTTATCAAACAGATTGGGGTCGTTCATTTCAACCCGGGGTCGGGAAGGAAAGATTTTCAAGTCGGCGCCCTTCTGCATCAACTTTTTCAGCTCTCGGGTTAAGTACCACCTGTATGCGTGCGGCAAAGCCATCTCTCCGGTTATGATCGGATTATGCTCCGACCATGAACGCTTAATCATCAATTTTGGATAGTCTCCCGCATCATAAATTTCTTCCATCAAATCGCACGCCTCATTTGCGAGCTCTTCTATTTCTTTTTCGTTGCTGATTGAGTCTTTTGTAATTTCTAGTCTTTTATCCATAAAATATTTCGCGATGAGTCATTCGTTCAAATTTACCAAGCCCGCGTGGGAGCTGCTTAAAGATAAGAAACTCTATGAAACTCCCATTTTTTCTCTTCATCAACTAGAACTAAATCCGGCCGTTCAGCAATCCATTCATCCATTCTATGTTTTGAAAGCTCCTGAGTGGATCAATATGATTCCACTCACAGAAAACAACGAGATTGTGTTAGTTGAGCAGTATCGCGTAGGGGTTAATGAAACCACACTGGAACTGCCCGGCGGAATGGTTGATCCGGGCGAGCTGCCTCTTGGTGCAGCTAAACGTGAACTTCTGGAAGAGACCGGATATAAATCAAATGAGTGGGAATTAATCGGGAAAACAAGTTCCAATCCCGCCATTTTGAACAATTTCACACATCTCTATGTTGCCAGAAACTGTGAGTATACCGGAAGCAATAATCCGGATGGATCTGAAGATATTAAGGTTCATAAAATACCGTTAAATGATTTTTTAGAATTGGTCCGGGACGGCACTGTGCATCACGCCATCGTACTGGCGGCAGTAGCTCAGTTTCTTTTGAGTGAGAGTAGCAGGTAAAATATTTTTTGAGAACCGATTATGCAAAACCACTACCTAATACTCAATACCCGATACTTATTATTCAATTCTCGATACTCAGGCAAAGAACTCGATAGACAAACAGAGCCCTTTTTACTACCTTTCAGATCTCATTTAAAAATCAGGAAAACATGATATCTAAGCGAGCTCAACAGCTATCACCATCGGAAACTTTAAATATTACGGCGCGAGCCAAAGAGTTGGCCAGGGAAGGCAAGTCTGTTATCTCTCTCAGCGCCGGCGAACCCGATTTTAAAACACCGGCACACATTTGTAATGCGGCCATTGAGGCCATCACAGATGGGTTTCACGGCTACACCATGAACACCGGCATGCCGGAACTGCGCGAGGCGATCAGTGCAAAACTGAAAAAAGACAATCGGCTTCAATATGAACCCAATCAGATCGTCTGCTCCAACGGCGCTAAACAGTCCATTGGGTTTACACTGCTCGCTACAATTGATCACGGTGATGAAGTTTTAATACCCGCGCCTTACTGGGTTTCCTATCCGGAAATGGTAAAAATGGCTGAAGGCACACCGGTGATCATTAACACCACGTTTGATAATAACTATAAGCTAACCGCTGAGCAGCTTGAGGAGTCTATCACAGATAAAACGAAAGCTATTATTCTCTGTTCGCCGTCTAACCCTACCGGCGCCTGTTACTCTAAAGATGAGCTTAAAGAACTGGGCGAAGTTCTGAAAAAGCATCCCGATATATTGATCATCTCAGATGAGATTTATGAGTATATCGTTTTTGATCAGGATCACGTAAGCATTCTTAATGCTGTGCCGCAGCTTAAAGATCAAACGGTGATTATCAACGGATTCTCGAAAGGCTTTGCCATGACCGGCTGGAGACTGGGATATATGGCCGGCCCGAAAGAAATTGCGGATGCTGTGGCAAAAATTCAGAGCCAGGAAACTTCAGCTCCATCGTCCATTTCACAGAAAGCGGGTCTTGCCGCCTATACAGGTTCCATGAAACCGATTCAGGAGATGCGCCAGGCATTTAAAGAACGTCGCGACTTTATTGTTCAGGAGCTGAACTCCATGAATGGTATTGAATGCTTTGTGCCATCCGGCGCCTTTTATGTATTTCCGGACGTGCATCAGATTCTTGGCAAGAAATCTCCCGGCGGTAAAACAATTGACACAACAACCGATCTTGCGCTTTACCTGCTCGAGGATCACGGAGTGGCAACTGTACCCGGCGATGCTTTCGGTGAGCCAAACGGGCTCCGCCTCAGTTATGCAGCCTCAA
>LKNA01000171.1 GCA_001564065.1 Chitinophagaceae bacterium T5-Br10_B2g13
AGATCTGCTGTTGTCGTAATATTACTCAATGTAGTGATCGATCAATACATCAGATAAGTTTGAATCGGTAATAACGGCAGTTGGTAACTATACTAAAAATACAAGCCCAGGTGAATTAAAAGAGTTAAGGATAATCACAAATGGTTCTATTGAAGGCGAGTTATAATTTCCCAGGTTATTCTTTGGTGAAAGTTTATAAATGGTAAGTTTTATTAAAGGCCTTGTAGGATGGATATTGAGTAAATCTACAGCACATTCCTTAAATGCTTAATCCTGGGTGTAAAGGTCTAAACCTTATTTTTGCAAATGAGTTTGAAAGGTTTTTCAAAAAACAATTCATTAGAATTGATTAGAAAAAATATAGTTTAATTGAACTTGGTATCTATAAGTTTGCTCTAAACTTCTGAAGAATTTAATTTTTGATAGGTAGTCTATTCTTTAACTTGCATGATCAGTTAATTGTTAACGAAGAAAGAACCATTGTCTATATTTTCAACTATCTCATTTTACTTTTCGGTTTATCGAAGATTTATAGGCCGTAGAGTATACATTGTATTTGTATTAACTGCAGCAGTTGCAATTGCTGAGGGGTTTGGTATAACGTTACTTCTTCCGCTAATTGAAGCTGCAGATACGGGGAATCCGGATAGGGAAATAAGCGGGGCGGCGGCGGCACTGAATAGTCTTCTCGATTATGTGGGTATCGGGAGCTCTATGATCGGAATTCTTCTATTTATCGGTATTGTATTTATTGCAAAGGGAGCATTAAAATTTGGGGAAGGTGCTTATCTGGCCTATCTGAAGTCACGCCTCATGATTGAAATTAAAGGTAAAATGTTCGATGCCTACAGTACAATGGATTACAACTATTATATAAAAAATAATACAGGGCATTTTATCAATATCATAAATGGGCAAATATCTAGCTTCATTAGTTCATTTGGGACATTTAAGAATTTTTTGTCCACCATAATTATGTCGTCAGCTTACCTTTTAGTCGCAATGTTGCTGGCATGGAGGTTTGCTCTAATGGCATTAGTAGTTGGTGTTGTAATTTTATTTCTGTTTCGTTGGCTGAATGAGTTTGTAAAAGACCTATCCAGAAAAGCAGCTCATGAGGCAAGTGATTTAAATAAATTTTTGGTTCAGTCACTCCAGGGGTTCAAATACCTAGCCTCCACGTCCGAAATGGGATTCTTGAAAAATGGTATTTATGGTAGTATAAAAAAATTAGCGAATTACCAGTATAAGAAAGGTTTAGCAAGGTCATTTACGTCGGCGATTCAAGAACCAGTGTCGGTTCTTTTTTTACTATTTGTAATTATAATTCAGGTAGCCGTGTTTGATGCTCCCATTGCTCCCATTTTTGTTGCGCTTCTGTTATTTCACAGGGGGATGAATCAAATCGTTGGCATTCAATCAAAGTGGCAATCCACTCTCGATAATGCCGGGTCACTGGAAATGGTTATCGAGGAATTTGATGCAGTGAGTGCAGAACAAGAACCCATTGGAACAGAAGAGGTGCAGATGCTGAGTGAGAGCATAGTTTTTAAAGATGTCAGTTACGCCTACAATGAGGAGGATGGCGATGTTCTTAAAAATATTAATATAGAAATTCCAGTAAACCAGACCGTTGCATTTGTAGGTGAATCCGGTGCGGGTAAATCAACTCTTATAGATATGTTAACCCTTATGCTGCGTCCTAACAAGGGAGAGATTTATGTTGATGGAGTTGCTGGTTCAGAAGTAGAGAGGAAATCCTGGAGAAGACAAATTGGATATGTATCACAGGAGACAGTTGTTTTTGACGATACGGTTGCCAATAATATTAATCTCTGGAAAGGGGATTATAAGAATGATGCAGAAATACGGCATCGTGTTCACGAAGCTGCAAAGAAAGCATACGCATTGGACTTTATCAAAGAACTTCCGGAAGGATTTGATACGGTAGTGGGTGATAGAGGGGTTAGACTATCTGGTGGTCAGCGACAGCGCTTATTTATTGCCAGAGAACTTTTTAAAATGCCAAATCTTTTGATTTTAGATGAAGCTACAAGCGCCCTCGATTCAGATTCTGAAAGCTTCATTCAGAAAAGCATAGATAATTTAAAAGGGTCGATGACCGTTGTAATTATTGCGCACAGACTTTCTACAATAAAAAATTCGGACAAAATTTATGTTTTAGAAGAAGGAGAGGTAATAGAGTATGGTTCATATGATAACCTTACTTTAGAAACCAACGGAAGATTCAAAGAAATGGTAGAGATGCAAAGTCTCTAACTTAAATTTGGCTTATTAATTCATGCTATACATTTGAGTCTGATATTGATGTTTAGGCTCAAAATCTAAATTAAGAGTTACTAATCTTCATATTTTCGATGTTTAATTTCTTTATTTTTTGCAAGATTAATTCATTAATAGTGGTTTGCAGTCACCCATAAGAGTAATTTATATAAAATGTCACAGTCACTTCAGAAAAATAGTAATGGCAATAACCTAAATAGCCACGATCAGCTATCAACATTTTCTTTGCCCAAAAATGAACAAACTGATGGTTTGGATCCCAAAACAATTGTATTTACCATTTTTAGGTATAAATGGCTCATACTGCTATTTTTATTAGCCGGCGGTACCGCAGCCTGGTACTATGCTGATTCACTAACTCCTGTATATGAAAGTAGAGGGACAATACTTATTAGTTCGCCTGATAATCGGGGTAATAATGAATTGTCCAGGATTATTAATCAAACAACAGGCGGTGCGAACGCAACGTTAGCAAATGAAATGCAGGTGATGCAATCAGGATCGTTTGCAAGGCAGATTGCAAGAAATTTATCGGAAAATGGGGAGGTCGAAATAAGCAATTTACCATCTTTCTGGAGAGAGAACGAAGATGGTTCCGTTGATAAAAGAGATTTGGATGCAGTTGCAAATACAATTAGAAGTGGATTAAAGCTTCAGCTTGTTAATAGAGATTCCGATGTTCTTGAGCTGAGTTTTACAAGTTCGTCACCCGTTGAAACGGCTACTATGGTAAATAGTGCGATGAATGTTTACGTCGAAGAATCAACTATTCAGAACAGGCAAGATGCAGAGTCTACCACAGAGTTTTTAGAGGGGGAGAGAGCCAGAATAAAACAAGCCCTCGAGGAATCAGAGCAGAAGTTAAAGAATTTCATGGATAGAACCGGCATAGTAAGAGTAGACAATCAGGCTACCTCTGCTGTGAATAGAAGAGAACAGATCCAGGCAGAGCTTGAGGAAGTACAGTTAGATCTTGAGTCTACCGAGCTGGCAATTAAAAATCAGGAGGAAGAACTTGAGCGAATAAGGCCGGGCTTGATAAGTGACTTTTCAGAAGCAGTCGCGCCCCGGATCCAAAGTTTTCAGGAGACATTAGGTGAATATGAGCAAGAACGGTATTTGATATTATCGAACTACCCAAACGTTAGGCAGCGGGAAACTACACCACCCCGACTTAAGTTCCTGGATGAACAGATTGAGGATTTGAAAGAAAAAATTTCAGAACTTTCCGCTGAGATTTTTTCAGAGCAAGATGAATATATGGGTATGCAAAGTGCAGAGCGGACCCAAATGGTGACGGAAATTCAGAATCGCCTTGTTGAGCTGAGGTTGCAAAAAAATCAGTTTGAATCGAGAATTAATGTACTGCAGCAAAGAAAAGAAGATGCAGAAGAGAGTTTCCAGGCGTTGCCAAATGAAATGATTCAACTGGCTCAGCTACAAAGAGACCTGGAAATGCAGGAACAGTTGTACCTGGATGTATCAAGGCGTTATGCTGATATGTCTACCTGGAAAGAAACTCAATATGGGAATGGGAGAATTATTGACCTCGCTACGGTTCCGGGAGGACCGATTAGCCCAAACAAAATAATGATCACGGTCATGGGTGTTGTGCTGTCGGGAATGATAGCAGGTTTTATAATTGTTGTGAGAGAATTTTTTGATGATACGATATCAAGCATTGGGACAATTAAAACACACGAAGTTCCAATGCTGGCTGCCATTCCAACTTTAAAGAAGATAACATCAACTAATGGCGGAGGTATTGACACTTATAAAATTGGAAAAGGGAAAGTTCCCAATGAAATGGTACTCTTCAAAGACAGATCAAATATTGTCTCGGAGTCTATCAGAAGATTAAAAAATAATATAATATTTCAGAATTCTGATAACGTGCCGAAAACGATTGCAATTACCAGTTCTGAAAAAGGTGAGGGTAAAACCTCAATTGCGTGTAATTTAGCTCTTGCATTCGCAGATGAAGGATATAAAACGTTGATAGTAGATACAGATTTCAGAAGGCCACGAGTACATACCCTTTTTGGACTTTCGAATAGTAAAGGGATCAGTGATCTGATAAAAGGGCTGTCTTCGACTTCAGAAGTAATTCAAAATTCGGATAATAGATATCTTAAGGTAATTACTTCAGGGTCAAAACTTGAAAGACCTGAATCGCTTGTGAACGACAAAAACTTTGAAGCGTTTCTGAAGAAAATGGATTCCATTTTTGATGTAATTATTTTGGATACACCTCCATTTGGTATTATTAGCGATTCAACGTCCCTGCTCAGAAATGCCGATGCTACAGTTATGGTGGCTAAATATCGCAAAACCAATAAACAAGTGTACATGCATACACTAGATGAATTGAGAAGGATTAATTCGAACGTTTGTGGAATGGTTTTAAATGGATTTGAACCCGATAAAGACCCGGCGGCACATTATGGATCAGGGTATTACAAAATGATGTATGATGGGTATAAATCCTATGCCTAGCATTCGAAAAAATTCTCAAGAGATATCTGCTAAAAAACTATGAAACATCATAAGATGTGTAAACTCTACTCGCTGCTCTCAATAATTGTTGTATTTTCAATTGTTAAAACTCCTGATCTATTGGCTCAGCAAGGTGGGGATAGATACATTCGGGTAGCTGAATTGGGCCAATTGGTCGATTCAGTTAATGTTTGGGGCGATATCAATACGGCTGGTAGGTATCTAATACCGGAAGGCACAAATATTACTGAAATGATCTCCTTTGGAGGGGGGTATAACACACTGCGTGGAAGAGAGGCAGAATTGGACTGGTCACAAGTGCATCTTGAAATCAAGGTATCGCGCTTAAATGAAGATCGTGAAGCTATGGAAGTGGCTTACTTTAGATATAGATATCACGATCCTGAACCTGTTGAGATGTTTGATTTTGTTCTACAAAATAATGATATAGTTACGGTTCAGCTCAGGCGAAAACCGTCTTTACGAGATTATGTCCAGGTAATAGGGACTACGCTTGGCGCAATCGCAACATCTCTATTGCTGTACGAAAGGCTAAGAAATGATTAGTAAATTTTTAAAGAACGCCAAATTGAACCGGAATCTGCAAGGTTCTGAGCTTCGTATTTGTTAGGGCCTAATATTTATATAACAGTTGTAGAAATATTTTAAATGGAGAAAGAATCAAAAATCTACATTGCAGGACACAGAGGAATGGTAGGCTCGGCGGTGGTTAGAAAGCTGAAAAGTGAGGGATTTCAAAATTTAGTCTATCGTAAGAGTTCAGATCTCGACCTTAAAGATCAGCCGGCAGTTAACCAGTTTTTTTCAGATGAACAACCTGAATACGTAGTGAATGCGGCAGCACGTGTTGGAGGTATTATGGCAAACCGCGACTACCCCTGGGTGTTTCTGTATGAAAATCTCCAGATTCAAAATAATATCATCAATGCAGCTCACCTTGCAGATGCACAAAAACTGATTTTTTTAGGAAGCTCCTGTATCTACCCAAAGCATGCCGATCAACCGCTGCGGGAAGATTCGCTCCTTACTGGCCCTCTTGAACCCACAAATCAGTGGTATGCCATCGCAAAAATCACAGGTGTGAAAATGGTCGAAGCCCTGCGTGAGCAATTTGATCGAGATTATTTATCGCTGATGCCTACCAACCTTTATGGTCCCAATGACAACTTTGACCTTGAGACGTCTCACGTTCTTCCTGCCATGATTCGAAAATTTCATGATGCAAAAGTAGCGGGTCACTCTCCCGTGGGATTGTGGGGTTCGGGTTCGCCGATGAGAGAATTTCTTCATGTCGATGATGTCGCCAGCGCGGTATTTTTCAGTCTTACAAATCAGATGGATTACGAACTTTACAATGTTGGTTCTGGAAAGGATATCACAATTAAACATCTTGCAGAATTGATACAGGAAATTGTGGAACATAAAGGTAAGATCGAATGGGACACGAGTAAACCGGACGGTACCCCAAGAAAGCTGATGGACGTGAGCCGAATGAAAGAAGAGGGCTGGGCGTATACTGTTGATCTTGAGGAAGGTGTTCGGTCGACTTACGAGTGGTTTCTCGAAAATATAGACGACATCAAAGAAGTAAAACTGTAGAGCGAAATCCTTGATCTATGTAAGTATAAAGAAGCTGAATAACAGATCGTACCAATTCTCCCCTAATCCCAAAGGGATCCCGTAGTAGGGAAAAGGGGAGACAGAGAGGGGTGCCTATCGGATTTTTTTACTATTTGATAGATAAGTATCTTCTTTATTGAGATTATTAAAAACTAATGATCACATGTAGCACCCGGTTATTTTGCCACGAGGACACTAAGACGCGAAGGTTCACGAAGTTTGATAATATCAAGCAAGTACCCTTCGTGATACTTCAGGGCATCGCGCCTAATTTAAGTGATCCATCAATTTGATTGGGACATATGTCATACCTTCGTCTAAGGTATGCGAGTAACACCGCCTGTGAAAGGGGATTTAGATTGGTTGAAAGTGGCTGAAGAAATAAATAATGATCTACGGCAATTCTATTGTCATTATTATTTCAACTTAGATTTTCAGTATTTTGTGCCGATAACAATGAACTAATAAACACATCAATTTAAAAACGAGCAGATTGAGTACGAAGAAAAAAACAGCGCTTATCACGGGAATTACGGGCCAGGACGGGTCTTATCTTGCAGAACTTTTACTGGATAAAGGGTATGAAGTACACGGCATAAAACGCCGGTCGAGCCAGTTTAATACGGAACGTATTGATCATCTGTATACTGATCCTCATTTTAAGGGTCTGCCCTTTCACCTCCATTATGGAGATATGACCGACTCAACGAACTTAATCCGGATTATACAGGAAACTCAACCGGATGAAATTTATAATCTAGCGGCACAGAGTCACGTGCAAGTATCCTTTGATTCGCCGGAATATACGGCAGATGTGGATGCACTCGGTGCCATGCGCATGCTGGAAGCGATCCGGATTCTTGGGATGGAGAAGAAAACCAAATTTTACCAGGCATCCACGTCTGAACTGTATGGCAAGATCCAGGAAACGCCGCAAAGCGAAACCACTCC
>LKNA01000172.1 GCA_001564065.1 Chitinophagaceae bacterium T5-Br10_B2g13
ATTGAACTCGAAATCAAAATCGACGAACTATTATGAATACTTTCAAGAAAACTTCCGCAATTTTTACCGCAATCTTCTCACTCATATTAATCGCAGGCATTAATCTATCAGTTGCGCAGTCTGGCAACGTAATGGATGTGATTAATGAGAGTGATGATCACACTATACTTTCAGAGCTGTTGGAAGCAACAGAGTTAGATAATGTTATTGCACAGCAGGGACCGTTTACCGTAGTAGCACCGAATGATGAAGCATTTGAAGCGTTGGGACCCCAACTTGAAGAGTTGAGGCAAGATCCCGAACAAGCCCAGAATGTAGTTATTGGTCATCTGTTTCAGGGAGAAGTTCCAGCTAATGAGGCAGAACCCGCACTAAACATTGAAATTACAGACGGTGATATTCCGGCCACAAATGGTCTTGTACATGTTACGGATACTGTAATTATGAACTAACAAAATCAACCGTAAATAACACTTTACGGAAGGAGTCGTGTTCCCGGATGGGGAGCACGGCTTTTTTTATTTTCAGGCTTCAGGCTTCAGGCTTCAGGCTTCAGGCTTCAGCGGGAAATTTACTATTCACGTCACTTCGAGCGCAATCCCGATTGTTGTCTGTCGGGATGTAGTCGAGAAGTTCTTTTTTAGACTTTAAATATCCCCATCTATTCTCTTGATCAACTTGTAAAGCATCTTTCCGATTTGATCAATTCTTTTGCACAAATCATTGAAGGCTTCTTTATCTTTCATCGAATCCGTCTCATAAAGTGATTCCAAATGATCTCTGGTTTCGTCGACAGATGCATGTGCATAGGTAAGAAACCGCAAGTAGTCATTTTGATACCTTCTCCTCCCATAACCCTCAACTATATTCGATCTAATGGATTTTGAGGATCTCCTGATTTGACTTCCTGTCTCATATAGCTCAAACTTAGGCAACTTCAACGACATCGCATGTATCTCTATGGAAAGTATTCTAGCTTCTTGCCAAACTTTTAGTTTCTTGTAACTCATATCTCCTGTTTTTTTAAAAACATTGTAACTGTTAGAAACAGGATTTATGAAATCCTTACAAATTTTCTCCTGCAGCTTGTAGCATGAGGCATGCAACCTGTAGCCTGAGACTAGACCAAAGCCACAACCAACTTCTCCAGATCCTCTCTTGTGTTATAAACATTGGGTGAGACACGGATAGCTGAACCGCGGACGGAGACGTGAATGTTTTGCCTGGCTAGTTTCTCCCGAATCTCTTCTTTTGAAACAGAATCAGGCAGATAGATTCCAAAAAGGTGGCCCGCCCTGTACTGCTCCTCTTCAAACCGGTAGCCATGATCCCTCAGTTTTTCAATAGAGTCACGCGAAACTTGCCGGCAGTAATTTTGAATTTCGATCGGATCCCACTCTAAAATCTGCTCCAGTGCTTTCACCATCATCGGCATGTTGATGAAATTACTTCGCTGTCCCACATCAAACCGCCGCGCTCCGGATTCATACCTCTCTTCGTAGTCCACAAGTCCGGCAAAATCCCGGCTGTTTTTGCGGACAATCCATCCCTCTTCCAATGGAATCCCATTTATCAATCGCGGACCAAAATATCCGAATGCAGTTCCATACGGACCCATCAACCATTTATATCCCGCGCAGATCAGGGCATCCGGCTGAACTTTTTGAACATCAAATGGAAGAGCACCCACCGACTGCGTTCCGTCGATCACAAAATATGCGTCATGGCTCCGAGCCGAGTTGCCAATCTCTTCCAGGTCAAACAGTGTTCCATCCGTCCAATGGACATTAGCCAGCGCCACCAGAACAGTTTGACTATTGATCGCTTCAATAAGTCGCTCATTCCAAATTTTCCCTCGATCCTCAAACTCTCTGGGAGCTTTCACGATTTTCAATTCACAACCATTCTCCTCACAAAACCGCATCCAGGGATAGACGTTACTCGGAAACTGGTCACCGGCAACCACAATATTCCCACCTTTTTTAGCGGGCAGATTCTTCGCTACAATTCCCATTCCGTAGGATACGGCCGGCAGGATCGCCACGCTCTCAGGAGAATCGGCGTGAACCAGTTTTGCAAAGAGAGATCGAACCTTTTCAGAATCCTCAAAGAAGTGATTGGATGTGACTTTCCACGGCCTCTTTTTGGACTGAACGCCTGAAATCCCAGCCTCTTCAACCGACTTGAGCAGAGGGGAGAGAAACGCGCAGTTCAGATAGTGGTGATTGTCATCGAGGTCAAACAGGTGTTTCTGACAATTCATGAAAAAAGTCCTAATTGTTCATCCTTTTTGTCGATCGGCCAGGCGGGCATTGGATTAAGCTCAATCAGCTTTATCAACTCATTGTGAAAGTAACGCGCCAGCTTTGGGGCATGCAGCGTATCCGGGGCGTGAATAAAAATGTAGGGATGCTTGCCCTCGCGAATCCAGTCGGCCGTGATGATCGCCCACTCTTTCAGATACGATTCATTGTTGACCACATCGTTTCCGCCCACAAACCGGATGAACGGTTTATTCCCGGTCGTGTCAAATCGGACCGGCATCTGAGGTTTTTTACCCTGGGCCGTTTTGATGGAGGGGTCGTCACTTTTTAGCGAGTGCAGCCGTCGTGTATCGAACACCACACGATCGATGCGATAGCTTTTCATCAGATCTTCAAGGTGGTGCTCCTTCCGGCCTTTGTCATAAAAGTCGGGGTGACGAACCTCCAGGGCGTAGTGATGATGCGGCGGGAGATTTTCAATCACCGTTTCCAGTTTCTCCATTTCATTATAAGAGAACTGTGAGCTGAGCTGAATGTGAAACGGTCCGAGTTTATTACGAATCGGGTCAAACAGATCCAGGAAGGAGTTCACCTCATCCTCCACATCCTTCAGCCGTTTGTAGTGGGTAATACTCTGTGGGAATTTGAAGCAGAATTTAAAATCATCCGAAACCTGATCGCCCCACTTGATGACCGTTTCCGGAGAAGGTGCGCGGTAAAACGTGGTGTTTCCCTCCACCGAATTGAACACCGAAGCGTACTGCTTCAGAAACTGATCCGGTTTGGCATCATCCGTAAAGAAGTTGCCCTTCCACTCCTTGAATCCCCACTGGGTAAGCCCGATATGATATTTTTTGATCGCCATTCAGAAAATCGTTTATCTGTTGAACCCGAATGCAATAAACAAAATTCCGGGAGAAAATGTGGGTGATCAGAATAAATTTTCAAGCAAATACTACTACAATCCAAAACTCATTTGAGAAATTATTTATGTAGCTAAGCAAAAATACTTTTATTGAAAATCAGAAACAGTGATATCAAAGACGTGATTGAAAGGAGGACAACATCTATATTGATCATCTGTTTGTTCTTCGTTTTGATCGAATCGTACAGGCTTTTCGATCTAAACGTTAAAACAAATAAAATCAGGGGCAGTAAATACAGAGTCAGCATAAATTTATAATACACTTATCCGTAAGGATTACAAAATAAAAAACCTTTGCTCCTGCAACCACAACCATAGATAACTAAGCTGATCCGGTCGGTGCTGCCAGGTCGAAACCTTTTGCCTTTTCACCTTTGCGTTTTGCCCCACTTCTCCTAACTTCGCTTTGTTCAACAAATTAAAAATCAAACAGACAGCGAATGCCCTTCAACTGGCTCGATCTCACCGTTATTGCCGGATACATCGCCATTATGGTGATTGTCGGCTACTACGCCCAAAAGCGCGGACAGGAAACTCTTGAGGACTATTTTACCGGCAGCAAGAATCTGCCGTGGTGGCTGATTGGCATCTCGATGGTAGCCACCACCTTTGCCGCTGATACGCCTCTGGCCGTTACCGGAATCATCGCCAGCGAGGGAATTGCCGGAAACTGGATCTGGTGGAACTTCATGTTCTCCGGTCTCATCACCGTATTTCTCTACGCCAAGCTGTGGAAACGAGCCGATGTAATTACTGATGTTGAGTTTATCAGCATTCGATACTCCGGTAAACCGGCCCGAATCCTTCGCGGATTCCGCTCGCTCTATCTCGCCTTCCCGATCAATTGTATTATTTTGGGGTGGGTTACGGTGGGTATGGCCAAAATTATTACCGTCCTGTTTGAAGCGCAAAATCTCATATTTGAAGTCGACCCGTTCAACCTGGCCGGCGAGTGGGTTATTATCCTGATCATGTACCTGATGATCGGAATCTATATTGCATTCTCCGGACTCTGGGGTGTGATCGTTACCGACTTTATCCAATTCATCATCGCCATGGGTGGATCGATCCTGCTGGCGTGGTTTGCCGTGGATCACATCGGCGGACTCGCTAACCTGCAGTCGGAACTGACCGACATGTTCGGCACAGGTCATCACATGCTCTCCATTAATCCACTGACGAGTCCCGATATTGCCATCGCTACCGCTTTGGTCTGGGTCGGGATGATGTGGTGGGCATCCTGGTATCCGGGCTCTGAGCCGGGTGGCGGGGGCTATATCGCGCAGCGAATGTTTTCAGCCAAGGATGAGAAGAACGCTGTTGGCGGTACTTTGCTTTTCAATGTGGCCCATTTTGCCCTGCGTCCCTGGCCATGGATTTTGGTCGCTCTCGTTGCGATGGTCGTATATCCCGCTCTCGATGATCCCGAAACCGGCTATCCGCTACTGATGCTCGAACTGCTTCCTGCCGGACTTCTCGGACTGCTAACCGTGGCTTTTCTGGCTGCGTTTATTTCTACCGTCTCCACGCACCTCAACTGGGGAGCGTCCTATGTGGTGAACGATTTCTACAAACCGTTTTTGAAACCGGAGTCTGAATTTGAATCAAAAGAGAAGGCTCAGTTACACTACGTAAAAGTCTCCCGCTGGACCACCCTTTTGATGATGGTCGCCGCAGCTCTCGTTTCCCTCATGTTTGATACGGTTCGGGGCGGATGGGAGGCTATTCTCTCGATCGGCGCCGGTACAGGTTTGGTCTACATGCTTCGATGGTTCTGGTGGCGTATCAACGCTTGGAGCGAAATTGCCGCAATGGCGGCAGCTGCTACCGGATTTGGCCTGACCAAACTTCTGGGTTATGATGATTTTGCACAGCAGATGATCTTCACCACTATCTTTGCCACAATCATCTGGGTAGCGGTTACCTTTATGACTAAACCGGCCGATGAAGAAACACTCCAATCCTTCTTCGACAGAGTAAAACCGGGCGGACCGGGCTGGAGCCGATTCATAACACCGGGTGAACAGACCTATTCACTCTTACCCGGCCTAGGTTACGCTGCTATCAGCGCTGCATCCATCATCGCCATACTGTTTGGCATGGGTGAGATCTTCTTTGGATCGGGCTGGATGGGAACCGGAGCATTTTTGTTAGGGATGGGCGGGTTGTGGTATGTAGTGAGGAAGATTTGATTAGCCCGACCTGACAGCGTACCGACGGTTGTCGGTTCCTGCAAGCGTCAAGAATTTGGAACATTAAAATGTCGCAGATTTTCGCAAAATAAGAAATTGCAGGTATTAGCTCACCTTCTGTATACATACCTGATTCTCATATTCATGCCGGCAAATGATTACCGGTTGATTCTGAATCATAAACTTTTATTTTGATAGAAATACTATCTTAATAATACATTATATGATACACCGGTTCCTTTTATTATCACTTTTGTTTTTCGTCATCAGCTGTCAGCCTGATTATTCATCGGAACCCCAAGCCGTTCTGGACAACCTCCCTACAGTAAAGCCTCAATCCCTTATCGATATAGAACAGGTTGAGGATTTCTATTTTGATCATCTAAACTACTCGACCGTATCATTAGAAAATGGAAACGTCATTATCAATGATCGGCCTTTGGGAATCATTCTTGAAATCTCTCCGGAAGGGGAGCTGGTTCGGCAAATTGCCCGGCAAGGCAGGGGACCGGGTGAAATTCAGGATGCATCTGCGTTAAATGCTGATCCCAATGAGAACCTGGTTATTTTTGACCAATCAAATCAAAAAGTTGTCCAATATTTTTCAGATGGTTCCAGCCCCAATCAATTTTTACCCTTCCAGCCTGATCAATATAGAATCAGAAGTGCCTATGCATTAAATGACATCGACAAATTTTTGATCGTAAAATGGAATCCTTCTGCACTTCAAGATCCGGATGGTGAGATTGTTAATCGTTTTGTTATTTACAATCGGGCTTCAGATGAAATTTTAGCAGATCAAATATATCCTGACCGTATCATCGCGCGTCAGATTTTTGATGGCGTGGTAAGGGGCGGCATTCCTGTTCCTTATGCCCCTGAGTTTTATTTTGCGCTTTCGAATGATAAGAGTTCTATCTACACCGGATGGACTGAAACCAATGAAATTGCAGAACTCAACCTTACACTTGATACACTAAGAACGATAGACGTTCCACTGCAAACTCAATCACTGACAAGAGCCGAAATTGATTCATTAGAACAAACCTTCGATGACCGGAGAATAAACCCATGGGGTGAAATTCAACCGTTATTGCCTGAGCAAAAGGCGAGCTATGATGATTTGATGGTGGACCATCTCGATAGAATCTGGCTGAAACTGACCCGACAATCTGAGTGGCAGGATTGGCTCATTTTATCAAATGATGGAACACCGCAAAAGATTGTTCAGCTGCCAAAAGAGGGCATGCTCACACATGTTTCTGAACATCATCTTGGGTTTCGAGAGAATGACTTCACGTTTTCGCTGTATGAGGCTGTAGATTAGATTAACAAATTAGTAAGCGTTTGTCAGCTGGTTTCTGACTACAACGCTGTCATTTCCGGTGGGTGTTTACAGATTGTAGTAAGTCGACCTGGCATCGTACCGACGACTGTCGGTTCCTGTAAGCGTCAAGAATTTGGAACATTAAAACATTGCAGAGTCTCGCGGATTCCCCGCAGATTTTCGCAGAGTTACCCTCACTTAAAAAAGAATCTTTATCTCTTCGTCTATTCATAAAAGCTCCCCCCATCTGCGTGACTCAGCGTTTCATCTGCGAAACTCTGCGAGAAGCAAAACAAACGCTGTCAGGACCTTCGGACGCTGTCAGGTTTTCTCACAACTCACTCAACACCGGCACCAAATCATTCTCCAGGTACCGAAACAGCGCCCGTTGGTGGCCTCTTCCCTGTACCCTAGCCAAATTTGATGTGATCGCCATCACCACGTCCAGCTCCGGAATCATCATGATGTACTGTCCGCCGTGGCCCCACGCAAAGATTGCTTCGTAGCCGTTCACCGGTCGGCGCCACCAGAGATAGCCCATGTCGTACGGATTGAAATTGCTGCGGGTGTAGGTTTTCACAGAATCTAAAATCCATTCTTGAGGTACAATCTGCTCTCCGTTCCACTCTCCCATATTCATCATCATGCGACCGATCTTCAGCATATCAGCCGGATTCA
>LKNA01000173.1 GCA_001564065.1 Chitinophagaceae bacterium T5-Br10_B2g13
ATGCAGAACAGGAGGTTTATCCAGTTATAGGAACATGGATGTAGCACTACAGAGCGTTGCTTAAAGATAACTGAAGCTGATTCTATAGGTTTTGCGGAAGTTGAGTTAAAAATACTTGTTAACCCAAGCATTGAATTGAGTTTATAGGTTGATATCTGAATTCAGTGTGCCGTCCCTAACCGGGACTGGCCTGGATGTGATACTAATCAAAAAACCCCACAGTAAACTGTGGGGCTATATTCTACCGTCTCTTCGAGACTTATATTTGTGCTGTAAAATCTATCGATGTATTCGTTGCAATTAGTTTGGTCCTTAAAAAGCCCCGAATGGGTTCGGGGCGAGCTCCGTCAATTGTCAATATTCAGCGGGTTTCGCGTTTGCGCGTAACAAAAAGCCCCGGACAGGGGCGGAAGAAAATAGCCCCATACAAGCGCCGTGGTTCTTCGGCGTGCAGTGTGGGGTTAGGAAGAGCAGACAAGACGAGCTCCCCGAGGCGGGTGATTCCGCATAAGCAATGGATCTTGTCGAAGGGGGGTGTGAAAGATCTAATCCATGGATTGATCATGGGATGAATTTGTGCTTTTGAGTCTTGAACGTACCAATTCGCTGCGCACTGCCTTCAACCCGTAAATCGCATTATACTCCCGGGCAAAATCTTAGTCTGTCACCCTTTAAATGGTGTTGCCCGTTTTGGGCAAGATCATGGGCTAGCGATTTCTGATTTTAATAAGCACTGTTCTTAGGCGAAATTCGATGTTTTAATTTTAATGGGCACACGAATTATCGCCTGCCAACGTACATAAGTCTACGCTTTGCGGATTGAATCGGGCAGGCATTTTTCGGCGTAGGCTGAAAGTTGCTGGCACCGGAATTTGAATTCAAGCTTTGTAAAAGCATCTTAAAAACAGACGCTTTTTAGCAGACGCAGTGATCTCTTGCACGCACTCCGGCTGACCAATCAGATGGATATTATTGGAAAGGGTACTACCGAAAACTCAAATCGAGCCGTAATTTTATTTTATAATATTAACTTTTGCCCTGTTGCTTCAATAGTGATTTTTAGTAAAATTTGTTTGGTTTTACAGTAAGATTGTATCTCTATAAAAAAAGAAATTCACACGTATAATAACAGAAATGCCCGGTATCAAAATAGACGACGGTTTATGGGACACATTCAGGATTGATGAACTATCGTTTCATGTTTGCGGTCATCTTATAATAGAAAATAAAGTCATTCGCGGCGCAGAACATCTGAGTGAACTGTTGTTTGAAAAGCATAACGGATTATGTTTGCGGGATGTTGACCTGAAATCACTCCTGGCGGGCATCTCCGGGAATTTTTCGATCATCATTGAGGGGCCTGATTTTTTGTTTAATGCTGTTGATATTTCACGTACCTGCCCGGTTTTCTATTCAGGGAGTTCGTTGAATGAACTGAATCTCTATGACCGTTTGCCGATGGCTGCTCACATCAGCAATGGATTGAACGAAATGAGTGTGAACGAGTTTTTTGAACTTGGGTTTGTAACCGGTGATGAGACTGTTTTTGAAGGGGTGTATCAGCTCCGGGCCGGGGAATATCTGTATGCAGACCCTACTTCTTTCAAAAAGGAGCAATACTTTACATATGTCCCACAGAAACCACCGGCTGAATTTACGGATCACAACAGCTTTGCAGCAAAGTTCGATGCCCTGCTTACAGAGGCCTTCAGTAGTATGATCGGTTCATTTCCGGTTAACACACAGTGGGTAGTGCCCCTCAGCGGCGGCCACGACTCCCGGCTGGTTGTCAACTACCTGAAGAAATCAGGGGCAGATGATGTGATCTGTTTTTCATATGGAACTCCGGGCAACGAACAGTCCGCCATCAGCAAGCAGGTTGCGGAATCGCTGGGTTATGAATGGATCTTTATAGAGTATAGTGAAAAGAAGTGGAAAGAACTGCATGATGAAGGTGTGATCGACCGATATGTTGACTACGCTTTTAACGGGGTGTCTAACCCGCACTACCAGGATCTGCTTGCCGTATATGAACTAAAAAAGCTGAACCTGATTGAAAAGGAAGCCGTATTTGTTCCGGGCCATACATCCATAAGTGAAGCCGGATTTATTGAGCCGGATACAAGGGATCCAATAGCTCTGTTGATTAAAAATGCGAAAGGAAAGGTGAGTTCAGATTTGCCTTCAAATCTTTATGATAAAATTACAGAACTGTATCAATCCATTGGCAATCAGCCGCACTTTCTGAGTGAGAACTTTGACTGGCAGGAGAATCAGGCCAAGTACATTAACAACAGCCTGCGGGTGTATCAGTTTTTTGGATATGAGTCCGCCATCCCGCTATGGTATAAGAGCGTAGCTGATTTTTGGCTCAAACTGCCGCACGAACTCACCGTGAACAGGACCGGCCTTTATATTGCTGAACAGAACGGAGCGCTGATCGATTCACTGCTTCACCTACCTTTTGCACAGGCAAAGAGGAAAAAACGGTTTAACATGAGAGGAGTTGTTAAAAACTTGATTCCGAGGAGACTCATGAACATTGTGCTTAGTAAGAGCAATCATAAACATACCCATGCTGAGTCATTGAATGATGTCTTTGCCCTGAATGGTGAAACAATCGGGGAGGTGTTATCACCGGCCGGCCTTTTCCCGGATGAATATCAATCCCTTATTCAACATCTTGTTACCCGGAGACCTCATCAGATTAGCGTCTACCGGCTTTCAAAATACTATACCCTGAGAAAGCTGTTTGAGCAAAAAAATCAGGCGATTCTTTTTCGCAGTGCAGCAATTCAGGATTGTCAAAAAACGAATTAAAAAAATCCCTGGGCAAACAATAACCTACGACCAATTGACTGCTCAACCACGAAACTGCTTTAGAATTTACTAATTCGTGCCCCCTGTATTGGATTTATAGCCGTTAACTGTTATTGTTGTTTTATGAAGTGTTTTAGAAAATACAAATGAGCTGGCAGAAATAAATAACAGAAGAGAATGAGCAGTACCGCAAATATAGTAATTACCGGTGATGTACATCTTGGCGGAGGGAGAGTGAGGGAGCTTGCCCGCCAAAATGATGCCGAAGGTCTGTTCGGGGAGTTCCTGAAACTATTTCGCGATGCTGATCTAGCCGTTACCAACCTCGAATCGCCGCTCATTAATGGCGGCACGCAGATTGCTAAAACAGGCCCCAACCTAAAGAGTCCGCCGGACACCCTGCCGGTGCTTAAAAAGGCTGGTTTCGGCCTTGTGACGCTGGCGAACAACCATATTATGGATTATGGAACTGAGGGTCTTGAAAGCACGCTGAATGCCTGCAAAGATGCAGGGATTGCTACAGTCGGAGCGGGGATGAGTTCAGAGGAGGCAATGAAACCTTTCACAGCTGAAATTAACGGAATTACAATTGCGGTCCTGAATATTGCTGAAAATGAATTTGGCACCACGCAAAACGGGGAGCCGGGCGGCCACGCGATGGACCCCGTTCTGAACTTTTATGCCATACAGAATGCAAAAAAACATGCCGACCGGGTTATCGTAGTCGTCCACGGCGGCCATGAACACTATGAGCTTCCCAGCCCGCGCATGAAGAAGACCTATCGTTTTTATGCGGATGCCGGGGCAGATGCGGTGGTTGGCCATCATACCCACTGCATCAGCGGACACGAACGCTACAATGGCACACCCATTTTTTATAGTCTGGGCAATTTTCTGTTTGACAATGAGAGTGGAAACGAGCTTTCCGGATGGAATAAGGGGTTTATATGTTCATTAACCTTTCCAAAAAAAGGGGACGCAGAGTTTAAACTACGTCCGTATATACAGGGACTCAATACTGGCGGACTTGAATTACCATCTGAAAAACAGACGCAAGAAATTGAATCAGAGATAATATCTCTTAATTCAATTATTGCAAGGGATGAAGAACTTGAGAAAAGATTTAAGGAGTTTTGTTTGAGGTCGAGAAGGTTATATAGCAGCTACATTGAGCCGCACTCTGTGCGGCTGATACATGCGTTGCGAAACCGAAACATCCTTCCGTCACTTCTCAGCGAGAGGAAAAAACTACTTTATACCAACCTTGTGAGGTGCGAAGCCCACAGGGATATACTGATCAAAACACTGACACTATGAAGATAGCCATTCACCACAGAGACGATGGGTTCAGCAGTCGCTGGATCGAGTATTGTAAAGAGACCGGAATTCCTTATAAAATCGTAAACTGCTACAGCAGCTCCATTGTGCACGATATTCAGGATTGTGACGCGCTGATGTGGCACTTTCACCAGGCGAACCCAAAAGATGTGCTTTTTGCGAAAGAGCTGATGTATTCGCTGAAAACCGGGGGCAAAAAAGTGTTCCCGGACTTTCATACTTGCTGGCACTTTGATGACAAGCTGGGGCAAAAATATCTGCTCGAGTCTGTTGATGCTCCGCTGGTTCCATCCTATGCATTTTATGAAAAAGAGAAAGCGGTTCGCTGGGCCGAGACCACCAGTTTTCCGAAAGTTTTTAAACTGCGCAGGGGATCCGGCTCCAATCATGTGAAACTTGTAAAGAGCAGAGAACACGCCCTTAAATTAATTCGGAAAGCGTTCGGGTCGGGATTTCCGCAGTATGATGCCGCAGCTAATTTAAAAGAGCGCTGGCGAAAATTCAGATTAGGTAAAACATCGGTGAAAGATGTATTAAAAGGGGTGGTGAGACTTGGATATACAACCCATTTTTCTAAAGTGATGGGAAATGAAAAAGGATATGCCTACTTTCAGGATTTTATTCCCGATAACGATCACGATATTCGGGTAAATGTAGTGGACGGAAAAGCATTTGCGGTTCGCAGAAATGTTAGGGATGGTGATTTCAGAGCGTCAGGCAGCGGCTATATCTTTTATGAGAAACATCATTTCCCGGAGGAGGTTATAGAACTGGGTCTTGAAGTGGCAAAGAAACTGAAGCTGCAGGCCGTGGCATTCGACTTTTTACAGCATGAAGGAAGATACCTGATTGCGGAATTGAGCTACGGTTTTTGTGATATGACACACGCCTGCGTGGGGTACTGGGATGCAGATATGAACTGGCATGAAGGAAAATTCCTTGAAGAGGACTGGATGGTGGATACCCTGCTAAAGAAAGAAAGTTTAAAGGTACAGTACAGTTAAAGAAAAATTGCTCTTAACGACGCACTTCCCGCATTTGTATGCCGGAACAGTTCGCCCCGATAAAGCTATATATTAATCTCCACAAAATGATAGATCATCAAAATATATTTTCATGACGCTATCAACACTCAGAAGAAGAGTTGCTGAACATCTCACCAATCGTGCCGGCTGGAAAACCAACCGGAAAATAGTTGTCATTGAATCGGATGACTGGGGCAGTATTCGTATGCCTTCGGCAGAAGCTTTTAGAACGATGAGGAGTAAAGGGGTGCCGGTTGAGAACAGCCCCTATTGTAAGTATGATACGCTCGCAAGTGAAACAGACCTGGAGTATCTTTTTGAGCTGCTGGCAAGCTTTAGAGACAGATCTGGTAATCATCCTCTGTTTACGGCAAACTGTGTGGTGTCAAATCCCGATTTCAAAAAAATTGAGGAGGCGAGATTTATAAATTATTTCTGTGAACCTATTACCGAAACATTTGCCAGGTACCCCAATCATCAGCGCTGTATTCATTTATGGAGAGATGGTAACAGCAGCAATGTTTTTCATCCTCAATCTCACGGAAAGGAGCACCTGAACCAATCCTATTGGCTGGAATTGTTGCGAAACGGACACGCTTATTTTAAAGCGGCGTTTCGGGAACAGTGCTGGGGGCTGAGCAGCGATGTTTTTCCCGGCATGAAAAGAAGCGTACAGGCGGCGTTTGATATGGAGAGCCGGGAGGATTTTTCGGAACACTCCCGCACAGTCATAGAGGGTCTTAATCTGTTTGAAGAACTATTTGGTTACCGCTCTGAGTCGTTTATTGCAAATAACTATATATGGAGCAGGGAGCTGAATAAAGTGCTGCACGATAACGGAGTAAAATACCTGCAGGGCATGAAGTATCAAAAACTTCCCATTTATGATCGCTCAAGCCGAAAAATGATTCGACGATATGTTGGGGAAAAAAATGAGTACGGACAGTATCACCTGGTCAGAAACTGTACGTTTGAACCTTCCCTTACATCAGATTCTATTGATAATGTAACGGAGTGTCTGAATGGAATTAAAGCCGCATTTTTATGGAACCGGCCGGCGATTATCTGTACCCACCGTATCAATTATGTTGGACACTTATGTGCCGATAACAGGGACAAGAGCCTGAAAAAACTTAGCCGTTTAATAAAAGAGATTTTGAAGAAATGGCCTGATGTTGAGTTCATGAGCTCCGACCAGTTAGGGCGAACAATAGAAAATGATGATAAGAACCGTGTCCATGAGCCATAGTCCAGTCTGGTAGTTAGTTTATTGGTTGCCAGCTATCCGGTTCGCCGTACCAATAAAATTGCAGGCAATAATAATCTAAAACATTATCTACCCTGGTGAGTTTATATATGACTATACCTTTTTATTTACACTGCCCCTGATAACTTTTATTAAAAAATATCATCGATAATAAATAGGCATTGTAGCAACGGAGTGGCATATGAAAATTGCAATTCATCACAGGAAAAACAGCTTTAGCGAAGATTGGCTGCAGTACTGCAGCGGTCTGAATATTGAGGTTGAAGTGGTTGATTGCTACAGCAGCAATATCGTGGACCGGCTCAGAGATTGCGACGCTCTGATGTGGCATTTTCATCATGCAAACTGCCGGGATGTCCTGTTTTCAAAGCAATTGATCTACTCTCTTCAAACATCAGGCAAGGTGGTTCTTCCTGACTTTCAAACCTGCTGGTACTTTGATGACAAGGTTGGGCAAAAGTACCTTTTGGAAGCGATTGACGCACCGCTGGTTCCCTCCTACACATTTTATGATAAAAACAGTGCCCTGGAGTGGCTCGAAACAGCAGCGTTTCCGAAAGTATTTAAACTCAGGCACGGGGCGAGTTCATCCAACGTGCAACTTGCCAAAACAAAGAGGGCTGCAGAAAAACTTATCAAAAAAGCGTTTGGCAGGGGGTTTCCCCAGTACCGTCCTGTTTCCAATCTTAAAGAACGATGGAGAAAATTTAAATTAGGTCAATCTAATATCCTGGATGTGATGAAAGGAGTCATGAGGCTGGGGTATACGACTGACTATAGCAGAGTGGTTGATAGTGAACGAGGGTATGTTTTTTTCCAGGATTTTATTCCCAACAAGAAATACGATCTGCGCGTCATCGTTATCGGGAACAAAGCCTTTGGGGTGAAGAGGAGAACCCGCGCAGGCGACTTTCGTGCATCCGGGTCAGGGC
>LKNA01000174.1 GCA_001564065.1 Chitinophagaceae bacterium T5-Br10_B2g13
ACTGAACTATTCTTACTCTCTATTAACAATTCCCCATAATTCAATGAAGATATAAATTGTCCATCTCCACGACTGTACTTATGAATTAATAACCGATTCCCGTCAACAATAAAAAGGTGTTTTTCAGTAATAAAAAAATCATCCAGACTTTGAATCTCCCCTGGTCCGCGCCCCTTACTGCCGAATCGTCGAACTTCATTATATAGTTCATCTAACTCAATCACCGCCAAAAGTGCCACATCCTGGACGAACAAATGCTGGGATATATGATCTATCTTTAACCTCACAGGCACGCCCAACAGGAGATCGTTTTCCGAGATCAAACTATCATAGTCCCTCAGCTCTGTAACCTTAATTGCGGTGGCTTCACTGTTTTCCGAAGCTTGATCGACGCAAGCAAAAAGTGAGTTAATTACCAGTACAATAGAAAGTATTGCCACAGAAGCACGGATGAAAGCAGAGTTCTCCGTGGCTTTTCGGGACTCCCTGGCAAATATGTCGGGGGTTGTTTTCATTATGATTCCTCAAATTCTATCCGATATTTCACAATCCTGTCTACACCTTGACGCATGTCTCTTTCATGAGAGTAAAAGTATCCGTTTTTAATGGTGATCAGTGGTTTGGAGGGTACAAAACGGGTTGATCGGTCCCCCTCTTTTTGAAAACGGGCGATTAGTTCACCTTTTTGATTTAAAACCCACCAGGTGAAATGCGTTTTGCTGTCTGTGATGGTAGCTATCCAAAGCCTCCCTTTATCATCCAGCTCCATAGTGTGCAAAGCGGGCCATGTGTCCGGTATCTCCTCTCCCCTGAGCATTCTCCGTTCATGATCGGCAATTCTGATTTGATCTAATGAGAAATCGCTCTTCGCAAACGGGTAATATAGTGATCGTATATAATCCCCATTCTTGTCATGCTCTTTGATCAAAAAATCTTCCGTCCACGCAGTAAAAAATCCTCCTGAGCGAGTGATCGAAACGACCGAGCTGCGATTAAACGGCTTGGTAATCGGAATTGCCCACCCTTCCCGTTCAGGGAGGAAATATCGTTTATGCCTGTCTACCTCCATAAGCCTTTCCGGGTTTATTCTACCATCCCGATCGAGTTTAAAATAGAAGATCTGGGTACCATCACTCTCTTCATTTAAAGAGGACATACCTACCTCCAGAACCATCCCGCCATTTTTTAATAATTCTAAATCCGTCCCTTTCGCAATCGACGGCATTTGATTTAGCCGGGTTGTTTCCGTCAAATTAATGATCTCCTCTTCGGTTTTTTCAAAGTTGCCCAGCGAATAAATCGCAAATTTTTGAAGCCTTGGGTCAAAAAGGATCAGCTCGTCTTCCAAAATGTCTATGGCTCCAACAGCTTCAAATTCGCCCGGACCCTGACCATATCTGCCAATCGTTGATAGGTAGCTTCCATCGGAATCAAACACATAAACACCAAGATGGCCCGGCACACTTGAAACGATAAAGACCCTGCCATCATCATCCACAGCAAAACTTGAAATGTAACCGCTCATGAACACGTCATCACCACTTTCAAACACCGCTTCTTGTATAAATTCCACAGTATCCGGGACTGCCCCTTCAATGGGAGCAATGATCGATACATTTTCGATATCCTGAATATGTTCGGGGAGCTCAAATTCTGTGGCAGGATCATGCTCTCGGTTGCAGGAGGTTGCCGCAATTACCGCAAATAGTATTGCCACAAAAACACTGATGAGCACAGAATTATCCGTTGCCTTTCGTGTTTCGGCGACAATTTTGTCGGGGTTTAGTTTCATTGTGATTCCTCGAATTCTATTCGATAGCGAACGATTTCATTTTGACTCGTTTCATCATTCAACTCTTTGGTGTATAAATAGTTATTTCTAACCATTTTTATTTCTCTTTGGCTGTAATGGCGTTCTTTACGAATTCCCTTCCATTTAAATTTAGCGAGGTATGCCCCTTTATCACTTACAACCATCCACTCAAAGTAATCGTCATTATCCGATATCGTAGAAATCCAAATCCGGTTTTCATCATCTACAAAAAAGTAATCCATTGCCGGCCAGGTGTCTGGAATGTCTTCATTTTTGGCTCTTTGGTGTAAATTCGGATTGTATTCAAAAACCTCAAGTACCTCTTCTTTATCTAATAAATTATTTTCAAATGGATAGATAAGAGTTCTTAATTTACTGCCGGTTGTATCAAACACTTTAATAATGATCTTTTCTGACCAGGCCCAATAAATCTGCCCATCTTCATTGACATCTATAATTGAATTTCGATCAGAAGGTTTTGGAACAGGACTCCTTGGAGAAATAGGTGGAGGAACACCATTTCCATCGTAAAAGCCATTATCCGGATGGCTGAAAATCTCTTCAGAAATAATTTTACCCTTATTGTCCATATAGAAATATCTGCGAGTACTTACTCTATTTGTTTGAGTCCCTCCTATTTCATTTAAGCCAGCCAGAATTAAACTATCCCCTGCTATGAAATAATTTTCAAATCTTGACTCCTCCAGTTCCGGCAGATAGTTCCAGTTAATGGAATTTATTGGAATTGTGCCCTCAAACTCCAGGTTGCTAAGGTTATACACATTGATTCTCTGTTCTACATCGTCAAAAGCATATAGTCTGCCGAAAGCTATTTTGGGTTGTAACCCGCCAAAATTATTAAACTCTCCAGGCCCCCTTCCTTGCCGTCCTAATGATGTAATAAACCGCTCATCCTGATCAAAAACTTTGATGTGATTTCTTTCTGAGATAAATACCCGATTATTTTCATCAACTGAAATGTTTCCCATAAATCTAAAATAAACTTCCTCGCTATCACCAAATGTAGCGTCTCTTTTAAAAGAGACCTGAAAAGCCGGCTCCCCTTCAATAATAATCTCACCTGAAGCAGTCTCATTTACAGAAGAGCTGTTTTCAATATTTCTATCGGGTTTATTTGTCTCAAGACATCCAAAAAAAACAATTGCTACAGATGCCAGCACTTTAAAAAGCACAAAATTTTTCGTGGCCTTTCGTGATTCGGTGGCAAATTTGTCTGGGTTTAGTTTCATTACGATTCCTCGAATTCAATTCTGTATTTCAAAATCTAGGCTATTCCATATCGCAAGTCATTTTCATAAATAATAATAACAGTTTTTTAATGGTGATTAATGGTTTACCATTTCAGTTCATTTAAGTCAATCCTTTAGTTTAAACCGAAACAGATATTCACGATTTTTTGAGTAAAAGTATCCCGCCTCTCCTTCTTCGGGCACACCGCCAAAATGAAGCATGGGGTGTGGGAAATCTGGAAAGCTAAAGTTGTATCTGCCGGCTGCTACGTATTCACCATCAACTTTTTTGAGATGAATTAATTCTCTTAGAATGATCAGAAACAGGTCTCCATTGTCCATAAGCTTATATTCAGTTATCGGCATACTCCCTCCAAAACCCTCATTTCCTATCGGCTTGAAAAAGTCCATTTCAGGTATATCCATATCTTCAATTATTGAGTACTCCAAAATCAGGGTTCGAATGTTGTTAAAGCTTTCACCAAAAAGGAATATCCATGGCAGAGGATAATAAGATGCGGCAATATTGTTTTGCGAATTGATTGAAAACCTTGGTGAGTTATATACGAAGGGCTGATAGCCAACCGGAATTATCCTTGGCAGAATAGTAGCCAGTGTATCGGTCAGGCTGTCTATAGTCGTTACGGCTATAATTCCCTGTTCAGGATTTTGAGGAACAGGGATATTGCTATTGCGATTCTCAATTACAATTCTTTCGCTATTTAAATCCAAATACCTCGAGCCAAAGTGATTAAGAGAACCCTGTTCACTCATATTGTGATCGTAACGGTTAAGTCGGGAAAGATTCCAGCTCGAAGCATATAAATTCCTGTTGTTGCTTCTAAGGTTCCCAACACCTCGGTGTTCGCCCGGCCCACTCCCTGTTATGCTTAATGGTCCGCTTACCTTGCCGTCTAAACCGATCTGGTAGATTGCTCCCGACGACATATCATAAACGGTAAACGTTCCGGCATGGTAAACCATGTGGGTAATCTGACCAAACATAACCTCGTCATCAGTTCTCTGATTGATGTCGAACAGAATGTCATCATCCGTTAACTCCACTTCAAAAAGTTCTGCATCGTCCAGGTTGATAAATTGATATGGTGCCTCGCGTACAAATTCATTTAATACTTCGGATGGGGTTTCAGGGGGTTCTCTCTCTATCGATTCGTCACATCCTATAATCAAAACCAGAGTGATGATTAACCCGACACGTGCAGGAGTGAATATCTCCATGACTATTCCTGTTTTGGTGGCAAATTTGTCGTGGGTTGGTTTCATATCGATTCCTCGAATTCTATCCGATACCGCACCACCTGAACCAGCCCGCTCTCCTCATCCGTCTCACGGGTGTACATCTTGCTATTCTTCACCACTTCAATCGGTTCATCCCTCCGCCATTCGAACTTTGTGATGAGTTCTCCGGTCTCTTCTAAAATCCACCATCCATATATATTTAAATCCTTTACAATGGTTGACAGCCAAATTCTCTCTTCATCATCAACAAAGAAGTGTGAGACTGCGGGGTAGCTTTCCGGTAGTCTGTCACCAAGAATTTGTTTGGTGTCGGGAATAGACAGTCCTATGGTCTCATAAAAAATTGGGAAGTCTGAATCATCTTTTACTGGCACGTTTGGAAAGGGATATAATATTCCGTTCAAAAAATTTCCTTTAGCGTCCAGCACCTTGATTGCAATTTGATCTGTCCATAGTAAATAGATTTTGCCGGTTTCGGATAGTGAAAAGAGTGTCTCTCTGTCAAAAGGTACAGGGGGATAAGACACTCCCCGCTGATTCCGAATCTCATAATAATCTGAGATGTCAGCTATTGCTATAGCTGGTTCTGCAAAATTTCCGGAATGGTCCAATAAGTAATAATGCATAAAGCGTTGAGTCACGGCCGAATCCTCTAATCTCTTCGTTTCGCGCACTCCTACAATCAGATCATCAATTTCCAATACAGCAAAGTCACCCATTCCCCTCATGTCATTAATCAGTGGAATACTTATCTCTCGATTCAGCTCAAATGATTCCGTATCGAAAACAGATATTTTTGACTGGTTTGCGTCATACACGTAAAGCAGACCACATTTAAGTGAGATATTGTGAATCGTGAGAAACTCACCCGGTCCTCGCCCTTCTCTGCCTATTTTACCGATATACTTTCCATCTTCTTCGTAAACATGGATGCTTTTTTGATTTTCAATATACACCCTCCCCTTGTCATCAACTCCAATTTTATCTCTGTTGGATATATAGAGGAGTTCAGAATCTCCAAACACCCTTTCATTGTGAAAAGAAAACGTAACAACCGGATCCGTATTCTCACTGAAAACCTCAATATTAGAATGGCCACTGAAAAACTGTGGCAATTCTATCTGATTGGATGAATGATCACATGCATAGATTAACACGCAGGACAATATTACGATGTAATTCTTTTTATTGATCATTTTCATTCGTTCTATCAAGGTTTTATTTACAACTTTGAAAAATAAGCAGATTATCAATTTTTCCAGCCTATATACTACATAAACCGTCGTCCTTCGACCCTGTGCTATAACCCAACAAAAAGTCTATCATACTACATTGTTTTTGTATGCGTAGATTTTAAATCTACATTGTTTTATTTCATTATAACCCGTCCCCAAACTCTATTCTGTATTTCACTATCTGCTGCAACCCTGTCTCTTCATCGGTTTCCCTGGTATATAACTGATCACCGTCAATATTAGCAATGGACATTCCACCGGGCAGCTCAAATTTCGCAAGTAAGTTGCCCGACTCCTCCAGCACAAACCATCTGTTTATTTCGTCAGTTTCTGCGTGAACCAAAACCCAAATTCGTCCGGTGTTGTCCGCTCGTATCTGTTGAATTGCCGGCCATGTATCGGGAATCGGCATGGACGACACAGCATCCTGAAGCTCACCATGTTGTTCAACGCTTTTTACCGCATCCGTTCTGGTCAGTTCACGCTTTTCAAATGGATAGAAAAATGCAGATTGATAATCTCCCTCTGCATCTTGAGTTTTAATCAGAAAGTCACCTGTATCCCCCGAATAGATAAGATCATCTTCCGACGTGGTCATAATCCCACGAGTTGCAAACGGTGGAGGAATAATAGACCATTGGTATGCTATGAATTTAGGTTCAACGATTTCAAAAATAGATTCTGGCTCTTCATTGTGATCTCCACTCCACTGGTAATATTTTCTCACCCCAATCGAGTCCGGATACTCACGATACAAAATTGGAGACGTGCGGGACGTTAAAAGAATGAAACCATCACTTCTGACAGTATGAAAACCCGGATTTTCAAATCCCGACTCTGGAAAATTCTCCCACCTATCACTTCCAATTACAATTGCGGATTCATATTCAGGAAGATTCTGAGCATCAGTTCCCAGATCAAAAATGTTTATCTTACTCCCGTTCGGGTCATGTGCATACAACCGGTTGTTGTGAATATCCAAACCGCCAACCCAGCGAAATTCACCCGGACCGTCTCCATCTCCTCCTATTTTGCCCAGATAGTGTCCGTCCTGCAGAAACAGATGAATAGCGCGCTGCTGACGATCACCAATCAACAACCTGCCAAAATCGTCAATAACTACCGATCCAAAAGCTGTAATCGGATTTTCTTCTGTGTCCCTGAACAGCTGTTCCGGGATCAGTCTTACGGTATCAGCATCTGCAATATCTGAGGATGAGTAGACCGTCAAGTTCTCCATATCAGAAATGTGATCCGGTACCCCTTCAAACGCATCCGGGCCCGAACAGCCCGTGACGGCTAGGATAATCACAATTACGAATAATTGCTCTTTTATCGTATTCTTCATGAGTTTGAACTGCACTTAATGAATATATTACAAAACCTTCGTACTAAATAAGTAATAATTAAGGTTCGTGCAACTGCTTTTTTAAGACGCCATTTCGTGCACCTTCAGACATGGTATTTCTGAACAACGGATGCGGAGCGACGTTCACATTGCGTAATTAGTGTAGAGGTTGATTTATGTTATGAAGAGAAGAAATACCATGTCTTTTTCACGATCTTAATTTTTTTTACACTCGTGCACTTCATAACTATAGCGCTGATTCGTTAGATTGTAATTCTGTTTAATTTAAATTCAGTTTCACATGACGAAAGGAAAAGTTACGATCTTTATTCTCGTTCTGATTGGTGCAGGTGTCTGGTGGGCCGCCAATTTTTACTCCTCTTCCGGTGAAGGCCTTCCTCCTCTTCACACCGTACAGGCCGACCA
>LKNA01000056.1 GCA_001564065.1 Chitinophagaceae bacterium T5-Br10_B2g13
GCTCATCTTTTGAACGCGTCAGCGAAATGTCTTCCCCAGGGGATGCTTGCATCGCGACTTCGGTTCGAAAAGCACGAACCTTCACCCAATCTCCCCCTCTCACGCTCACAGATTGGATCATTATAATTTGTATCTCTTTCCCCTACAGTGCTATTATATTGCTCATCAGATCGTTGAAAATACTACGGTGTGTTTGGGGCATCATCAACTAAATTAGTGAATAACTTCTGCTAACGACGGAATGTTCTATTGCAAAATCACGGGTAAATGAGTTCAAAAAGACGAATACTATTTTTGATGCCATCTCTCAGGGGAGGCGGAGCTGAGCGTACGCTGATCAATCTTTTACATAAGATTGAGCCTGACCGCTATGAGATAGATCTCATTGTAGTTTCTAAGAAGGGGCCATATGTTAAGCAGGTGCCAGAATTTGTAAACGTAATCTACCTGTATAGAAATGATTTTTTAGCAAGAGTATTTGGCTATCTTCACAGAACATTCAGGTTGACGTGGTTTTTTGAGAAAAAAATGAAAAATCTTGGAAATCCATATGACGTAGGGATTTCGTTTCTGGACAGCAGTTTTACGGACCTACTGTTTATGAATACACAGATTGATAAGCGGATTGCATTTATTCACAGTTCATACCGAACACACGATAATTATGAACGCTTTTACAGCCATGACAAGTACAACCGGAGAATGAGAGAAGAGAGATACTCCAGGCTCGACGCGATCTATTTTGTCTCGGAGGACTCTAAGGAAGAGTTTATCGAAGTTATGGGTGCCTACCCTAAAATGGGAGTTGTCTATAATTTAATTGACCGCGAAGCGGTGATCCGCAAATCTGAAAAGCCATTTGAGCTCTTGAGCAATGAAGAGTTCGCGTTTTCAGCCGTGGGCAGCTTAATGGAGGTTAAGGGTTTTGACAGGTTGATCCGGGCTGCTGCCATCGCAAAACAGCAGGGATACAGTTTTGCTATTCACCTGGCGGGAACCGGATCGGAGGAGGACAAACTTCGCGGCATGATCTCTGAACTCGGGCTCGAAGAGGAGGTGTTTCTCTACGGCTTTCTGTCTAACCCCTACCCCCTTATGAAGCAGAGCGATGTGTTTGTGATGAGCTCAAAATCGGAGGCATTGCCAACCGTACTCTGTGAGGCGATGACGCTTGGTGTGCCCACACTTGTAACCAACTGTTCGGGCTGTCGCTGTATTGTGAACCGCGGGGAATATGGTCTTATGGCTGAACAAAACGATCAGGATTTTGCAGAAAATATGATGAGGTTCATGGATGAGCCGAATCTATTGAAAAAGTATCAAAAAAAATCCCTGGAACGGGCTAAAATTTTTGATGACGAAAAAGTCTTAAACAAATACTATGACATTTTTGATGGAAAAGTTTTTGAAGACACCAAAAGCAGTATCTATCACGAGCACTAAATACTCCTGTTGATTGAGTGCATAAAAAATTTAATTCCAGTGCTGTTGAGTTGGTAACTTCCAGACTAATGAATTATAGGAGTTATTACTTTCAATTAAAATAACATATAAAAAGTAGCCACAGTGTGGCAGTTGAATGTTAAAAAATAAGATTGATAAAGAGAAGCACTTAACCATCTGCCTGGTGATACCTTCCCTGCAGGCAGGGGGCATGGAGAGGGTAATGAACGAACTTGCTGCATTCTTTTCCAGGGAGACCGGAGTGGATACCCACCTTGTACTGTATGGGAAAGAACGCAATATCTTTTACGATCTGCCGGGGAATGTGAAGGTGCATAAACCTGAATGGCCCTTTGACAACCGGAGGAGAATGTGGAGTACGATCAGGACACTACTTTTTTTACGAAGGAAGATTAAAACGATTCAGCCGGATTCTATTTTAAGCTTTGGGGAGTATTGGAACAGTTTCGTGCTGCTAAGCCTTCTCGGCTTAAAATTTCCGGTTTACATTTCTGACCGATGCAGCCCTCATGAGGGTCTCGGTCATCTTCATGAATTTTTGAGAAAAATCCTGTATCCGGGCGCCGCAGGAATTATCGCGCAGACATCAAAAGCTAAACAGATATATACGGATAAAAAGCTGAACAATAATATTCGGGTCATCGGCAATCCGATTCGCCAAATTTTGAAGAGAGATTCAAATAAGTCAAGAGAAAATATTGTACTGTCGGTTGGGCGGCTGATTGACACGAAACATCACGACCGGCTGATCGACATTTTCCAGAAAGCCAATCCGGGTGGATGGAAACTGGTCATCGTTGGAGGTAATGCTATCAAACAGGATGGTATGAACCGGCTCAAAAATATTATTAAACAAAAAGGATTACAGGACCAGGTGGTATTACCCGGTACGGTTTCGAACGTGGAAGAGTACTATTTGAAAAGTAAGATTTTTGCTTTTACATCCAGTTCAGAAGGCTTTCCAAACGTAGTGGGTGAGGCGATGTCTGCCGGTCTGCCGGTTATTTCTTACGACTGTGTTGCAGGTCCCTCAGAAATGATTGAGAATGAAAAAACCGGTTATCTGTTAGAACTCTTTGATGATGAAACCTTTAAAGAAAGGTTAGAACATTTGATGAACGATGAAGAGTTACGTGAAAGTATGGGCTCGCTATCAATAGAGCGGGTTAAAAGATTTTCTGCAAACTACATTGGCGAAAAATTTTATGAATTTATTACTTAGTTAACAATTGTACAAATCGGTAAGAATTAACTCCAATGCTCTTATTATGAACCTGACAGAACTCCATTAAGAATACTCTAACTGCAGGCTCATTGAAAATATGGCTATCTTTTTACTAAAACATAGAAGTTTTTTTAACAGTGATTAAAAATAAACTGAGCAAAACGGTATTCAAAGATTGAAAACATTTAAAAAAGGAACGGGCAGTGAATAAAAACTCAAATGTATTGGTGACGGGCGGTGCTGGCTACATCGGGTCTCATACCTGTAAAATGCTATTTAATGAGGGCTACAATCCTGTTGTTTATGACAACCTATCGACAGGGCATCGTGATTTTGTGAAATGGGGTAGATTCATTTATGGTGATATTCAGAATACCGCAAAGGTTATTAGCACAATTAAAGAATTTGAGCCTGTTGCAGTAATTCATTTTTCTGCTTCCGCATACGTGGGAGAGTCGGTTTTAAATCCTTCAAAATATTACAGGAATAATGTTGGCGGTTCACTTTCGCTTCTCGATGCGATGAGAATAACCGGGGTAGACAAAATAATTTTCTCAAGCACATGCGCCACTTATGGCGAACCTGATGAAGTACCAATAGGTGAAAATTGCTCTCAGGCCCCCATTAATCCCTATGGTAGAAGTAAACTTATGATTGAGAATATTCTTGCAGATTATGAATATGCGTATTCAATGAAACATATAGCACTCAGATATTTCAACGCAGCCGGTGCTGATCCAGGAGCTGAAATTGGCGAAAGGCATGACCCGGAAACTCATATTATCCCCCTGATTTTAAAAGCAGCTGCTACAGGAAAAGAGTTTAAAGTATTTGGTGATGATTATGAAACAAAAGATGGAACATGCGTTAGAGACTATATACACGTCAGTGATTTGGCAGCAGCCCACGTGAAAGCTTTGAAATACATGCTATCAAATATGGAATCTAATCAGTTTAATTTGGGTAACGGGCAGGGTTTCTCCGTGAATCAGATTATTGAATCTGTCAGAAGAGTTACAGGAAAGAAATTCCCTGTAAAAGTTGAGAAAAGAAGGGCAGGAGATCCGCCAATACTTATTGGTGATAATTCCAAAGCTAAGTCGCTTTTGAATTGGAAGCCAGCGTTTACTGAAATAGATGAAGTTATTTTTACGGCCTGGAACTGGTATCAAAAAGAAAATAAAATTCAGATAAGTAAATGAGAGTATTACAGATAAATACAACCGCTAATACCGGTAGCACGGGCAGAATAACAGAGGAAATTGGGCAAAAAGTAATAGAGAACGGTTATGAAAGTTTTATTGCAGCAAGGAAAGTGGGTCCTGACGGAAGTAGATCCAACATAATTAAAATTGGCAGCGATTGGGATAGGATACTGCACGGATTGAAAACAAGAGTATTTGATAAGCATGGACTGGGGTCAAAAAGAGCTACCGAACAGCTGGTGGAAAGGATTTCCAAAATTGATCCGGATGCAATAGGCCTTCATAATTTACACGGATACTATCTCAATATTGAGGTTTTATTTAAATATCTGTCGGACACACAAAAGCCAGTTATATGGACTCTGTTTGATTGTTGGGCGTTTACAGGTCACTGCTCCTATTTTGACTCAGTAGGTTGCGAAAGGTGGGTAAATGGGTGTTATAGCTGCCCCTTAAAAAACAAATATCCTGCAAGTTATTTTATTGATAACTCAAAACAGAATTATAGAATTAAAAAAGAGCTTTTCAATAGCATTAAGAATCTTACGATTGTTGTACACTCGAGATGGTTGGGCAAACTTGTAGAGAGATCCTTTTTAAATCAATATCCAGTTAAAACGATGCCCTCTGGCGTTAATCTTGAGGTGTTTAAGTCTTCTACTGAATATTTACCTGCGGAAATAAAGAAGGTAGAAAAGAGAATAGTTTTGGGAGTAGCCAGTATTTGGAGTGAGAGAAAGGGATTGGCGGATTTTAAAAAGCTGGCACCCATGTTGAATAATCACTATCAAATTGTGTTAGTTGGTCTAACAAAAAAACAGATTCAGGATTTGCCGGATGAGATTATAGGAATTCCCCGTACTGAAAATGTGCAGCAGCTCGCTTCCCTCTACAGTTCTGCTGAAGTCTTTCTGAATCCGACCTGGTCCGATAATTTCCCGACAACTAATATTGAAGCCCTGGCATGCGGCACCCCTGTAATTACGTACAATACAGGTGGTAGCCCGGAAGCAGTAGACGAGGATACCGGGTTTGTAGTAGAGCAGGGTGATCTAAAGGGCGTTGTTCAATCATTGGAGCAAATTTCGAAAAAAGGCAGAGAATCTTTCACAGAACCGTGCAGAAACCGCGCTGTTAAGCACTACAATAAAGAAGATCGATTCCGGGATTACGTTGAGTTGTACAGTAAGATGTTGGGGAAAAGTTGATTGAATAGTTTTGAGTATTATTCTGTAGGTGGAGGTGGTCTTGTCTAGATACGTTTTGACCGTATTACGACTAATGCCAGGAGTGTAGCAATGTATCCCGGGATCGATATCGGATTTCTTTAGAGCGGGGCCATTTTATTCCGGAATATCCAAACACGTCTTACAATATTTATAAACATTTGAAAACCCAATTATGTAAAAAACTGAAATAGGAACATCCTATTTATATTTAATAGAGTATAACTTTTTAAATAGCTGAATATGCACCAATTTTTCTTAATTGAATATGAAACATTACTTGATTTTCTCTGGGGTAGCTTAAATATCTGACTTAATCAAGAATTCCCCGATGTTTTTGCCTTGGGAAGAGGGGGGTTTGAAAACCTTAGGTTTTCGGTACACTTTGTATAAGTGGTTTTACTGTATGGATAATAATCATACATATAAAAGTCATAATAAAACACTTCTTTTTTGTAGTGTGTTTCTGATCAAGTGTCATCGATCGGTGATTACAAAGCAAGTAGGAAATGGTTTGTGGTAGATTTGTATTGAACTCTCTTAGCAGTATGAAATACATTTTGCAGAGATTGGCAACGAAAGAGATCATGTCCATTTTTTACAGAATGTGCCTAAGTTGAGTGTATCCTACATTGTGAGATCGGTGAAAAATATTACGGCAAAGATGATTTTACGGTGTCATCCGACTGTCGAAAAGTGATTGCGTTTTTGGGGGAGGTTTTATGCTAGTACGGTATGTCAGCACGGAAGCTTAGGAAGACATTCGGAGGTATATTGAGAACAAAGGCAGCAATGGCATATATATTATTGAACTACACCAGGATCATCTAAGGAATTTTAATTAATACGTCGTGGGGTTTGTCTTAAGAAAATTAATTTAACGAAAAAAATGTGTTTCTTTTTTACAAGCTAAACACATTGCACTAATAGGAATTTACTAATAACGACATATGTATCTGTAATGAATAATCCATCATCTACTTCTAAAAACAAAATTGTACTGATTAACCAGGCCACCGGCTATCTCTTTAGAGATGTTGCGAACGAATTTTCAAAGATCTACGATGAGGTTATTCTTATGACCGGAAGTGAGATGGATCCTGATGAGCTGAACAAGAATATTGTAGTTGTACCGATCTATCCTTACAAGAAAAGAAGTACGGTTTCGAGGTTTATTTCCTGGATTGCCGGGTTTTCTCAGTTGTTGTTTTTGGTAATGTTTCGGTATAGAGGTTATGAGCTATTTATATCATCAAACCCTCCATTAGCTACGATTTTGCCGTTATTTTGCAAAAACAGAACATCATTACTTATTTATGATGTGTATCCGGATGGACTTGTGTCGGGGGGGTTTGTTTCAAAAGACAATTTTCTGTTTAATATATGGAGCTATCTCAATAAGAAAGCCTATGCAAAAACTGAACAGTTGATCTCAATAACGGGCGGCATGTCAAAGCTATTGGAAAATTATACAGAAAATGACAAAATAACGTTGATTCCTGTTTGGGCGGACCGTAAGATATTCAACTACCAAAGTAATGGGGTGAACCGTTTCAAGAAGAAATACGGGCTGGAGAATAAGTTCGTTGTGATGTATTCAGGTAATATGGGTAAAAATCATGCGCTGGAGTCCTTGGTTTTTGTTGCCGAAAATCTGAGACAACAGGAAGATCTTCATTTTGTTATTGCGGGTGAGGGGTGGAAAAAAAAGCTTGTAAAAGAGATGATTGAAAATCTAAACTTGAAAAACTGCACAATCTTATCCTATATGCCCACAGATCTTTTTATCAGCTCTCTCTATGGAATTGACGTTGGCGTGATTTCGCTGGGAGAAGATACGTCCAAAATTGCTATACCCAGTAAAACGTTCAATTTGCTAGCCGCAGGTAAACCTCTGCTCTGTTTTGCGGATAAAAAATCAGATCTTGCGGATCTTGTAGCCAAATGCAACGTGGGAGAAACATTTGCACACCATGAAATTGATGAAGCTACGGAGTTTGTGAAAACATTATCAGAATTAAGCTCAAGCAGTCAAAAAAAATTCTCTGAAAATGCTGTAATCGCATCAAAAAAATATAACTACGAAAATGCTGCAAGAATAGCTGAACTAGTATTCAGCCTGCACCAGCAACCGGTAAAAAGATGAGTATTGAAACATTTAAAACTCCCGGCCTGTCGGATAGCGACTGGCAACAGATTGTAGAGGGTTTTAGCCGATCATTTGACAGAAAAAAAGACAAACAGGATTTTTTAAGTTACTATAAGCGGAATGAGTTCGGCTACTCATACCATGCTGTTGCCAGAAACAGCGATAACATAATTTATGGCTACACGTCCGTTGTTCCATTTTTTTACACAATAGTTGGTGAGACGGTGAAAATAGGCCTTAGCGGAGGGTCGTTCGTGCTTGAGGAGTATCGGTCAGATATTTTTCTTTTTAAAAAGATGTATGAAGCACTAAAACAGCGCTGTTCATCAGATAATCTGGTCGGTATTGTAGGTGTTCCCAATTCAAACTCTTTTCAATACACGATTAAGATTCTGAAAAAAACTCACCTTAGAGATCTAAATTACTACGTACTGCCTGTGGCTCCACACTCTTCTCTTAGTAATAATGCGATTATTCAAACTGGCCTAACATTTTTTGCAAGGTTATTCACAGGGGCCAATAAGTTAATCTCCGGACTCTTTAATGTTGAGGAAGAAGAAAAGAGTATAAAATTAAAGGAATCAGAATCTTTTCTTGAATTCAGGCTGGATGAGAAATATACTAAGCTCCAAAGAAAAGAGATGTCCGGAGCCTATAGAATGTTTGATGAAGATGGAAGGAGTGTAGCTTACATAATGAGGTTTTCAGAGGGTGGAAGGCGTACTTACCGTGCATTATCTTATTTGGTTCATGAAATTATAAAGCGGGAAAAACCTGATTTAGTTTTTTTTATTGGTACACTTAAGTTAAAGCAGTATCTGCTAATCAAAGTTCCAAAACGGTTTGAGCCAAAAAAACTACCACTCACAATTACACTTTTAGATAGCTGTGCCGATAAGTATAAGGAGATGTTGCTATGCGCAGACAAATGGGATTTCGGACTGATAAATTTTGACGTAAGGTAAATAAATATATAATAGCATAGGCTAAGAAAGACAAGTTCAAATGGGGAATAAGACCGTAAATATATTTTGGACGGGAGGATGGGATTCTACCTTCAGATTACTGCAATTGTTGCTTGTAGAAAAAAAAATTGTTCAACCTCATTTCGTAGTAAGGGCACAAGCTTCAGTAGGTAAAGAGATCAATACGATGATTGATATTCGAAGAGAGCTATTTAGAAGCTATCCGCAAACTCGAAGCCTATTACAGCCTACTAGATATAGTGATATTGATGGAGTAAGTGAATTTGATCCTATTTCAAGCTCTCTTGAGGATTTATCAAGAAGATACGAAATAGCTCAACAGTATGATTTTTGTTCAAGATACTGTAGAGAACATAATATTTACGATATGGAATTGTGTATTGAAAAGGATAGCAATCCGCAACTATTTTTGTCACCATACATCGATTCTGATTCATGGACGGATTCAATTAGTACGGATAACGATGGGAGTCTAATGTGTGAAATTTTTAAATATTACAGATTTCCTTTGATCAAAATGACAAAGACCGACATGGAGAAATATTCGTATGAACGGGGATGGAATGAAATAATGAAGATGACCTGGTTTTGTGCAACGCCATATAATGAAAAACCATGTGGTTTTTGTGGCCCTTGTACGTATACAATTGAAGAAGGTCTTTCCTGGAGAATTCCATTTATTAGAAGATTATTTTCAATTATTCATATGCCACTCAGAAGATTTTATAGAAACAAAATTAAGTAGTCAAATTGTGAAAAAATGGATTTTATAAGCAAGCTAAAAAAAAATTCCACTTTAGTTGAAGAGAAGATGCGGCTGTATACTTCAAGAGGATTAGCCAAAAAGAAAATAGAAAAGACTAAACGTTTAAAAGGCAAGGAAGTAGTTGACAAAAGTATTTTAAAGGAAATAAAACTGTATTCAAAAGTCAGATTTGGCAGTACTTCATATTGGCCATGGCTTGTTCTATACACCGAAATTCGAGGAGAGTATTGTCCTGGCTGGATTCCTAACGATTATTACCGAATTATCTTACGGAAAAAATACAATCCTATTACAGCGAGATACTTTGCTGAATATAAATCATTGGATCACAAAATTTTTAAAGATTTTTCATTCAAATACTTAATTTATTGCATCTCACAGAAATTCTACAAGGGTGATGGAACTCCAATTAGTGATATAAATGCTCAACTAATTTTAAATGATTTTGACGATGAAGTTATTCTCAAACCCGAACTGGGATGGAAAGGTGTTGGAATAGAGTTTTTACACTCAAGTTGCATTGACATCAAACAATTATCTAAAAAATACGATTTTCTTATTCAGCCAAAATTCGATCAGTGCTCAGAGTTTAATAAAATAAATTCTAATTCATTGAATACATTAAGGGTGTTTACTTATTTAGAGCCGGGCAATGAACCAGAAGTAAAATATGCAGTACTTCGTTTTAGTCTCGGTACATCGAGAGTTGATAATACATCTTCTGGAGGTGGTTTTATACGTGTTCTTGAAGATGGAAAGTTAGCAGAATCTTACTATAATTCTTTATGCATTAGGAAAGATAATGTTCATCCCTTTACAAAAGTTAATTTAAATGAACTATCAGTGCCCAACTATAATACTGTTATTACAAAGTGTGAAATGGCACATAAACTATTTCCTTATGTACGATTTATAGGCTGGGATGTAGCCATTGGGAAGGATGAAATTCCTAAATTAATTGAATGGAATGCTGATGACCCTGCTTTTTGGGAAGGTGAAGCCTTGTTCGGCCCATTATTCGATGATTTAATGACTTAGATTTCTATTTATTGCTACATAAGGGACTAATGTATCTTACTTTAAGCTGATTGTAAAGCCATTTGCATTTCAAGCTTAACCCATCAGTATATTATCCATATTACTCCATTCTAATTGCATAGAGTCTGTATTCTTTATAGAATTAGGAATATGCCGATAAAGAATATTGAGCTAAATCAAAAAGAAGAAAAACGGCTAAAACTCAGAAATAGAACACAGATGGAAGAAAAAATTAAAGACGCCTTTCGGGAGGCAATGGACAACGACGATATTGAAATTGAACTGATGGACATCTTTCGTAACTACGAGGACTGGGATTCTCTTGCTTACCTCTCAATGATTGCGGCGCTGGATGAGGAGTTTGGTGTTGAGATTGAGAATGAGGAGTTTGAAAAGCTGGAAACCGTGCAGGATTTGGTGGATGCAGTGAGGGGAAAAGTGAAAAGTGGAAAGTGAAAAGGCTCATCGACGCCTTGGCGTCGATGAGCAGTGTATTGGTTATTAGTTGATTGGGTAACTGATTAATGAATTGGGATATAGTTTCCTGTTTGACGCTCAGAAGGTCTCCCATGCAAGTGCAAGTGCTTTTCTGGTCTCTGCCTGTCCCGAGCTTAGACTCGGGAGGGGGTATTTTCCGGGAAGAGGGGGAATGTTTACTCAGAGCGCTTGCGCGGCTCGAAGAAAAAGGGGTAGGTTCATTGGGGCTAATAAATTGCAATTTAGATCGATATTGATTTGGGATTAGGATGAACACCCCTCTGTGTCTCCCCTTGTTAGGGGAGAATCTTTTTTAATTAAAAAAATTTAAACCATGGCGAAGTTAACGTTTGAGAATATTGGTATCCGGGCACTGTCGGCGGCGGTGCCGGCGAATACAATCGATAATTTGTCGTATACGGAGCATTTTCCAGCGGAAGATGTGAAGGAGATTGTGGAGAAAACAGGGATTAAGGAGCGACGATTTGTTAAAGAAGGAATGACCGCATCGGACCTCTGTTTTCATTCGGCCGAAAAGCTGATGAAGGATAATTCTGTTGAGCCGGATGAGATCGATGCGCTGATCTTTGTGTCCCAGACACCGGACTATCGGATGCCAGCCAGTTCTGTGATTCTGCAGGACCGCCTGGGCCTACCGAAAACCACATTAGCGTTTGACATGAATCTTGGATGTTCCGCTTTTGTGTATGGGATGTCGGTCGCCTATTCATTTATGCAGCAGCAGGGTTTTCGGAATGTGCTGCTCCTGGATGGTGAGACCCGTTCCAAAGTCTACCATCCCAAAGATCGTAAAACGGCGTTTTTGTTTGGGGACGGAGCTGTAGCCGCTCTCGTCACCCGGGATAAATCTTTTGGCACAAGCACGTTTTCACTCAATTCAGACGGCAGCCGTCAGGATCTTATAAAGGTTGACGCAGGAGGCTATCGCAATCCCAGCACACCGGAAACGCTGAAAGAGAAGGTGGTGGATGAGTACGGCAATATCCGTACTGATGAACACGGCTATATGAATGGTGCAGACGTATTCAACTTTGCCATTCGCGAAATCCCCAAAGACGTCAAAAATACCATGGCTGACGCCGGAGTAAATAAAGAGGAGATCGACTACTTTGTGTTCCATCAGGCCAACGAATACATGAACAACTACCTGGCGAAGAAACTAAAGTTGGATGGGAATAAATGCCCTTCCTGCCTGGATAAATTCGGGAATACATCTTCCGTTTCAATTCCGTTGACGATCGCCACACAGCTAAAGGATGATTTAAAAAAAGATAGGAAAAAGCTCTTGCTCTGCGGATTTGGCGTGGGAATGTCCTGGGCCACAGCGGTGATCAATACGGAGAAAATGGTTATTTCTGATCTGGTGGAAGTGGAGTAGATTTTAGATAGGGGATGATAGATTAAAGTCTCCCCTTGAGGGGAGATCAAACTGTTCGTTCAGAACAGTTTGCGAGGGGTGTTCAGTAATTGTGTTACGAGTTTTTATCGGTTAAAGTAGTAAGAACCGGATACCGTGGGGCACCCCTCACCACGCGGCGCGCGTGGGTCTCTCCGTCGGCTGACGGAGAGATTTGAAAAAGAATTAAAACATAATTATCAACCAATAACCAATTACAAAATCCTACCCTCCATACACACCTGTAGGGAGGGGAGACAAAGGGGTGGGTCCATGCTGAATAAAGAAGACATAACAATCCATTTTCGCTCAAAGATCGACGCCTCTCTGCGGGAGCGGCTGGAGCGAATTTTCTTTTTTAACTGGAATCAATCCAGTTATGCAGCACGGATTACCCAGTCTGTAAAGGAGTATTCGAAACCAGTCATTGCAGAGGAAGGTGAGGATGAGATTGCACTTGTTTTTAAGGACAGGGCGATTGGCCAAACCCTTCACATCTTCGATAGTAATGGCCCGGACGCTGCCCTGATCGGTGTGGTAATGTATGAACGGGATTCCCCCGAGCAGATCACCATCATCCACCTTGCTTTGCATGAAACGTGCAAAGAGATATTTAAGAAGGATAATGTAAACATAGCGGCAGTGGTGATTGAAGAGCTTTTCACCCTTTTCCGGAAGATTAAAGGCGTGGATCGTGTGCGGATATACTATACGAATCGGACGGTGAAATTGAAGGCGGTGGTTCCGGCAAAAGTAAGGGTAGTATTATAACTAGTTTGACTTATTAATTGATGATACATGGATTTAAGAGTTCCCCTCTCTATCGGGATAAAGAGGGGACAGGGGTGAGTCAGAGGATGGTGGGAATGGAGTCGGTACTGTGGAGTTTAAGAATCGAACTATAGCTCACAGAACATCCCTCAGTTAAAGTCGGGAACATCCGGCTTTAACATCTCCCCTCCCCGGGAAAATACGCCCGGGGCCAGGAAAGAACTGGCAGGGGAGATCTATAAAAATCGAAATATAATTATCAACCAAAAACAAATTTACAAAGTCCTCCCCACCCTTTCCGCCAGCCGGCGGATAGGGAGGGGAGACAGAAGGGTGGGTTCATGACAGACAGTTTTAGTTTAAAAGGAAAAACAATCCTCATCACCGGTGCTTCCTCCGGCATCGGCCGGGCGTGTGCGTTAGAATGCAGCAAAGCCGGGGCTTTTATTCTTGCTTTTGGGCGAGACGAGGATCGGCTCGCAGAGTCGATTAGCAGCCTGGAGGGAGAAGGTAAAGCATTCAGCGTGGAACTCACAAACACGGATGAAGTAGATGAGGTGATGAAAGAACTGGAGAATAACGGGGTAAAGATTGACGGAGTGATCCATAGTGCGGGAATATCAACAACATTGCCGCTGCGAATGATAACCCCGGACAAGATACAGCCGCTGTTTGATGTAAATGTCTCCTCTGCCATCTACCTTTCTAAATGGGTGACGAGAAAAAAAATGGTGCCGGAAAACGGCTCCAGTATTGTGTTTTTGTCGTCCGTAATGGGAAGCGTGGGGGAAGCGGGAAAAACAATTTATAGTATTACAAAAGGGGCAGTTTTAGCTGCATCACGGTCAATGGCTGTTGAACTTGCTTCTAAAAGTATCAGGGTAAACTGTATTTCTCCTGGAGTTGTTGAATCACCAATGAGCGAAAATGCGGTATATAGCAGAAATGAAAGCGCCCGGAAAAAGATTGCAGATCTTCACCCCTTAGGTCTTGGAAAACCGGAAGATGTAGCCAATGCTGCGATCTATCTACTGAGTGATGCCTCCGGCTGGGTAACTGGTACAAACTTGTTTGTAGATGGGGGGTACACTGCAAGATGAATGCAGAAAAAAGTAGTCGAAGCAATAAATTCATTAAATCAGCTTTAACCGTTGATGTTGAAGATGGAATCAACATCGGGATGAGGGATCTGATGGGCAAAAATATTGCCCCAACAAAAAGAGTAGTTTCCAATACCCATAAGGTAATGGAACTTTTTTCACGATATAATGTGAAAGGTACTTTTTTTGTGCTTGGCCAGGTGGCAGAGCACTATCCTGAACTTGTGAGAGAGATTGATGCTGCCGGTCATGAGATAGGAGTACACGGATACGATCACTACCAGTTTTACCGAATGGATTATGATTTTGCTCATGACCAGCTTGAGAGGGCACGAAAACTGCTTCAGGATCTTACAGGGCAACCGGTTGAGGGTCACAGAGCCCCGGCTTTTTCTATAAATGAAAAAACAAGCTGGGGGCTTGAACTATTGGCTGAACTTGGGTTTACATATGACAGCAGTATCATGCCGTGCAAAAGCCTAAACTATGGCTGGGGTGAATTCGGAAAAGATTTGACGCTGGTGAAGCTTGCCAACGGAGGTGAGTTATATGAGTTCCCAATGTCCGTTGGGAAATTTTTTGGGAGGGAGATACCGTGCCTTGGCGGAAGTTATTTGCGACTTTTTCCCGGGTGGAAAAATAAAAAAATGTTTGAAGAGGTAGCAAGGGAAAGAAACCCTATCATCTTTATACATCCATATGAGCTGGATGAAGAAAGGTATCCTGATTACTTTTTTCAGGAACTGAAAGGGAAGTCATTGAAGTCTAAAGTACGGGTTAAGTTCATGAGTCTAAATCGCAAAGAGGTTGCGAGAAAGTTAGGGGTGCTCCTTTCCAACTATAACCATACGACGATGGAGTGTATTTTGAAACAAAAATTATCGGAAAAAAAGCCCATAGCTATTTATAATCTTGGCAAAACTAAAAAACCGATGGAAGCAGCTAATGGTTAATCTGAATACTCTTAAACGCACTTTTATTACAAATGTGAAGAATATTCCGGGGTGGTCAAATAAAAAGAAGGTCGTAGCCTTTATTTCTGACGACTGGGGAGACCTCAGGGTTCATTCGGATATTGAGTATGAGCAGCTTTTAAAAAAGGGAATTCCTGTTGATCGCTCACCACATACAAAAGTTGAATCGCTGGCAACGGAAAAAGATCTCTATGATCTGTATGAACTTCTCTCCTCTGTGAAAGATCATACCGGCCGTCATGCGGTAATATCCCCTTTTGTGATCATGGCAAATCCAGACTTTCAAAAAATAGAAGAGTCCGGTTTTACAGAATATCATTACAAGCCGTTTACCAATACATTAATGGAAAGGGATGGCAATTCCGCAGCATTTGATGCCTGGAAAAAGGGAATTGAAGAGAAACTTTTTTTACCGGAGATGCATGGGAAAGAGCACATCAGCGTACCGATCTGGATGAGAAAGCTCCAAAACGACGCAGATTTATATCGATTCTGTTTTAAAAACCGGTTTGCTCACTATAACGCCCCTTCAATGCCTCATCCTATTGTTGCAACCTATTACTTTGAAAGTGAAGAAGATTTTAAAGTGATAAAGAGTGGTATTATTGAGGGTGTTGACCTTTTTGAAAATACCTTCGGTTTCAAACCAACAACATTTAACCCGCCCAATGCAATATTTCATCCAGGTTTTAACGGTGCACTGGCATCCGGTGGAATCACTAGCCTGGATACATCCTTTATGAGGGTTGAACCAGATGGAAAAGGAGGTGCTGGTAAAAAAAGATATAGATTTGGTGAAGTGTCGGAGGAAGGGTTAGTTCATTTTGTTTCGAACTGCGCATTTGAACCGATAAAAGAGAGTCAGGATGTGGTAGAAACTGCTTTAAGCCAGGTACGGGCAGCATTTAGGTGGAATAAGCCTGCGTTGATCAACACACATCGTGTTAACTACGTAACGGGGCGAGGTAACCACACTAAGGGGAATAATCTGAGAGCTTTGAAGCGGTTACTCAATGGCATTTTGAAACAGTGGCCGGATGCAGAATTTATGGGCGTGGGTGAGTTCAGCAGTTATATGAACAGCACAATAGAGAGAAAGAGAGAATGATTATCCTGGGGGACATTGCGGTGCCAAATGAGGAAATGGTCAGGAATTTGGGGGAAACTTTTCGGATAAACGGGGAGATTTTCAAAGATCAAAAAGTGGTTTTGAATCTTGAAGGATTGATTTCAGATAATCAAACTACAAATACAAAAACTCCCGTACTTTTTAACCACTCAGCACTATTAGATCTATTAAATAAGCAGAGTCTGGGACCAGTTGTGCTGCTCGCCAATAATCATACGCTTGATCTTCCGAAGCAGTTTGAAGCTTCGGTCTCCTTTTTTCAAAAAGAGGGAATACCATTTGCAGGCGCCGGAAAAACAGCAGGAGAAGCAGTGAGGCCAGGCCTTTTTAACGAAGAAGGCAGAGATATATACCTGTTCAACTATTGCTGGGATTTTCTGCTCTACCACCAAAATAACCCATCTGCAGGGGTACATGTAGCCGAGATTGAAGAGTTAAAAATTTTGGAACAAATTGTAGAATGCCGAGAAAAACAGCCGGATGCATCTATTTTAGTCTGTTTCCACTGGAGTCTGGATCTTGAAAAACTCCCCTACCCGATGTACAGGCGCTTTTCAAGGGCTCTTATTGACGCGGGCGCAAACGTTATTGCCGGATGCCATTCCCACTGTGTACAGGGTGGAGAGAAGTACAAGGATGGGTATATTGTATATGGGTTAGGTAATTTTTATATACCCTGGAACGAATATGTTGATGGGAAATTGAAGTTTCCGGAGTTTTCAAAAACAACAGTGGCTTTAGAGTGGGACCCGAAAAAGAACAGAGCGGTATGTCACTGGTTTGAATACCGTGAAGATGATAAATCACTTATTCTTAAAAATTCAGAGCTATTCGAAGACTCATCAATGCTGGCGGAATATTCTCCTTATAAAGGAATGACTGATAAAGAGTATGAGAGCTACTTTAAGCAATACCGAAGGAAATCTTTTTTAATTCCCGTTTTTAGAGACCATCAAAATGTGTTAATGAATAAGTTTTTGACATTTTTATTAAAAACCAGGGCTAGAATCGCAAGAAAACTAGCAGAGATAAACCTGATTAAATGGCAAAGCTGAAATTTAATTTATAGAAATTATTTTTTTTGAATTATGATGCAGAAATTGAGAAGAAAAGCGTTTTGGATATCCGACAGGTTAAAAGGATCAAGTGTAAAAAAACATTATGAAGAGATTTCCCAGTCTCTTGGAAAAAACAACAAGCAGCAAACATCGCAGAGTTCTGAAAACAAAATACGGACACTATTGGACCACGCCATCACTACAACTGATTTTTACAGTGAGTTGGACAAAGATTCAGTGCTGAATGATTTCCTAGTTGTAGACAAAACTCAGATAAAAAATCAGTTTGAAGCTTTTGTCTCTTCAAGTTATTCGTTACATGAATGTATACCTGCAGTTACAAGCGGCTCTACCGGAACTCCTTTCAAAGTTTATCACAATCGGGATAAAAAAAACAGAAACACAGCCGATACGCTCTATTTTGCTAATAAAGCCGGGTATGAATTAGGGCAGCGATTGTATTATTTCAAAATTTGGAATGAAATAAATAAAAAAAGCTGGTATGCTGATTATTTTCAAAATCTGGTAGCTGTCGATGTGATGGATCAATCGGATCAGTTTTTTGGAAGACTTATAGATGAAATAAATAGGGATGAGTCTGAAAAATCTTTTTTAGGGTACGCTTCCGCCTATGAAGCAATGTGCAAATACCTTGATCATGAAGGTGTGAAAAAAATTACTTCGAATGTAAAATCGATCATTGCAATGTCCGAAGCATTAAACAGTTACACAAAAACCAGTATGGAAAAATATTTTGGCTGTCAGGTAGTTTCAAGATATTCAAATGTTGAAAACGGTATTCTCGCCCAACAGGAAAAGGGAGAAGACGAAACATTCTCTTTAAATACGGCGAGTTATTATTTTGAGGTGCTTGAAATAGGCGGGAATAGGCCTGTTCCTTCCGGTGAGCCTGGAAGAATTGTGATCACCGATCTTTACAATTACGCAATGCCGATGATCCGATATGATACTGGCGATATTGGAATTTTAGACAAAAATGAACTGGGAGAGATAGTGCTGAAAAAAGTTGAAGGAAGAAGAATGGATATGATATTTGATACAAATGGTAAACTAGTATCCTCTTTTGTGATCACGAATAATATGTGGAAATACGAAAAAATCAAACAGTATCAATTTGTCCAGGAATCCAAAAACAGCTACTGCTTTAAAATAAATTCTAATGACAAATTCCACAGGGAAAACGAACTGATTCATGAGTTTAGCGGGTATTTTGGTTCAAACGCAAAAATCCGCGTCGAGTATGTTAATGAGATACCTTTGCTATCTTCTGGTAAGAGAAAAAAGGTTGTAAATAACTGGAAATGAAGATCTACGAAACTTTTTTCAAAAGGTTATTTGATCTGGTTGCTTCAACACTACTCCTGATTTTGGCTTCTCCCCTGATGATACTTTCAGCCATTGTGCTATACATTCAAAATTCAGGCAAAATCCTTTTTTACCAGCAACGCCCGGGATATAAGGAGAAGCCCTTCAATATCATGAAATTTAAAACCATGACAGATGAACGCGATGGTGAAGGAAGCCTGTTGCCGGATGTTGATCGAATTACAAAGATTGGGGGATGGATCAGAAAGCTTTCTTTTGATGAGTTGCCGCAGCTTTTTAATGTATTAAAAGGGGATATGAGTTTGATAGGCCCAAGGCCGCTTCTATTTAAATACATTCCTCTCTATAGTGAAAGACAGAGAAGAAGGCATGAGGTTAAACCCGGTATAACCGGTTGGGCGCAGGTAAATGGTAGAAATTCCATTAGCTGGGAAAGGAAATTTGAACTGGATATCTACTATGTTGAAAACGTCTCTCTACAGCTTGATTTAAAGATATTTTGGCTGACCATTTTAAAAATAATGAAGCGTGAAGGCGTAAATCAATCTGATGCGCGCCCCATGCAGCCGTTTGACGGGACTAACTGATGAAAAAAAAACTATATATCGTTGGAGCAGGAAGTGTTGGCGGGCATATTGCCTTGAATATCAGAGCCTATACGGAAGAGTTTGAGCTTGCAGGATTTCTTGACGATGATTCAGAGAAGTGGAAGCGGAAGATGTTTGGCTCTGAAGTTTTAGGACCGGTCCGCGAGCTCCTGGAGCTGAAAAATGTTTCGGTAGTATTGGGTATTGCGTTTCCAAAGGTTAAGAAAACACTAGTTGAAGTTCTGTCAAAAAACAGGACGCTTGATTTTCCGGCACTGGTTCATGATAAGGCCTGGATATCGGGGGAAGTTTCAATTGGGAGCGGAAGCGTTATTTATCCGGGTACATCAATAAATTATGGGTCTGAAATCGGGAATTTTGTGGTTGTAAATATGAACTGTGCATTCGGTCATCATACCCGCATCGGGGATTATTCAAGCTTTGCTCCCGGAGTGAGTACGGGCGGACACACAGCTATTGGAGAAGGTGTGGATGTAGGGATTGGTGCATCCACGATCCAGGATGTAATAATCGGATCCGGAAGCGTCGTGGGCGGAAACAGTATGCTGATCAGAGATGTGCAGCCCAACTCGAAAGTGGCGGGAGTGCCTGCCAGGCAATTATAAAACAGAGAAAGATATATTTAATGGATAAAATATTAGTAACCGGTGCCGCAGGGTTTATTGGGTATCATCTTTCTAAAAGGCTTATATCAGATCAACACGAAGTAATCGGTCTCGATAATATGAACGACTACTACAGCCGGGATCTTAAGTTCAGCAGAATTGCACAGCTTGGGATTATACGCAGTTCAGTCGAGAAGAAAACAGTTGAGCCTGTGGAATCGGAGAGAGATGGAGGCGGGAAATTCAGCTTTATTAAAGCTGATCTCAGCGATCGATCGGCAGTGGAAGGTCTCTTTGAGAGATATGATTTTGATGCTGTGATTAATTTGGGCGCCCAGGCCGGTGTTCGCTACAGCCTGAATCACCCACACGAATATACGGCCTCAAACGTAGAAGGATTTCTGAATATACTGGAAGGGTCCCGGAAAAGTGACGTTAAACACTTGGTCTACGCATCGTCCAGTTCGGTCTACGGGGCAAGTGCGGCAGTTCCGTTTAATATAGCAGATCGTGTCGACCAGCCGGTAAGCCTCTATGCAGCAACAAAGCGGGCAAATGAACTGATGGCACACACGTACGCCCATCTCTATGATATTCCTTCAACAGGGCTGCGCTTTTTTACCGTATATGGCCCGTGGGGCCGGCCTGACATGGCCTACTATAAGTTTGCTAACCTGATGAGGGAGGGCAAACCGATTGACGTATACAACAACGGTAAAATGTCTCGCGACTTTACCTATGTAGATGACATTGTAGAGAGTATAGTGCGCCTGATGCCTAAGCCACCAAAATACACGGGTAACTCTGCTCCAACGCGGCTTTTTAATATTGGAAATGGCTCTCCTGTAAATCTATTGGAGTTTATCGAAATATTAGAGAAGCAACTCGGTATTGAAGCAGAGAAAAATATGATGCCTATGCAGCCAGGGGATGTGGAACGTACCTGGGCGGATGTGGACGATCTCTATGAATACATTGGTTATCGGCCAAAGGTGAATATCGAAGCGGGTATTGAAAAATTTGTTGAGTGGTATCGGTCGTACTACGATTTGTGATTCGTGTTGTGTCATCATTAAAATGCCTGAAAACCACAATTTTTTCATTGAAAGATCTGTGAGCTCTTACATGTGCAGTCAACAATGTGTAAGGAAACTTTGCGGGTTTCTTGCGAAACTTCATACTTTAAATCACATCAGGTTTTGTATAATAAAAGTATTTAGGCGCATAAAATGATTAAATTCCTGATTGATCCGTTCAATATTCTGGTACTGCTGATCGCTGCGAGTCTTATTTTTCGCTTATTTAAATGGAACCGAGTTTTCCGCCCCCTTTATACTTCAGCCGCGGTTTGGTTTTTACTCATATCCACCCCGTTTCTCCCATCTACGGTCTTAAACTCGCTGGAAAGCAGGTATGACCCGGTTTCTGTGGGGCAACTCGATAACACTGAAGAGGAGTTTTATATTGTAGTGCTTGGCGGCGGACACGGTTTTGATGACCGGCTGCCCCCAAACTCCCTTCTTTCCCTGAATGCGCTCGGGCGCCTGGCTGAGGGTATACGGCTCCATCGGCAGCTTCCAAACAGCCGGCTGGTTATGTCCGGTTTTTCAGCCAGCGGCGGCACCACGCAGGCAGAAATGCTAAAAAAAACAGCTATTCTGATGGGAGTGGAAGAGGAAAAGGTTCTAATGCAAAAGGAGCCCGGTAACACATTCCAGGAGGCGAAATATTTTTCGGAGCGTTTCACAGACGCACAGAACGTACTTCTGATTACAAGTGCTGCTCACATGCCCCGCGCGGTTATGATGTTTACTATGTTCGATGTAAAGGTGATCCCCTCTCCAACCAACTACAGGTTGAAGGGAGATAAAAAGATATCGTATGCAGGGTTCCCTTCAGTAAATAACATAATTCAAATGAGAGTTGGGATGAATGAGTACGCGGGAATGATGAGATATAAAATAGTATCTTCGTAAAGTGAACTCAGCTGTTGTGAGGGACTTCATTGGATGATTTTACTGAGTCATCAACTCAGACTAAGAATGAAAAGAGAGATGAGGCCGGGACTTTTTTTGGTCAGCTAACTTTTCTTTTGCTACCGGGTAAGATTTTTTGTGTAAATGGTGTATATACCTGAATAATCAGCTTTAAATTCATATATCGTTCAGGAAATTAATTTTTAATGGAACATACGATA
>LKNA01000175.1 GCA_001564065.1 Chitinophagaceae bacterium T5-Br10_B2g13
CATGTCCTGAGCACAGTCGAAGGATGAGAAGTGAAAAGCATGAGTCGTCGGTGAATCATCCTGTGCAAATTGAAAGTTTAAGTTTCAATTAACACATATCTATCTTTACTACAAATACCTGCTAAATACTTCAACCCTGCCCATCCTTCAATCCGTCAATCCTGTTTAATTATCATGTCCACCACCCTCCTCGAATTCCACCCAAACTCTCTTCTTGCTTTGGAATCATCCACCGTCAGTGACTTAGTAATCTTGGAATAGGCTCGCTGATCCAGTGGAAAAACTCTTTTACGAAACACAAAATTTATTACAGAACCCGCACATGCTACTGCATAGGCTAACGGTTTTGGCAGAGACCTTACTTTTCTGTCTAACCGATCGGCAATAGCATCTTCAAGCTCTTTAAATGACGGATTGTGGCCATCGGTTAAATTAAATACTCCCGATACTTTTTCCAGGCCGGGTATTGCGTATGCAATATCTTCAGCCCACACCATACTTTTTTGAGCACTGCCTTCTCCAATTCTCAAATATTTACCGGTATCAATTCCCTTGATCATAGCCCCAAGGTTTCCCGGAGCATCCGGGCCTGCCACAAGAGGGAGGCGCAGTATGGTTAAATTTACATCGTGTTTATTGGCCCACTTGGTTAAAAACTGCTCTGCCCGGATCTTACTTTTACCGTACGCATCTCCTGCAAGCAATGGAGCATCTTCTGTAATATCCATCCCATAATCCAATCCATAAACAGCAATTGAGCTGATGAAAATAAATGCTTTGGGTGGATTTTCTTCCAAAGATTCGGCCAGGTTTTTGGTCCCCTCCAAATTTACATCAAAAAATGCCTTTCTCTCCTCTTCGGTTTTGGGAACTACATGTGCTTTACCGGCAGCATGGACAACGACATCCCAATCTTCCATACTTTCATCGGGCAGCTTTTCTTCGGCCAGGTCACACTGCATATAACTGTGTTCGAACTTACTGTTTTCAGACCGCCCGGTTGTGGTTACATCATAGTTTTTTGACAGATGAGGTAAGATATTTCTCCCCAAAAAACCGGTAGCTCCGGTTATTAACAATCTTTTCATTATTTAACCTTTATAAAGCCGAATTTTTCAGTAGTCTTCTTTTAATATTATAAAGTAAATAATACAATGTTTTAGGCATTGAAAGGTTTTCTTCTTCCCTGAATAATTGATAATGAAACTTCAACATTTTGAATTTCCTATCCGACACCGATTCTGGTCTGACTCGGTATGATGACAATACTTTTTTTAAACAATAGGCCTCTCCTGTTTTTTTCAAAATTTTTAACCATAGACTGTAATCATCTCTTCCCTTTTCAGACATGTACATTTTACCAAGTGCTTGAGTATCATACATTACTGTTAAACAACCAATTTGATTAGATTTTAGTAATTCATGATATGTTAACTTACTTGCAGGTTTAACAACTTGGCCCAATGATTTACCATTTTCATCAACTTTGTCATAATAAGTGTACGTAAATGAATATTTATTTTTATTCATATAGTTCACCTGGTATTCAAGTTTCTCCGGATACCAAATATCATCACTATCTAAAAATGCTATGAATTTCCCATTTGAATTGTCGAACCCAATGTTTCTAGCTTTAGAAGGACCAACATTTTTATCCAGTTCAAGAACCTTAATTCTATTTTCATGAGAAGAAACTTTAGATATAACATCAAGTGTAGAATCTCTTGAATTATCATCTACAATGATCATTTCCCAATCAGAAAAGCTCTGATTTAAAACAGACTGAATGCATTCAGTTATATACCGTGAACTATTATAACATGGTGTAATAATAGTTACTTCAGGAGTATCACTTCTATTGTTGCTCATTATTTCTCAAATTCTTTAATATATCTAATTGATCAATGTGCACCCCTCCCAATTGAACAGGTATGCATTCAATTTCAAGTATTTTTGCAATAGATAACCTATGATTACCATTGCCACCAAATAAAATTTCACCTTTGGAACCAATATGAACTAAAATACCATCTTCTTCTCTAAATCCATCTTTAGTTGAACCAAATGGTAGGCTTTTTCTTTTATTTTCAAGTTCATTTTCAAAAATTGTATCTACTTTAGCATATCTAGCTCTTACATCACAAATATTTTTACACCCATCATATTCACCATGCTTATTTATTAACTCTTGCATGTATTCATAAGCACCAGCTTCTGCCCAACTAAGATCTTCACAAAAATGTCTATGACATATTTTGAATACATCTAAATTTTTGACTAAAGTGAAACTTTGCCTCTCAAAATATCTATTAGTTAGAACTTTACCTGACACCATCATTTGTGGTCCTAACTCCAATTTGTAACTAATATTCTTTGGATTTACCCAAATTCTCTCAGCATATTTCGGTGAATTTTTACCATACTTAATTTTATTCAGCAACTCACCAGTCAATCGATATATCCTAAATAATTTTCTTAACCTATTATGGCTCTTTACTTTTTGAGTGAATGCTTCAAACATTTTCTATGTTATTAAGTATCAAAAACCTTCGTTGATTTATTTCTTTTTGCTAAGGCTTTGTAGAGTTTATTATACGTATAATCCCCAAATACTAAACCTGTAAAGAATTTAACATAGTTAACTGAATACCTAATTATACTATATATAAATATTTTATTGTTTTTATAATCTTCATAGTATTTAGTCCACAATTGTGAAAGACCTTTTATCTTTTTTCGATAATTGAAACTGATTTGATTTTCTGATATATAACTTTTTGCCAGAGTTTCTGGCACGTAATCAAACTCACATATTTTTGACAATTGAATCATCAAATCATATTCTTGATTGGTAACTAAATCCTCATCAAACTTCACCAACCGTAGATAGTCCTTCTTTATCAACATACTCATAGTGTGATAAACACAATTATTCTTTAACAAATCAGCATAAATCTTTCCTTTTTTTCTATTCTTTCTAACCATTTTAAAGTTTTGCTTCTTATATTCGACATCACAAGTAACTACACCCAACCTTTTGTTATCACTAGATAAAAACTTATCAATTTGCTTGGAAATCTTATCTTCAGTAATCACATCATCATCATCTAAAAAATTTATATATTCACCTTCTGAAAGTCTTACCCCACGATTACGAGAATATGGTGCACCTTTATTAGTTTTATTAGTAAATATCTTTAGATTAGAGTGATTGATTTTATTCAACTCCTCTAATGTATTGTCAGTAGAATTATCATTTATGACAATAATTTCCACATTTACATAAGTTTGCTCCAAAACTGACTCTATAGCCCTCTTGATATATAACGATCTATTGTAGGTTGGAATAACAATACTAACTAATGGAAATTCTTTTATTGTCATATTCTTTATTATTCAAAATTTATTAAATATTTAAAATCTAAAATTATGATTTAAAATATGAATTTTGTCATATTTTATCTTTTAAATCGTTTTTTAGACAAACATCCAGCACTTACTAATAAACCAATTGAAGAAAAGTGAATCACTTGAACTATAAGCTCAAAACTCAAGGAGGCTGCTATAAAACTTTGCCAATATAGCACAACAACCCAGTTTAACTTTTGGTTATTTTTCACAATATAGAATGAGTAATATACAGTAATTAGTAAAATAGTAATATAGCTGAGACCTCCTATAAGGCCGGTAGTCATAAAAACTTCTAAAATAATATTGTGTGGATACCTTCCGCCTGCCCCTGTAAAGTAAATCATGTCTCCATATATAGGAGATTCCAAAAATTGAGATATGGCATGCCCCCATAGAGGTACTCTTTGAGTGCTTCTTACAGCCTCTAAATCTGTAATAATCCTTAATGTTCTTCTAAAAACTCCAAACTCAAAGTGAGTAGCTATAAAATACAATGACATTACCCCAAAAAAGAAGCCAGATAATAAATAAACCCTACTTTTAAAGTTTCCACTCAGCACGATTATCATAAAAAATGGAACTAATAATGCGAATAAAGCACCTCTTGAGGAACCTAATAAAAATGGAACCAATAAAACCCCAACATAAATAAGAGAAAACAAAGACCAACTTTCTTTTACACTATATAATTTATGAGCGAAAAATACACCTATACCGATGCTGGACATATAGGCTAAAATTAGGGCATTAACCGTCCCAATTTCTATACCGGTGTAAATAGCGAATGTAATACGGCTAATACCAGACACAAGAAGCTCCCAGTACAAAATCAAAACAAAGAGAGAGAATATAAAAGCCGAATATAATAATGCTCTTAAAATTACATCAAAATGTTTATTACTCTTAATTGTTGCAAAAAATACAAATGGCATATATAAATAAATTAGTGCCATTATGATATGAAATATTGGCGCTCTTGTACCGAGTGATTCCACACCCGTGTAATATGCATTAACTGATTGAAACACATATACCCCTAAAAACACCAACATTAAAATATGAACTAATAAACCCTCTCTATAAAGATGAATCCTATAATTTAGAAAGAATAGAAAAATCATACCTACAACGCTTACTCTGAGAATCCCAGTAAATGCCGTAGTACCTAAACCTATATCGAGGAATACAATCAATAAAATAAATACGTAGTAACCGATGAAATTGATGAATGCAACCAAAAACACAATAATGTCACTTTTTGGGTAGATTGTTAGGCCTATATTTTTTATTGCATTAAGGTTATTTTTCATCGACTTACTTTCTATCTAATAATTACAAGGTTAATTATTTTATATTTCGCCTTTAAGTATTTTTAAAAATTTATTTGCGTTATACCTAGCTTCAAACTTTACAGAGCTATTTTTTGCAGTCTTTCCCAAATAATGCCATTTAATTCTGTCTGAATATGCTTTTACTACCCCGTTTTTATACCCCTCAATAGTAGGATCATAAATTATCCACCCATTATTACCATCAATGATCATTTCTTCAGGCCCTCCCTTGTAGTAGGTTAATACCGGAATACCAGCACCTAATGCCTCAGCAATGCTAATGCCAAATGGTTCTGCATTCCTTCTACTATTTACATAAACATCAATAGACGAGTAGAATTTGTTTAAGTTATCTATGTATCCCAGAAAATGAATTTTACTAGAATAATCCTCAACAAGATTAGCACATTTAATTGAAAATTCTGAATCTAACGGACCACCTGCTAATATAAAATGAACATTTTTTTCTAATAACCCAGATTTTATCAGGCCTTTTAAAAATAGATCCTGTGCTTTATCATGAACTATTCTGGATGCCATTCCAAATATGTGGGCATCGAAAGGAATATTAAGTTCATCCCTATAATTTTTATTAACCTTTTTCACTCTCTCTTTACTATATCCTGGATAAACAATATAGTTTTCATTGTTATTTAACGTTTTACCGGTGTGGCTACTATTTGCTATAGGTATAATTTTATACTTTTTTATTGAGTAATTATAATAAGCCTTTGCAATTAATCGATTTACTGAGTCTGGCATGTGCCAATATGCCCTACATCCTAAATATCTTGAGAGCTTACCGCTTAATTCCATGAAATATTGTCGTCTAAATATTAAAGCTGAATACTCTTCACCTAAATTAAATTTCTCTAGGATAGTATTTGTAAGGGTTTTATTACTAAATTGATTCCTAATAGCCTCTGTAAGTGACCCTCCAAAATCTTTGTAAGATTCTGGAAATAAAAAATAGTTGTTTAATATTTCTCGATAAACATCCATAGACTTTTCATTTCCGATTATAATGCCATCAACCTTAACCCCTGCCTCTTGCCAGTATTTAATAAATTGGGTTTCACAAGTTAAAATCCCACCACTATCTTTACTGTCTATAATCTTTAACACTCGCATTTAACCTTATTTAATTGAATATTTAGAAATGCTTTAAACTTTAAAAAAAAGTGAACACTATATCATTTTTATACAACGAGAAAATTAATGGATATATGTTCAATTATTTACTTGACGATTTTCATGATATAACATTTTCGACTAGAAGAGATCTAAAACAATGTTGCTGCCTATTTGTATGGTGGAATGATTCTTTTAAGACCAATATTTTTCTATCAAAATTATTATGTAAAATCACAGTTTACATCCATTTTCTTTGACACTTTCTCTCATTACCAACTCAACTTTATTATAGAGTTTTCTATATTCAAAATGTTCCATTGCATAATCTCGTGCCCTTTTACCCAATTCCCTTACCAGTTCAGTATTATCCATTAGATCTAATACATTCTCTGTAAATTTTTCAATATTATATTCATCAGATAAAAGCCCTGTTTTTTGGTGATCAACAAAATACGGTATTCCCCCATGATTAGTTGATATAATAGCACAACCTGAAGCCATAGCCTCCTGAATTACAGATGGAAAACCTTCAGTATTTCCGTTGGCATCAGTTACAGAGTGAAGTAAAAAAATAGAACTTCTAGACATGTATTCACTTATTGCATTATGTTGTAAACTTCCGGTAAAATTTATACTCTCATAAACATTTAAAGACTTAGCCAATAATTTGCAGTTATCCAATAGCGGTCCATCACCTATCATTATTAACTTTGTGTCTGGATGTTTTTTATTTACTATAGCAAATGCTTTTATAGTAATATCAGGGGCTTTTTTAGGCACAAAACGTCCTACGCTTAAGAAAAGTTTCGGATCTTTAATGTCTGGATAGAATTCTTGTGTATCAGTGCCACTTGGTATGACATGAGCCTGTTTCCAAGTTACCCCTACTCTTTTTAAATTATCCAGTAAATGAGGCGAAACAGCAAACACCCCATTCATTTTATGAATCAGCTTTTTGTATGAGTATTTAACATGCCATGATTTTAACATTGTTGATGCATCATGCCCTCGAAAGTAGGTAAACAAAGGTAAATTTAATTCTTCAGCGACAGGTTGAATCATACATCCCAACTTTCCGTACTCAGCCAGTATAATATCTACATTGTTTTCCCCTAAGAATTCAGCAATTTTTTTTCTTTCAGAATGCTCAGGAATATTTATATCATTATGTATAAGAAGATGAAGTAATTTAAAAACTGAAGCAAATTGTCCTGGTAATCTATTCCACCAGTTGTCTGAGATTTTGTAAGATGGCTTAATATCTCCAGAATATCCCTGATCTATTTTATATAATACTACATTATTACCTTGATTTAAGCTTTCAATATGGCGGGTAACAAATGTTTCTGAGCGTTTACCTAACTGAGAAGTAACGATTGCAACTCTCATTTTAATGTTTTTTTAATCCTGATTGATTCAATAA
>LKNA01000057.1 GCA_001564065.1 Chitinophagaceae bacterium T5-Br10_B2g13
AATATTAAAAATGGAGCTAGCCCCCATAGATGCGTACGACATGACAAAATCAGCTCCGGCTCTGTGCAAGGTGTTTACATTTCTCTCGTATGTAGCCCGGCTTACAATCTCAATATCCGGGCAGAGCTCCCGGCAATAGATGGTTAGATAGATATTTACATCGTCGTCGTGAGTTGTAATAAGCACAGTGTGAGCATCTCTGAGCCCGGCTTTTTCTAATATTGAAAGATCTGCTGCGTCACCTAAAATATACTTCCCGTTATCGTGTTCCTTCACCCGCTCAGGGTTTTTGTCAATAATCCGGTAGTCTATCTGCCTCTCTTCCAGATTTTTAGCAGAGGCCCTTCCAACCCGACCCGCTCCGATAATCACAACCGGTTCATCCGAAATATGATAGATACTTACAACCTCGTCGTACTTACGGAGCTGGTCAACCGTTCCTGCCAAAACCAATACACTTTCATTCTTGATTTCAGTATCAGGTTTGGGATGAATAAAGTCTCCGCGCTCCCAAATCCCCACAACGTTAACACCAATGTTTTCTCTGAGTTTACTCTCCTTTAGAGTTTTACCAATCAGAGGTGTTTCCTGTACGGTAGCCTCGCCAATCACAAGATTATCAATATGGCCAATTACGTGAACTCTAGCATTCCCTCCCAACGTGCGGCGGGCTAACGCCCTGCCAAGCATTTCTCCCATCTGAATTACATGATTTGATCCAGCCAGCTTCAATACATCCACAGAATCAGTGGAATTTGCTGTTGCCACAATCTTAATAGATTCACTGAATTCTCTTGCGGTAAATGTAACATTTGTGTTGATGGTATCGGAATCTGTCGCAACAAGCATGGCTGCTTTCTTTATGCAAAGCCTGTTATAGGTGTCGTAATCAGTAGGATCAAGGTTCAACACCTTATAATCCAAATCTGAAAGATCCAGAGCCTTCTGAAGATCGGGCTCTAAAATAACATACTCTATTTTGTAAGCCTCCAGTTTTTTTATTAACGCCTCCGTTACCGCTGTCAGCTTGGTAATAATAACATGACCTGATAATCCGGGATCTACACTTTTTGGAGCGCGGGCCTGATTTTGCGCTTTCATCCATGGCGCATAGAAAAATTCAATAAATGTAAATGGAAGCATTACCAGCAGAAATAGAACACCCGAGAAAAGTACCAGCATGGAGAAAGCACGCCCCACATCAGTTGTAAAAACAATATCTCCGAACCCGAGTGTAGACATCGTCACAATTACCCAGTAAAACCCTGTCAGCCAGGTATGATCCTGCCCTTCGTACAATGCCACATAGTGAAATGTAATAGAATAAGTCACATACAACAGAAATAGAACACCGACAAACTTCAGTAGTTTTTTTACATTTGTCTTGGTACGTCTGTTAGCAAAAAAGTAAGAGAGTTGAGATCCTAAAAACTTCAAATGGAGCCTCGCCTGTTGTTAAATTTTAATTTCACATCAAAAAAAGGAAAATAAGACATAAAGCATAAACCGTTTTACAAATTGCTACTTAATAAATTGGAAATTCACATCTTTAAATGGTTACTTTTGAGTGCCTAAATCCTAGCCGAAAATTTTAGATAAAATATTTGTGTTCCGCTCATTTTTAATTGTCGCCAGCTTACTGTTTTTAGTCTCTACGACTCTCTCGGCTCAAAGCTCAGACCGTCTGGCCCCTATTCCAAATGTATATCTGGACTGCAGTTCGTGTGATGTTTCCTATATCCGTTCAAATATCACTTTTGTTAATTATGTGCGTGACCAGGACGATGCCTCGATCTATTTACTGATCAACGACCTTGCCACCGGTGGTGGCGGAAGAGAATATACGCTTATATTTTCTGAAATCGGACCACAAGATGGCCGCTCCGATACCCTTCGATATGTCTCATCAAGCACAGACTCTAGTGATGAACGCAGAATTGGATTGAACCGGTATATAAAAATTGGCTTGATGCCCTACATTACCGGAACTGTAGCCATTCGATCTCTCGACATTTTTTATGAAGCTCCGGAAACAGACCTCTCTGATGATGAGGATGAAATTGTTGATCCATGGGACAATTGGGTGTTTGATATAAACATTAGGTCTAACCTTAACGGACGGGCTAGCGAAACAAACTTTGGACTTTACACAGGCCTGGAGGCAGAACGTACCACTCATACCTGGAAAATCAGGGCCCGTGCACGCGGAGAGATTCGCCGTCGTACACTTGATGTCTCTAGCGGAACGCTGAATATCAACCGAGACTGGGGTAACTATTGGCACATGATTGGTTACAGCATTAGCGATCACTCCACATTTGCCATATTCTCAAGTGCTTCATTCAACAGAACAAATAATATAGCTCTGCATTCATATATTGCACCGGCTTTTGAGTACAACTTTTTTCCGTACAGTGAATTTCAGGAGCGCCGGTTTATTGTTCAGTATCAGCTAACCCCAATGTATAGGCGATACTACAACACTACCATTTTTGCTAAGGATTCCGAGCTCATCATGTCTCAGGAGCTCTCAACCCGGTTAAGATACGACCAGCGATGGGGACGAATTGACATCCAGCTATCCGGCTTAAACTACTTCCATGACACTTCCATCAACAGGCTCGAAATTAATCCTTCGTTTAACATTAGGGTTATGCGAGGCTTATCTGTAAGTCTTTCAGGCAGATATCGTGTTATCAACGACCAGCTTTCCCTGGAAGGAGCCGTCGATCCGGATGATCCGGAAAACATCATCCGTGGCGGACAGCGGCCAACATCTTACGATTACAGTATCTCCTTTGGGCTCTCCTACACCTTTGGCTCAATCTACAACAATATTGTAAATCCTCGATTCTAATACCTCAGGGTATCATTTCCGGCACTTTGTTTGTAACTTTAAGGCTATGGAAAAAGAGAAGACAGATACCCTGCTAAAGAAAGATTTAAAATCACTAAACAGAGCCGATCTTACGGAATTTCTGAGCGGACTGGGACTTGCCAGCTACAGATCTGACCAGGTATTTCAATGGCTTTATCAAAAGGGTGTCTCATCTTTTGAGGAGATGACAAACCTGTCGAAAGATCTGCGTGCCAAACTGGAAGAGATCGCAGAAGTTAAACGACTGAAAGTTCATAGCAAACAGGAATCGAAAGACGGAACCATTAAGTTTCTTTTCCAGCTGGACGATCCAAACGACTATAAAGTTGAAGCCGTAATGATCCCGGATTTTTATCCGGACGGAGCCGCCAACCGTTTAACGGTGTGCGTTTCATCTCAGGTTGGCTGCATGTTTGGCTGCTCATTTTGTGCCACCGGTAAGATGGGGTATTTCCGCAGTCTGACTCATGGCGAAATTGTGGATCAGGTGCAGATCATAAATGAGTTAACCGAAGAGCGTTTTGATAAAAAGATCACCAATATTGTGTATATGGGCATGGGTGAGCCGTTGCATAACTACAAAGCTGTAGTTGAATCTGCTCGCATTATTTCTGATCCGCTTGGGATTGATCTCTCACCCCGCAGAATAACAGTTTCAACAGTAGGCCTTACCAAACAGATTAAGCAGCTTGCCGATGAAGAGACCGGCGTTAATTTAGCGATCTCACTCCACGCCGCAAATGATGAAAAGCGGGACGAGATCATGCCCATCAATGAGTCTCTGAACCTGGAAAAACTGGAAGAGGCCGTAAAATATTATTTCATGAAAACAGAACAGCCGCTCACATACGAGTATCTGCTGTTTGATGAATTCAACGATTCACCACAGGACGCTCATAACCTCGTGCAGATTGCTCGCTGGGTCCCCTCCAAAGTTAACATCATTATGTACAACGATGTAGCCGGGGTGGCTTTAAAACGTGCCAGAGAAGAGCGTCTTAATAAATTCATGAAAACACTTACCGACCAAGGCGTTACTGCAACCGTTCGCCGAAGCCGAGGTGACGACATCGATGCCGGCTGTGGTCAGCTGGCTATTCGTGAGGGTCAGGAGAAAGGAAAGAGTTTGGTGAAGGCGTAGCAGGTAGCAGGTAGCAGGTAGCAGGTAGCAGGTAGCAGGTAGCAGGTAAATTTTTGTTTTACCATGCAAAATCAAATTTCAATTATCTGATCGGTACTTAATACCTGATATCCAATACCCACTACTCAAAATTAGTGAATTAAGTTGAACAGGCGACTGAATCTTGGCAGCCATCTTTCGCCATCCCATGAGAAGTAGATAATTCCGGCTTTGCCAATCACATGATCCTCAGGCACAAACCCCCAATATCGGCTATCCTCACTGTCGTCCCGGTTGTCCCCCATCATAAAGTAGTAATCTTTTTTGATGGTATACCTGTTGGTCTCTTCACCGTTTATGACAAACTGATCGCCATTTTTCTGAATATCGTTACGCTCATAGCGCTCCATAATATCCTTGTAGAGATGCCAGTTGCCTGAAGTCAACTCAATCTCCTGCCCTTCGTAAGGGATGGTAAATTCTGCCATATTATCGTGGTTTGTAAAGCCATCAGAAAAACTGAACGGCCGGCGGCTGAACTCATCAAAATCGTCAGGAAGGATAAAAAACTCTACGGCCTCAATTTCAGACCAGTTTCGCATCTCATCGGCCAGCACCGGTGTCATGTTGATGATAGATGTACCGTTATTCGACTGCAAGATATTTCCACCTGCCTCGCGAACCTTAGCCGGACTGAGGCGTATTCTCTCTCGTGTTTGTACTCTGTAATTATACATCAGAGTCTCGTAGGTTTCAGCCTGCTCGCCGTTTATATAAAGTATCTTATCCTCGATTCTCAATCGGTCGCCTGGCACTCCAACGGCGCGCTTAATGTAATTTGTTTTGGTTGATATAGGGCCAATATCGACCGGGTAGTTAAACACAACGATATCATTCCTGTCTATGTCGGAATAGCCGGGAATTCGTGCCCATGGCAAATTGACGCCCGGCATATAGATATCGGTAAATGGCACAGAGAGGGTCATCGGTGTGCGCGGACCATAAGCGAGCTTGGTAACAATTAAAAAGTCGCCCGTGAGCAGCGTTTTTTCCATGCTTGGGGTGGGAATACGATACGCCCCAAAGAAAAAGGTTCTAAGTATAATGGCCGCAATTGCCGCCCACAAGAAAGCATCAAGCCACTCTCTCGCCCAGTGTTTCGCTTTCGCGTCGATAGAATTTTCCTTCTCTGATTTTTTAGAGCTTCCCCAAAAACGTTTTTTCTTTTCTGAATCTTTTCTTCTTGCCAACTGTAGTTCTGGTCTTAATTAAGGTTTCTGGGTCTGTCGATTGCTTCGTGAACAAATTCTCCATTCTGATACTCTACCAGGTACCACTGATCCCGTTCAGGAGAGTAAAAGTAATCGCTGAATGATGCTAAATCTCCTACATCATTCATCAACATCCGATTCAGAACGCGTTTCACCTGCGGCATCATATCGATAAAACGGCTTGCTCCAACATATACCAACCCATTTTCAAACGGACCATCCAGGTCAAGAACCATCAATGGCATTTCACCGTCTATTATAAACCAGTACTCGAACTGAACTGCTTTACCCGGTCTGAAATTACGTTCGTTGATCAGGTCTCCGATGGTTTGTGTTGGATCCCCAAACGCAGCCTGCAATCTAGAACGTATCTCTACAGTAGGGATGCGGTCGATGGTTGTTGGATTGTAAAGCCCCTGCCCTGTCCAGCTTATATCTGCAAATCTCTGTTCAAACTGAACCCGTTCATTGTGTTCAACTTTCCGGATATCCGGATCTTCAAACTGAGCGTAAGCATCAATACTAAATAGCGCGATGAATAAAACTAATACTATTTTCTTCATAAAATTCCTGGTTAATCTTCGTCGTCCATCGACAATACAGCAAGAAAGGCTTCCTGAGGAATATCCACAGCACCAACCTGTTTCATTCGTTTTTTACCTTCCTTCTGCTTTTCGATCAATTTTCGTTTACGTGAGATATCGCCACCGTAGCACTTCGCCGTAACATCTTTACGAAGAGCGCGAATGGTATCCCGAGCAATAACGCGCGAACCGATCGCAGCTTGTACAGCAACTTCAAATTGTTGCCGGGGTATCAGCTCTTTCAGTTTGGCACACACCTTTCTGCCCTGGTAGTAAGCTTTATCTCGGTGCGTTATACTCGACAGCGCATCCACAGGTTCCCCGTTTAATAAGATATCCAGCCGTACCAAATCCCCTTTTCTGTACTCAATAAATTCGTAGTCCAGTGATGCGTATCCGCGCGTTCCACTCTTTAGTTTGTCATAAAAATCAAAAACCACTTCAGCCATGGGCAGTTCATAGGTGATCTCCACACGGTTATTCTGCATAAAGTGCTGGTTAACGTAAATCCCCCGACGTTCCTGGCATAGCTTCATGATTGGGCCGATAAAATCTGCAGGCGTAATAATACTCGCTTTGATGTAGGGTTCCCATACTTTTTCAATATCCCCCGCCGAAGGCATTTCACTCGGGTTATCGACCTGAACACGCTTCCCTTCTTCGGTATCTACTTCGTACTGAACGTTAGGTACTGTGGTAATGATATCGATATTAAACTCCCGGTCGAGCCGCTCCTGAACGATCTCCATATGCAACAGTCCTAAAAACCCTGCCCTGAACCCAAAACCGAGTGCCTTCGAAGTTTCCGGCTGATATGTCAGTGAGGCGTCGTTAAGCTGAAGTTTCTCCAGTGCTGCCCGCAGGTCTTCAAAATCCTCGGAACTGGTAGGGAATATTCCGCTAAAAACCATCGGCTTTACATCCTTATATCCGGGAATAGCTTTTTCCGCACGGTTCTTCTGATTTGTTATGGTATCACCCACTTTGGCGTCCTGCAGCGATTTCACACTACCAATCACGTAGCCCACATCCCCGGCTTTGAGTTCTTTAACAGGCTCCTTTTTTAGTTTCAGATAGCCAATCTCTTCGGCATCGTACTCCTTACCGGTCGCCATAAAAAGAATGGGATCCCCTTTTTTGAGAGTCCCTTCCATCACTCTTACGTAAGCAATTGATCCCCGATAAGTATTGAATATGGAATCAAAAATGAGCGCTTTAAGTGGCCTATCCTCGTTTCTTTCAGGTCCCGGAATTCGCTCAACGATGGCCTCTAAAAGACCCTCCACTCCTTCACCGGTTTTCCCGGAAACCTTGATAATTTCATCGTGGTCGCAGCCAATTAAATCCACAATTTGCTGGCCAACACCATCGGGATCAGCTCCGGGGAGATCGATTTTATTTAATACAGGTACGATTTCAAGATCCTGATCTATCGCCTGATAGAGATTGGAAATGGTTTGCGCTTCAATCCCCTGAGCAGCATCAACCACAAGCAGAGCCCCTTCACAAGCTTTCAGTGCCCGGGATACCTCGTAGGCGAAATCAACGTGGCCCGGTGTATCAATCAGATTAAACGTGTAAACCTCACCGCTCGGGCGTTTATAGTCCATCCGAATGGCGTGACTTTTAATCGTAATTCCGCGCTCCCGTTCCAGGTCCATATCATCGAGAACCTGCTCCTGCATCTCTCTTTCACTGATGGTTCCGGTACGTTCCAGTAACCGGTCAGCTAACGTTGATTTGCCGTGGTCTATGTGCGCGATAATGCAAAAATTGCGAATATTATTCATACAGATGGATAGAAAATGCTAAAAATTAATCAGCCCTAAATATACAAAGCTTAAACGGTCATTGCATTTAATTGTTATATGACCCTCTCCCGGAGATTGTAAACCAACAACAAATTTATCAGAAAGGCATTTATGACCCTGACAAATAGAAAAGCCGAAACTCTCTTTCGAGAAAGAGAATTCTACTCACTTGTAGGGCTAAGCAGTTCAACATGAAATCTGAATTTCTGTCCTTCAAGTGACATTGAGTCGTATACATCACGAACCACTTCAAAAACGGTTTCTGTATCTCCTTTAATACTGGTTGATAAATAGTTTACATCTACTTCCACATCGTGCTGCGCTACAAATTCGAGCAGATCCTGTACCTGTTCTTTAGGATGTTCTGAATAGAGAGGGATATAGGTTAACTGAGCTATTGTCTTCATTTTCAAGTCTTTGGAAGTTAAATTAATGTTCTAATATTGAAACTATACCGACAGATGGAACATTTTATATATCGGGCCATAAAATAGACTGTACCGCAGTCAAAATACAAACTAAATTAAGAGTAAAAAGATGAGATTATTAAGCTATATATCAATGCTAATTGCAGGTATTTTTCTTCTTGCATCCTGCGATTTGTCTGACGACTTATCCAATGAACCGGGAACACTTCAGGTTTTTTTAACAGATGCACCCGGCAACTATGATGAAGTATGGGTAGATATCCAGGAAGTTCGGGTCCACCGACAGGCAGATGCAGAAGAGGAAGATAGCGGATGGAGAACCATTAACGATCAGCCGGTAAGAGTTGATCTGCTGGAACTGACCAATGGAAACTATGAAATTCTAGGCGAAGCCGAACTGGAGGCAGGCACATACAGCCAAATCCGGCTCATACTTGGAGACCAAAACGAACTCGTTATTGATGGTGAAGTGCATCATTTAACAACTCCAAGCGCTCAGCAATCCGGCCTCAAATTAAATATAAATGCAGAGATTGAGGGTGGTGAAAATTACACACTCCTACTGGACTTTGATGCTTCCAGATCTATTGTCCGTGCAGGCAATTCTGGTAAATACATTTTAAAACCGGTTATTAAAGCTGTTAACCTTGCACAGACCGGAGCTATTGGCGGTTCAATTGAACCTGCGGAGGCACTCCCATGGGTTTATGCAATTGCAAATGAAGATACTCTTGCAGGAACCCAAGCTACTGATGAAGGAGATTTCCTGCTCATTGGACTGGAAAACGGTACCTATCAAGTTTCGATCGTGCCAAGTGTGGAAGGATACAACTCCGAAGTGGTTTCGAACATTGAAGTTTCTGCTCCGGATACCACATTTATCGATACAGTTACTCTTTCTGAAACCGGATCAAACGGCAATGGTGAGTAACACATAAATCAAGATCTAAACAACTCAAAGCCCGATTCTTTACAGAGTCGGGCTTTTTCTTTTTCCCGGAATGATTTGAACAAATCCGAGTGTTTTAAACTTCTCTTGGCATACTAATTTTTAAATGCATAATTTTAAGAAGTGAAATATACAAACCGACATATCTCCTCACATCATCACTCCCACCAAGGAGATCACGGTCATTCTGTGCATCATCATCACTAATTACCTCCTCCGTCGCGCACAGATATAAACCATTTTTTTCACACTACCCTTTTAATAACTAAAAATTTACACATTCTATGAGAACTCTGGATTCTTCCACCTCACTGAGAATTGCCGTTCAAAAAAGCGGCCGGCTAACTGATAAAACCCTCAACCTGCTCGAAGGTATCGGGCTGAAATTTGACGACTATAAACGAAGCCTGCTGGTAAAATGCCGGAACTTCGATGTTGAACTCCTGCTTATTCGCGACGATGATATTCCGGAGTACGTTGAAGACGGTGTTTGTGATCTCGGATTTGTTGGCGCTAACACTGTTGCGGAAGACGAAACCGATGTAACCATCCTCAAAGGTCTCGACTACGGTGTTTGTCGTCTATCCATCGCTGTACCCAAAGATGGAGATATTCAATCTGCTAAAGATCTTCAGGGAAAACGCATTGCCACCAGCTACCCTGTTTTGACCCGAAAATTTCTTGATAGCAAAGGTGTTACGGCAGATATCATCACACTTTCCGGTTCAGTGGAAATTGCGCCCCGTCTGGAAATTGCAGACGCCATTACCGATCTCGTTTCAACAGGCGGAACGCTGAAAGCCAACGGCCTGAAAGAGATTGAGAATATTTTCGATTCAGAAACTCAGCTTGTAAAAACAAACAAGCCGCTGTCTGAAGGAAAACAGGCGCTGATTGAAAAATTTCTGCAACGGATTGAGGGGTACCAAAAGGCTGAAAAGAGCCGATATATAATGATGAACGCCCCGGAAGAATCGGTTAATGAGATCAAAAAAATAATCCCGTCTCTGAAAAGCCCAACCGTAATGCCGCTGGCCGACAATGGAATGGTGGCCATTCACACTGTGATTACAATTTCTACTTTCTGGGATCTGATGGAAAAACTGAAAGAAGCCGGTGCCACAGGTATTGTTGTTCTTCCGATTGAATCGATGATTGTTTAACAGGCTTAGGATATAAGTCTTTAGTCTTGAAAATTTAGAAGATGAAAAATATGAAACATTACGAATTAAAATCGCTTACTGAGCCTGACATAGACCGGCTTTGTAAGCGACCGAAAATGGACTTTGTTTCTGTGTTCAGTCAGGTTCAGCCTATACTGGATGATGTGGAGAAAGATGGCGATCAAGCTATCCGGAACTACACAAAGAAGTTTGACAGCGTGGACCTCGATTCAGTTTCCCTGAATCCGGAAGAATTAACGGTTGAGCTGCCTGAGAATGTACAGTCCGCGATCGACAGGGCTATGCAGAACATCTACCTATTCCACCAGCAGCAGATGCCAATGGACCTGGAGGTAGAGACTATGCCCGGCGTTGTGTGCCGGCGGGTAGCCAAACCAATTGAACGGGTTGGCCTCTATATTCCCGGCGGTACGGCACCTCTTCCATCAACTACAATGATGCTTGGAATACCGGCCATGATTGCCGGATGTTCTACTATAGTCATTGCCACTCCACCGGATAAACATGGAAACGTACCGGATTCGATCATATACATCGCACAAAAAATCGGGGCAAAGAAAATCGTCAAAGCCGGAGGAGCTCAGGCTATTGCAGGAATGGCTTTCGGTACTGAAAGTATCCCTAAAGTTGATAAAGTTTTCGGGCCCGGAAATCAATATGTAACTGCTGCAAAAATGATACTTCAAAACAGTGATGCGATGGTCTCTATAGATATGCCCGCGGGTCCCTCTGAAGTTTTGGTCATTGCCGATGAATCCGCAGACCCTGAGTTTATAGCTTCCGACCTGCTCTCTCAAGCCGAGCACGGTTCCGACAGCCAGGTAGTGCTGGTTGTAACAAAAACAGCCAATTTATCTGATATTGAAGAAAGCCTGCAAAAGCAGCTTGAACATCTTCCCCGGAAAACATTTGCTTCAGACGCGCTGGATAAAAGTTTTACCTTGGTTGTGGAAAACAGTGAACAGGCGATGGACTTTTCAAATCGGTACGCTCCCGAACATCTTATTATCAATACGAAAGATGCCGGGGAACTGACCCGTAAAGTGGTTAATGCAGGCTCTGTATTTATCGGGCCATGGACACCGGAAAGTATGGGTGATTACGCTTCAGGAACCAACCATACGCTCCCAACATACGGTTATGCCAAAATGTATAGTGGCGTATCCCTACAGAGCTTTCAGAAGTTCATCACCATGCAAACTGTCTCTGAAGAGGGAATTCAGCAACTTGGTCCTGTGGTTGAAACACTTGCCGAAATAGAAGAACTTCAGGGTCATAAGAATGCGGTAAGTTTGAGGCTGAAAAAACTAAACGGCAATGGATGATTAAGGGCAGGAAAAAAGCCCCCTCTTGAGAGGGGATTTAGGGGTGTGTTGTTAGAACCATGAGCCTATTAACGGGACACACTCCTTGCTCGATAAAGCTGGCTACGCCACTTCATCTTCACTTTCCCCTTCTCAAGAGGGGATTTTAAATGTTTAAACTTTTAAAAATTAATTAACACAAAACCAATGTCCATCAACATAGAATCCCTGGTACGTGAGAATATCCGGAATCTGACCCCCTATCGCAGCGCACGCGACGATTTCGACAGCGGCACCCTTCTGGATGCCAACGAGAACAGTTACGGATCTCCCATCAGAAGTTCGCTCAACCTTCACCGGTATCCATCACCTACTCAGGATCAGCTACGGGATAGAATTGCTGAATACCGCGATGTTGAAAGAGAAAATATATTCCTGGGCGTTGGAAGCGATGAGCCGATCGACCTGTTGATGAGAATATTTTGTAACCCCGCTGACGATTCCATCCTGATTACGCCTCCCACATACGGCATGTACAAAGTGGCGGCTAATATTAATAATATTGAAATCAAAAGCGTGGAACTGACGGATAAATTTCAGCTAAAACCGGATGAAATCATCGGGGAAGCAGATGAAAAAACAAAGATTCTATTCTTATGCTCTCCCAACAATCCAACCGGAAATGATCTGAAGAGAACCGACATCCTAAAACTGGTTGCAAAGTTTAAGGGAATTGTTGTTGTGGATGAAGCTTATATCGACTTCAGCAAACAGGAATCGATGGCTCCGTTTGTTCAGCAGTACCCAAACCTGGTTGTACTGCAGACATTTTCAAAAGCATTCGGGTTGGCAGGAATCCGGTTGGGCATCGCTATTTCGAATCCGATGGTTATCGACTACATGCTTCGTGTAAAAGCACCATACAACATCAATAAACTGACAGCCGACACCGCTCTCAAAGCTTTTGATGAGATGGAACTGGCCAAATTCAATATCAATGCCATTTTGGATGAACGGGAATATATTGCCGAACAGCTGAGCCACAGCAACGCTGTAAAAAAAGTGTACCCATCCAACGCCAATTTCATACTTTTCAAAATTGAGAATGCAAAAGAGGTGTACCGGAAACTCGCCGATCGAGGCATCATTGTCCGCTATCGTGGGAATGAGCCGCTTTGTGAGGATTGTCTCAGAGTTACGATCGGAATGCCGGATGAAAACGTGAAGTTCCTGAAAGCCCTTAAAGAGATTGTCGGGTAAACCCTGACTCCATCAAACCACACAGCCTAACCATTAAACCATGAAAATTTTTATTGAATCTCCTGCACTTGCAGGCCGTTCCGAAGATCTGCTTCAACCCGGGTCTCTTTATGCAGCCGGAGTCCTTGCAGAACATGGACACAAACTACTGTGGAGCACTGATCTCTCAGAAAATCAGCTGAAAATCCTGGGAAATGAGGGCTTGGCTACATTTAAAAGTAAAAAAGAATATGACGCTCTTATCACATTTGAGAATGGGAAATTTCTATTTAAAGATGATAACGAGGTTTTGAATGAAGCCGAGAGTTGGCCAAAATTGATTCAATCTATTCTTTTTCCAATCCGCAAGGCAACCATTAAACGAGCCACCAAAGAGACCGATATTGAGCTCTCTTTGAACCTGGATGGAACCGGAGAGAGTAACGTAAATACAGGACTGAACTTTTTTGATCACATGCTCGATCAAATTGCGAGACACGGACTCATAGATCTGGACCTGACCTGCAGCGGTGACCTTGAAGTGGATGAACACCATACGATAGAAGACGTAGCCATTGCATTGGGCCAGGCTATTCATAAAGCTGTCTCAGCTAATAAGGCGGGAATTCAGCGCTACGGATTTGTACTTCCAATGGATGAGGCTCAGGCAACCGTTGCCATCGACCTGTCGGATCGACCCTACCTGCAGTATGATGTTAATTTGAAGCGCGAATACGTAGGCGATTTCCCTACCGAAATGTTAGAACACTTTTATTACACACTGGCCATGAACGCAAAGGCCACCCTGCATGTTACCGCTAACGGAAAAAATGATCATCATATCATTGAGGCTACTTTTAAAGGTTTTGCCAGGGCCTTGCGATTTGCAATTACCCGGACTGAACGAACAAAAGGCATCCTCCCCTCAACTAAGGGCATTATCTAATATCGAATAAGTTTTAGAAGTTTACAGAACATTGATAGGAATTATTAAATACCAGGCCGGAAACCTTGCATCCGTTGCAAACGCGCTGGATCGACTTGATGCAGACTATTTTATCTCAGACAATCCCAAAGAACTTGACCGGGCTGATGGAATTATATTCCCAGGTGTGGGGCATGCCGGTGCAGCCATGGACGATTTGCGTTCGCGCGATCTTGACGTATGGCTGAAATGCACCAATAAACCGGTGCTTGGAATATGTTTGGGAATGCAGCTTTTATATGAATCATCAGAAGAGGGAAGCAGCGACACCCTCGGAATAATCCCGGGAAAGCTCAAGAAGTTTGATGCCTCTAAAGCCAAAGTACCACATATGGGATGGAATGTCTTCGACCCCAAGAAAGATAACCCGCTCATCAAAGGAATTGATAATAATCAGTTTCTCTACTATGTACACGGTTACTATGCGCCGGCAAATGAATATACACTGGCAACCTGCAAATACATTAAAGACTTCTGCGCCGTTGTAGCCAAGGATAACTTCATGGGAGTTCAGTTCCACCCGGAGAAGTCAGGAACAGTGGGATCGCTTCTGCTTCAAAATTTTCTGGAAATTGTAAAAAAATCGGCCGCCAAGGAAGCATAGATTGCTCTGAAGCATCCACTTCGTGTTTAAAATTTCTTACATTAGGCCGCACTACTTACAATTACATTTATATCTATGAATATTATTCCAGCTATCGATCTGCTTGACGGGCAAGTGGTTCGACTTCAAAAAGGTGACTACGCAAAAAAAACTATATATAATCACAATCCTTTAGAGGAAGCTGCAAAATTTAAAACAGCCGGGTTTTCCCATATACACGTAGTTGATCTGAATGGAGCAAAAAGCGGTTCGTTTGATAACCTTCCGATTATTAAAACCATTATCAACGAAGTAGGTCTTTCTGTTCAAACAGGAGGGGGTGTTCGTTCTCTGGATGATATTAAAACTCTCCTTGATGCAGGTTTAAGCGGTATTATCTGCTCCTCTATGGCCGTAAAGAGTCTCGAAGATTTTCTAAAGGCAATTGAAGCCAATCCGGATAAGATGATTCTGGGACTGGATCTTAAGGATGGGAAAATGGCTTATGGCGGATGGCTGGAAACTTCCGAAAAGCCTATCGAAGAGTTTTTAAACCCAATGATAAAAGCCGGATTGAAAAAAGTTTTGAGCACCGATATTGCCCGTGACGGAATGCTGAGCGGCCCCAATTTTGAGATGTATAAAGGCCTTCAAAACCGATTCTCATCCATCAACTGGATTGCTTCCGGGGGGGTCTCCAATCTTCAGGATCTGATTCAGCTCCAAAGCATCGCCCTCCATGGTGTTGTGGTTGGCAAGGCGTACTACGAAGGGCATATAAATCTGGATGAAATGTCACAGCTTAACAAAAATTCATAACATGAATTAAGAATCATTTTCACTATTTTTAAAAGCTGATAACCCCTTTACTCACAATATGCTAACAAAACGTATCATTCCCTGTTTGGATATCAAAGACGGTCGCACCGTTAAAGGTGTGAACTTCGTCGGGTTGAGAGATGCCGGTGATCCGGTTGAGCTGGCTCAACGATATACTGAGGAAGGTGCCGACGAACTCGTATTTCTCGACATCACCGCCACAAAAGAGAAGCGGCGTACACTGGTACACCTTGTTAAAGATATTGCAGCACAAATTAACATCCCATTTACGGTAGGTGGCGGCATTAAAAGTGTGGATGAAATTGAAGAGATTTTAAAAGCAGGAGCTGATAAAGTATCCCTGAACAGTGCAATTGTACGCGATCCTGATTTAATTACCAGAGCATCTGACGCATTCGGTTCACAAGCAATTGTGGCAGCTGTTGATGCTAAAAAAGTTGGTGACCACTGGGAAGTATTTGTCAAAGGCGGATCGGAAGCTACCGGGCTGGATGCTATTGAATGGATTAAAAAAACAGAAGAGCTTGGAGCCGGGGAAATATTACTAACCAGTATGGACCGCGACGGAACCAAATCGGGATTTGATAACGAACTACTGAAAATTGTAAATGAAACCGTTACCATTCCGGTCATTGCCAGCGGCGGTGCCGGAACCATTCAGCACTGTATTGATGCAGTTTTTGAAGGAAAAGCTGATGCTGTTTTGGCTGCAAGCATCTTTCACTTCAGGGAAATTGAAATCTCTGAACTGAAACGACAAATGTCTGAACATGGAATTGACGTAAGAATATTGACTACATAAACTGATTTAAACGAATGGCTAAGCAAGAAATCGAATTTCTCTACGATCTGGAAAGAGTTTTAATTGAACGAAAAAAAGATCTTCCTAAGGGCTCTTACTCGACACGACTATTTAAGAAAGGAATTGACAAAATTGCTCAAAAACTAGGCGAAGAAGCTGTAGAAACCATCATCGCTTCTAAAAACAAGAAAGATTCTGAAGTTATTTACGAGTCTGCCGATCTGATTTACCACCTGATGGTTCTTCTCGTTGAGAGAGATATTCCTCTGGACACCGTACTTCAGGAATTGATTGTAAGAAGTAAGAAATAATTTGTTAAGTATTAAGTACCAGGTAGTAGGTATTGAGACAGTTATTAATTCACAATTCAACTGTCTCAATACCTGATACTCACTACCTACTACTAATTTGCGGGATAAACGTAGTTCGCTTCAAAGCTGAGCGGAATTCCAATCCACCAGTATATTAGCAGAAAGATAGTCCACGTTACCAGGAATATAATTGAGTACGGCAACATCATCGAGATGAGCGTACCGATACCCGTATTCTTCACATATCTCTGACAGAACACAACTACAAGCGGGAAGTAAGGCAGCAGTGGTGTGATAATGTTCGATACAGAGTCACCCACACGGTAAGCAGCCTGAGTTAAGTCAGGAGAGATTCCCAATTGCATCAGCATCGGAACAAAGATCGGTGCAATCAGGGCCCATTTTGCAGAAGCCGATCCCACAAGTATGTTCACAAACGCACTCAGAAAGACAATTCCCACAATGGTAACCTGACCGGGAAGAGCCATAGCCTGTAGGAAGTTTGCACCTTTCAGGGCTATCAAAAGTCCAATGTTTGACTTGGCAAACGCATCGATAAAGAGTGCACAGAAGAATGCCATTACCACATAGTATCCCATGCTCTCCATCGCCTTGGTCATGTTGTCGATCATGTCCTTTGAGCTCTTGTACTTGCCTGAGGCGTAGCCGTACACCACACCCGGAATGAGAAGCAGGATGAAGATCAGAGGCACGATCGCCTGCATCAGCGGAGCCTGGAATGAGAAGAGTGAACTCACTTCGGGGTTGTCCCAGTTGGGATCGCGCAGAGAAGAACCTTCAGGCCACGCCCAGATAAAGAGCCCGATCAAACCAAGAATCATCGCACCAAATCCGAACCAGAATGCTCGACTCTCTTTAGCAGAAACCTCTTGCATTTGCGGCATTTCGTCCTCATCGCCATCAACAGGTATTCCCTCAAGACGCGGTTCAACTATCTTATCGGTGATGTACCAGCCAACGCCTACAATCAAAATACTGGAGAGGGCGGTAAAGTAAATGTTATTGAGAGGATTCAGCATAATGTCTGGATCCAGAATTCTTGCAGCCTCAAGGGTGAAGCTCATCAAGAGCGGGTCAATCGCTGATGGAATAAAGTTTGCCGAAAAACCACCACTTACTCCGGCAAACGCTGCGGCAATACCGGCCAGCGGATGCCTCCCAGCAGCGTAGAAAATCACACCTCCAAGTGGAATTACAAGCACATAACCGGCATCAGCAGCCGTATGACTCACAATAGCGATTAGAATTAACATCGGTGTTAAAAGTGAGGCCGGTGTAAATCCAAGTAGCTTTTTCAAACCGGCATCAATCCAACCGGAGTGCTCGGCAACGCCAACCCCCAGCATTGCAACCAGTACAATTCCCAAAGGGGCAAAGAGTACAAAGGTTTCGATCATGTTGGCTAAAAATGACGCCAGATTGTCTCCGGTAAGCATATTCTGAACATTCAGTGCTTCTCCGGTTCTGGGGTGAACTTCACCAAAATCGATAGGCGAGAGAATTGCTGAAAATACCCAAACAATTACCAGTAATAGAAAGAAGAGCATTGCAGGGTCAGGTAACTTATTCCCTGCTGTTTCAATAAAATTTAAAAACTTGTCAAATAATGTGCCCCTGCCTTCCGACTCGGGGACTTCATCCTCGTTTTTTTTCTTTTCGTCTGCCACGTTAACTCATTTTAGTTAATGTTTGAACCATCAGTTGAAGAAAATACGAGATTCGAACCTCTATGCAAGAAGAAATAAGGTGAATCCTCACTTTTTAGCTTTTAACGGATAAAGACAATTTTATAATCACACAAACATTATCATCTTATTCACTGAATATTTTTCATAACACAGTAGAGTTTGAGACAGAATGGTATTGGAATTCATTAAAATTATAAATCGTGATCTGAAGAGGTTGAGCTCGGAAGTATCCGCTTTTAAAAACGAAGAAAACCTCTGGGCAACCACCGAAAAGATTTCCAACAGCGCAGGAAATCTCGCACTTCACCTTGTCGGAAACCTCAACTATTATCTGGGCGCAAAAATTGGGAATACCGGCTATGAGCGTGATCGCCCTGCAGAATTCAGCTTAAAGAATATTCCGCGGGAAGATCTCCTGAAGCAGATTGATCAGACAAAAGAGATGGTGTCATCTGTGCTCAGTAAGGTGGAGGACCATCAACTGAATGGGGAGTTTCCCGAGGCTCTCTTTGGCCATCCGATGTCGCTTGGCTTTTTTCTAACCCACCTCTCAGGCCATCTGATGTATCATCTCGGCCAGATCAATTATTTAAGACGTGTACTCGAATCAGATTCCTGATTAAAAATAAATCCGGTTTCCATCAAAGAAGTAATTTTTCATCTGTTTGAAACGTCTGATTGAATGGTAGAACAATTATTTCTGTCTTGATGATGCGCCCGAAAATCAAAACCTCTTTAATTATCATTCAAAAGAACATTCTACATAATGGATAAAACCTATTATAACCCCGAAGACCTCAAAAAGTTTGAAAACGTTACCGATTTCCAGGAAAAGCTGGGGAAGAAATTTTTTGACTACTACGGCTCTGTTTTTGAGGAAGGAGCACTCACGGCTCGCGAAAAATCCCTGATTGCACTAGCCGTGGCACACGCTGTTCAGTGCCCGTACTGTATTGACGCCTATACCGAAGACACATTGGAAAAAGGATGTTCTGAAGAGCAGATGATGGAGGCCGTTCATGTTGCAACTGCCATTCGCGGCGGAGCCTCACTCGTTCACAGCGTTCAGATGATGAATAAAGTGGATAAACTGAGTATGTAGAGCTCAGATATAAGTTTTCTCAATTGTAGATTCACCTATTAATTCTCCCCTAAAAAGGGGAGACAAAGAGGGGTGTTAGATTTTTTACGTTTCACTTTTGCCTTTTCACTTATTTTCCAAAGAACTATGAAGTCCCTAATTGCACAGAGTCACTCGCTATCCGATCCGGCCGTACAGCTGGATGTGATCAACAACCATAATGAGAAGATCAGGTCTCTAGATAAGTTTGAGGATAAGCTTGAGGAGATCGGACTGCTTCCGCTCAAGCCGACCGGAATTGAGATCTTTCAGATCAACGTGGGCTACATGTGCAACATGACCTGCAAGCACTGCCACGTGGATGCAGGGCCGGATCGAAAGGAGATCATGACGAAGGAGACGCTTCAGTATTGCCTGGATGCGCTGAAGGGTACTGACATCGAAACGGTTGACCTGACCGGCGGCGCCCCCGAAATGAATCCGCATTTCCGGTGGTTTGTGGATGAAGTTCACAAACTTGGGAAACACATCATCGTTCGGTCCAATCTCACCATTCTGGATACCCGAAAGTTCGAAGATCTCCCAAAGTTCATGGCTGATCGCGGTGTGGAGATCACCTGTTCCCTGCCGTTTTATAGCAAGCGAAGAACCGATATACAGCGCGGTGAAGGTACGTATGACAAATCGATGAAAGTATTGAAGCTACTCAATGAAATCGGTTACGGTAAAAAAGAGACCGGCCTTATGCTGAATCTAGTTTATAATCCGGTTGGCGCTTTCCTGCCGGGCGATCAGGAGAGCCTTAAACAGCAGTACAAAGAGCGTCTCTGGAAAGATCATCAAATTGTATTCAACGACCTGTTTACAATTACCAATCTGCCAATCAGCCGATATCTCAATTTTTTGGTAGAAAGCGGAAACCTCGAAGAGTACATGGAAAAACTGATCACCTCGTTCAACCCTTCGGCCGCAATGGGTGTGATGTGCAGGAATACAATTTCGATCGGTTGGGATGGCTCATTGTACGACTGCGACTTCAACCAGATGCTGCAAATGAAAACCAATCACGGAGCGCCGGATCATATCAAAGACTGGAACCTTGAAAAGCTGAACAACCGGGAGATCGTGACTGATCAGCACTGTTTTGGCTGCACGGCCGGAGCCGGAAGCAGTTGTGGCGGGGCGGTGACCTAAAGCTCTTTTGGAGGATTGGGTTATCCTGTCTCAGAAACTTATATCGCCCTCTATTCACCCAATGAAAATGAAATTTTAAAAGCAGTACCCTCTCCGGTTTCAGAGGTATAGGATAAATTTCCGTTCAGCTGTTCGGCAAGTGTTTGAACGATGCTCATTCCGATCGATCCTGAATCTAACGAGAAATCTTCCGGCAGTCCTATTCCGTAATCAGATATCACAATGACCAACTGACCTTCGGTAATACCGCAACTAATTTCTATATGCCCTTCATCCCTGTCTTTAAATGCGTGCTTATATGCATTCACCAGAAGCTCTGAGAGCAGTAATCCCAGGGGCACAGCCTGTATCAACTGAATGGTTATATAACTGCATTCAATGTCGATTTTTATTTTTTTATCGGGCAGAATAATTGTTTCATCTACACTTTCAGCCATCTGGTGCAGATATTGATCCAATGAGATATTGGCATCCAGTTCAGCATTCTTATAGAGCTGTTCGTGAACCTGAGCGATAGACTGCAGCCGGCAATAAGATGTTTTCAGGCTTTCAATCACGTTTTCATCTACCGAAGCTTCAATCTGCATATAAAGCAGGCTGGCAATAATGGCTAAGTTGTTTTTAACCCGGTGATGCATTTCCGACAGCAGTATGGATCTCTCTTCCAGGCTTCTTTGAAGTTTTCTCTCAGCTTCCTTTTTCTCTGTGATATCCCTGATTACACTCACAACACCCTCCTTCCAGCCGTTCTCTTCATGCAGGGAGCTTACCGTATGGTACGTATCAATTATCTTCCCATCTTTTCGCTTCATCTCAAATTCACCCTTATACACTTCACCGCGTTTGAGAATCTTTTCGCTCTCTTCACCAAATTTCTTGTAGTGTTCAGGGCTCACATGAAGAATTGAAGTTTTTTGGCCGATCAGCTCACTTTTACTGTAGCCGAAAAGCTCTTTCGTTGCGGTATTGCAATTTCTTATGACTCTTTCGGCGGGGTCAACAATAATTACGGCTTCTCCGATACTATCCAGAATAGCACTATTCATTTCATCCTTCGTCAATAAACTTTCCATCATACTCTTACCCTATTCCGGATATTTTAATTGAAATGTACAGGCAGTGTTTCGTTGCATTGAATAATATAATCCGCTTATGACCGCTCTCCACTCTTTTTCCCTGCTGTGTGGCACTTTTGCCCGTCCGGTTTTAAGGTTATCAAAATCGCACAATTTGGCAACTCCTCATAAACGATAATGGGACCTATTTACTTATTGCAACTATAAATGATCCCAAATTTTTAGGTACTTAACCAAGTAGTGTGTCTGGGTGTCTTCTTATGCAGGTTAACAACTTAGGAATATTTAGGAATACTTCACATGTGAAGTATTCCTAAATAGACTCCCTTCGTAATTCAGTTTGGGTACCT
>LKNA01000176.1 GCA_001564065.1 Chitinophagaceae bacterium T5-Br10_B2g13
TAAATAATATGTACCATCAAAGTATAAAACTCCCTGCCCACGCCATATAACAAGCATTTCGTGCGGACGTGTAAACGATTGTTGCTCATAGTTTTATTGGTCGCCACGCCGCACAAATGCCGCACCGATAGGTGGCAGAAAAACATATAACCAATAAAGCCATATATAAAGTGAAAAAAAATGAGCTTCTCAAGCGAAATAGAAATTTTTATTAGAGATTTTGTAAAGGACTTGAATAATGGAACAGCGTCTCTATTTGCAGGAGCTGGGTTATCGATTCCAGCTGGATTTGTTAATTGGTCTGAGCTTATGAAAGAGATTGCTGAAGATCTCGGATTAGATATTTCAGCTGAAACTGATTTAGTTTCAATTGCGCAGTATCATGTCAATGAAAACCGAACCCGTTCAAAACTGAATCGGAAAATCTTGGAGGAGTTTGTCGAAGATACTGAAGAAACAGAGAATCATCGAATTATAGCAAAACTACCTTTAGCATCAATTTGGACTACAAACTATGACCAGCTTATTGAAAAAACGATTCAAAAAGAGAGTAAAATTGTTGATGTGAAATACAATAATAGGCAGTTGCTAACAGCTCGTCCTAAAAGAGATATGGTTATTTATAAAATGCACGGAGATGTAAATCAACCTTCTGATGCGGTTATAACAAAAGAGCAATACGAAATATACCATCAGACTCATGAACCTTTTATAAACTTGTTAGCTGGTGAACTGACTACAAAAACATTTCTATTTATTGGATTTAGCTTCACAGACCCCAATTTAGACTATGTGCTAAGTCGATTAAATTATAGACATGGAGAAGATAAAAGACAACATTACTGTATAGTTAAAAGACATACTCAGGGGGATCGTCTCAATCCAGACAAAGCAACTCTTGAATACAATATCAAAAAACAAAACTTGATTATTAACGATCTTAAGAGGTATGGTATAAAAACCCTACTTGTAGACAAATACGATGAAATAACTTTAATACTTCGTGAAATTGAAAACAGGTTTCGTAAGCGAACTGTGTTTATATCGGGAAGCGCAGAAAATTACGAACCATACAAAAGAAATGAAGCACTTGGTTTTGTTCATCAATTGGCGCAAAAAATTATTGAGAATGACTTTCGAATTATCAACGGGTTTGGTTGGGGTATAGGAAGCTCAGTAATTAATGGTGCATTAGAAGCCATTTATACAAAGCCTACAAAATTTTCTGAAAGTCAGCTTATTTTGAAACCCTTTCCCCAATTTAAATCGGGAAAAAAGGAATTAAGTGAATTATGGGAGCAGTATAGACAAAAGATGATATCACTTAGTGGCATATCAATTTTTCTATTCGGCAATAAACTAAAAGACAAAGAGATTATTAATGCTAATGGAGTTATCAGAGAATTTGAAATTTCTCATGAAAGAGGAAATTTCTGTATTCCAATTGCGTGTACATCTTATGCTGCTCAAGTAATTTATGAAAAGATCATTGACCAGCCTGAGAAGTACTACAATTCTCCTAAGTTGATTGTACCCGACCTTGAAAAATTGGCGGATTTAAGCACTTCTCTTTTGGACAAGGTGGATGTTGTAATAAATCTAATCAATAAAATAAATCAATAGTTATGGCAAGAAAAGTTTTTACTAGTTTCCATTACAAACCCGACAATTGGCGAGCTTCTCAAATAAGGAGTATGGGTAAAATTGAGGGTAACACAGTTGTTTCTGCAAACAAGTGGGAAGAAGTAACCAAAGGTGGTGCTTCTGCCATCGAAAAGTGGATTAATGACAATATGAAGGGTAAGTCATGTGTAATCGTTTTCGTGGGTGAAAATACAGCGGGACGTAAATGGATAAAATACGAAATAGAACGAGCTTGGAATGAGAAAAAGGGACTGTTAGGTATTTATGTTCAGAACCTAAAGGATAGTAATGGAAATAAGGCCAATAAAGGGAGAAATCCATTTGAGGATTTTACGTTAAACGGCAAGAAGCTATCCTCAATTGTGAAGTGTATTAATCCTCCTTATACAGCAAGTACAAGTGTCTACAATCATATCAAGGAAAATATTGAGGATTGGATAGAGGAGGCTATCGAGATCAGAAATGGTAATTAATAATCATTACCCACAACAGTACCTAAGAAAACATGGATTTAAGATTTATAGATATACCCAAGATCGAAAATGACACTATTCTTGAAGACTTAGCCAAGGACATTATCAAGGCGGACAGTTCTTATGAAAATGTAAATGTTCACGGCAGATCTGGACAAAAACAAGACGGTATTGATGTCTATGCACGAGTATTTGACAATTCAGAATGGATTGGAATTCAATGTAAAGTAAGGTCAACAAACAAATCATTTTCAAAAGAAGAACTTCAATATGAAGTAAATCAAGCTAAAAATTTCAATCCTAAAATTTCTCAATATTTTCTTTATACAACGCTAAGCAGAGACACAACAACACAAAAGTTTGAAAGAGAAATAAATGACGAACTTACTAGAGAAGGAAGTTTTAAATTTCAAATTCTATTTTGGGAGGATATCGAGCAGAAATTAAGAGAAAAACAGTTTGAAACGGTCTATTACAGATATTATCACAAATACTTTCGAGACAATCTATCCATAGGTCACGCAATTGGCAAATTAGTAAACTTAGGGTTAGAATTTGATGGTGAAGGCGACACTCATTATGAACTTATCGTAGGTAAAATTCCTCGACATAACAATGACAACGGGAAAAATGTAGATTATTATCGCGGAACCTTTTTCATAGTAAACTTACACGACAGGAAAATAGAATTTTTTTGAAAAGCCTACGATTCGAACAAGGCATCTTGTTTCCCTTCTGACATTAAATATGCTTTTGTAAATAGAATTGATTGTTATAGAATATGTAAATGGTTAACCCAAATAGACGACTTAGATAATTTTATTTACAATGACACGCACGACTATACATTTTCAATCACAGAGGAAGAACGGAGAAATTACTCTAAAAAAGATTATGAATAATTACGCATAAAACATGTTTTGTGTCATGCGGAATGACGTACAAACATAAATTAATTTTACCAACACTTACGTCCCTCTTTATAATAAAGCAAATCGAGCGGACGATTTTGCGTTTTCAGCTGAACTTTTGAAATCCAGCCTCGCCGCTCATTTGCCGAACCGTTAGGCGATCTAAAAATTAGATTTGAATGAATTTAAATTTACAAGTTGTAGTTTCTTATTCAGATATTTGGGATGATGAGCCACCTGAGTTTGATGAATTACTTCAAGATATTCCATCCAAAATATCAATTCAATGCATAACCCATTTTCTTGCCCAACTTCATGCAGTTAATCAGTCACAAGAATATCAATTCGAAATATTAAATAATTGGTTAAAGAGACAAGAAACTAACTTAAAGAAAAGGTTTGATAATTTTCTTCAAAAGAATTTAACAAATAATAGACATTTTAATTTTATAAATGTTTATTCATGCCTTCATCTCACCCAACAAATAATCCTAAATTACAATAAAAAAGAAGCCGATTCTTTAACTCCTGAAGAAGAGTTGAAGTTACTTAAGGCATACCTTTTATCATCCCATAAATGGATTGAAAAAACTGAAAGCATAACAAATGTAGAAAGAAAGTATGAAACTGAAGAAGAATTATTAGAACTAATACTACCGACTCAACTATCTCTTTTTGATATAATTAAATTTGAAAATTTTCCAATTCAGACGTATAAATCAATATATTTTTTTGAATTTGCAGAAAGGGAGGAACCTTACAATAAATGTTTAGAGCTATTTTTAGAGTCCCGAAATGTTGATAATTGGCAGAATTATTTAAAAGAAATTTTATCAATATATATATCGTCTGTAAACAAAGAGCCTAAAAAATCAGTAATAAAAATTACTAATCCAGGTGTAAAAAAGTTCATTGATACACTTTGCTTAGACCCAACTGTTTATAAACCAGTAGAAGATTTTATTAAGATTAGAGAAAAACCAGTAATTCGACTTGAAGAAAATGAATATCTAATTTTGAGCTGGAATTTTTTTGTTGATAAAATTTTTAATGGAATTCTGTTTGACATCTTAAATGCAGTTAAAGGAATTGAATTTGAAAAAAATCAAGTTTTTAATACTATAGGAGACCTCAAATCTGGGTTAAGTAATGATTTTTCTGAAAAAGTTCTGTTTAATCAGGTCATGGAATTATGTTTTGAAAAATTTTCCTCTGTTCAAATTAAAGAATCTGAAATTCCTAAAAGATTAACATCAAAACCAGATTATTATATACGTAAAAAATCAAAGATATTTCTTTTCGAATTTAAAGATGCCTTTTTTTCAAGTGAAGCAAAGAACTCACAAGACTATAACAAAATCAAGGAAGAAATTTATAGAAAATTAGTTTGGGATGATAAGAAAGCTCCAAAAGGAATATCAAAATTAGTAGATAATATTGTTAGAATTAGAAACAATGATTTTGCTGAAATAGATAACACAAATTTTTCTAAATCAAAATATTATCCAATTATAGTTCTGACTGATTATACATTTGATATTTATGGGGTAAATTCAATTATAAGAAGAGAGTTTAGTAAACAAATTGAAGAACGTAATTTAGATAACAAACATCTTCTTAAAAATCCTGTAGTTATAGGCTTAGATGATCTAATCAAGTACCAAGATCATTTCCGCAAAGGCTATTTCAGACTTAATTCTATAATTGATGAATATAATAATTTTGTAACATCTGAAGACTTACTTAAAAGTATATCTTCTTTTCATGAGTATTTGGGAGGTAAAATTAAGAAAGGTGAATTAAAGCCGCCTAAAGAAATTTTGAGACAGATATTTAGAGTATTGGATTTACCAGTCGCCTAACAAGCATTTTTTGCGGACGTATAAGAAATTGTTGCACATAGCTTTATTGGTCGATACGCCGCAGAAATGCCAAACCGTTTTTGGTCCTTAACTTAAATGATACATTCAGTGCGATTAACTACCTGTTTAATTCTATTACACTTATTAGTCGGTTGTGTTTCAGAAAAGGCGGATGAATTGACTGAGCATCTTTCGACTATTGAAAATCTTACCGTCTATTCTGAAAATCCAACTCCTGCCATTGACATCGAATTAATCCGGGACATTTCATTTGGGGATACCGATGAAGTTTTCTTTGGTCGTATGGTCGAAAATATTGCTGTAGATCAAACCGGAAAAGTATTTATTGCCGATTTGGCTGAGAACACAATTCATCTGTTTGATTCTGATGGTACATATTTGCAAAATTTTGGCCGGAGTGGTCAGGGTCCGGGTGAATTTCAGACTGTATGGGATTTTGATATTCATGATGGAAAAGTTCATGTTCTTGATTACCGAAACAGTAAAATATCTGTATTTGACGTAGACACATTTGAGCATATCCGGGATCATAATGTTTCTTTGCATAACCGACGAGACAATCAACCCTCCTGGATCAGCAGGACAAGAGATAAAGGTTTTTTTTATAGTCCTACAGATTTATTTGTTCGAGCTGATGGAAAATATCTTCTTCTCTTTAGTGACGGAGGCGTAGGGCCGGCCCATAACATAGATGGCCGGACGTATGAGAGCTCTATATTTGATCCTCAAACCGATGAATTTACACAGCACGACGTTGTGTCATTGGAGTGGACCGGACAAGTTTTGGTTCATGATGAAAGGGGGAACGTAATGGTAATGTTTAGAATCCCTTACAAACGAACTTCACTATTTGATTATACAAACGGCCAATTTGTTCACGGTTGGTCTGAAGAAATGTTATTCAGGTTTTATGATGGGAATGGAAAGCATCAGAAAGCTTTTTATTATTCCTATTCCAACGCAGCTTTATATTTGGATGATGTACTCATGCATTATGAAGGGAGTGGAGATGATTTTAAACATGCGATTCGCAGCGACGACAAACCAGAAACCTGGCCTGCATTTCAATCTTTAACATTGGATGATAAAAACCGACTTTGGGTCTCAACGATTACAGAAGATCAGGATAGTTATAAATGGTGGGTATTGGATGAGACCGGAGACCTGATAGCTACATTTTCATGGCCACGTAATTATGATTTAAAATTAGTTAAAGATGGTTACGCTTACACCATGGAACGTGATTTAGAAACGGGACAGCAGGAAGTGGTCAGATACAAAATTAACATCGGGATATAACCCAAAAAAATCAGACCAATGACAACCATATACTCCGTTCTTGATCTGCCTTTACCTGTTCATCAGGCCGTAGAAATAGCATACCCCCCATATGATCGCTGCGGATGGAAAAGGAGGGATCTATACCCTAACCAGTGAAGAGGAAGGTGCCGTGATACGGTATATCGAATTGATGAATTGAGTTTTTTAATCAATATCGGCACTTCATCATCGGCAAAACCCCATCACCTAACTCCGCGACTCCGTGGTTCAAACACGTTGCGCCTTCGCGCCGTCGCGAGAACCCATCTCTGCGCCTTCGCGCCCCTGTGGTTCAAAAAACGTCGCGCTTGCTATAGTATTCAAAGCTATTCAACAACGGTTCCAAATGCCTGGCAACAAGGTTCATGAAAATTTCCAAGTCGCACCATCGTTAGCTATATTGATGATTCAATAGTTCATTTGACTCCTGTAAAATGGCTGATCCAAAACATCTTATTGAAAGGCGAAACGACATTCTTGGTGGTACACCGGTCTTCAAAGGCACACGTGTACCTGTCAGTACTTTTTTTGAATATCTGGAGGCCGGTCATTCCCTTCATGACTTTTTAGAAGATTTCCCCACAGTTACCCGGCAACAAGCTCTTCAGATTCTTGGGAACTCTAAAGAACAACTACTTCAGCCGCAATGATCAGGATTCTGCTGGATGAGTGTCTTCCCAAAAAACTGAAGTACCGTATTGAGGAACTGGATGACGCTTTTAAAGTAGAGACAGCTCCTGAATTAGGATGGGCGAGTTTCACGAACGGGGAGTTATTATCGGTTGCCGAAAAAGAGTTTGATCTGTTTATAACAAGCGACAAAAATCTGAGCTTTCAGCAGACGATTACCACTTCCTTAATCCAGGTTGTACTTCTGAAAGCCAGAACCAACACTTATGAAGATTTGTTACCGCTTGTTGAAAAATTATTACCGGTTATTAAAGCTCATCAGCCCGGAAAATTTGTAGAAATTGAGTAGGGATTTCAACAACCATTCCCGAATCAGATCCGCGCTATAACCGGAAGATTCCACCGCTATTATCCCTGTGTCTGCTTTTCGAAA
>LKNA01000177.1 GCA_001564065.1 Chitinophagaceae bacterium T5-Br10_B2g13
AAAATCAGAATGATTCTCGTCAAGTCCTTGAAGAGATGGGAACACCCCAGGCTGATGTGGCTGAAAAGCAGAATACCACCAAGACTGTGATTTCAAGGGGGGAAAATCATGCTGAAATCATTAAGCTTTTTACCCTTACCAAATATGCGAAAGGTTGGGCAAGAAGGTTAAGCTCGAAATTCAGTAGATTCAAAACATAACAAGGGCATCATGCAGACGAGTTTGCGTTTGATTGCTCGACTTATGCACTGGCTGCCTCGTTGCATATGCCCAAGGCCGTTATTTGTCTAATTTGAATACATAGTCAAGAAATCAGAAATTGACAATTCACTCTTATTTCTTCGTCAAAATCTGTACTTTCCATCATGGTCAAAAAAGAGATAGACATTGAAATTGACCGGCTAACCAACTCTATCGAAAACAGTGTCACCGGTGAAGTTTTTGATACGAAGGTTGTTCGGCTTGATAAATCAGGCAAAAAGGATATCAAGCCGGCAGAATGGCTTTTTGATTGGGAAGCTGATCTGGATTTGAAAAATCGGGAAGTTTATAAATTAACGACTGTTAACAATCCCAAAATTATTCAAGGATTGTTGTGCCTGGAAGACAAGAGTGATCATATTTTTATTCACCTTGTTGAAAGTGCGAACTTCAATAAAGGCACCAACAAAATGTATTTGGGTGTAGCCGGGAATCTGTTTGCATTTGCATGTAAACTCTCGTTTGAGAAAGGATATGAGGGGTATGTTGCCTTTGACTCAAAGTCTGCGTTAATTGAACACTACAAGAAAAAACTTGGTGCAACGCATTTCAAAGGACAACGAATGTATATTGAAACCGTTAATGCATTGAAGCTTGTACAAAAATACTTTCAGGATTAAAGCCATGTCTATAATCAAAGAACCCAAAGGAATCGATTTCGTTGTTAAGTCAGAGCCTTGGTCTGATGAAGAGCTGAAAGAGTTCAGGAAACTCATGAAAAAGCAGAAGTCAGAACTAGGTGAGAAAAAGCGCTCCAAGATCAAAGAGAATTATAAAAAGGTTTCCAAACAACCAGCATAGTCTCCTGCATTCCTACTTATAGCTGCGCCAAATAACATCTTTAAAAAGGACTTTGTCAAGGGCATAGAGTTTCCCCACCGTCAATTAACGTTCTCATTCATTTTCTTCAGCATTCTGACATGTATCGCATACTAACGGCAAGGCCGGTCATGTGATCGTAGCTGACGCTACTGGCGTCCAAACATCTTTACGGGCTTACTTCCGGCACTACGGCCGAATCTGTTCAGGATGAACCTGAACGATCCCAGATCTAAAACCGAACCAACAACCCATGTCCCAATCAAGCGGTGCGAGCTTGGCTGCTTTGTAAAAGCAGTGTCTCTGTTATGCGCCCGGGCTTATGGGTTGTGGCCAGTAGTTTTGAGTGGTGATTTGTGTCATCCTGCCTTTATATCCTTTATACTCTTCGCCTTTACTAAGCATCTGCCAGACAATTCTGGCCAGCTCTTTACCCACCACCGTGCGTGCGACATGTTTGCCACTGCGCCGCTTCACTTTCTTGAAGTGTTCCTTTACAACCGGATAATCTCGATAGGCGACTACGGCTGCTTGGTTGAAGGCGATGCGCAGATACCGGTTGCCATCTTTGTTTTTGCTGCGATGGCGATGTTTACCGCCCGAATCCTTACTCCCCGGTACCAGCCGGCAATAACTGACGAATTGTTTATCCGATGGAAACCGGGCAATGTCGCCGATCTCAGCTACCACCGACCAGGCGCAGACCAGCCCGAACCCGGGAAGGACCTTAAGTCGTTCTACATTCTCGTGAAAACCGGTTTGTTGCTCAATGGCCTTCTCCAGAGCAATAATATGATTCTGTGTCAAACGAATCTGATCTAATAGCAGCTGTGCTTCCATCCATGCTACCTCCGGGAGCTGTTGCTGTAGAAAATCGCCCAGCCGGTCCAGATACCGCCAGCCAACATCCTGAACGATCACATTGTACTTGGCGGCAACATGCCAAAGGCTGGACTGCAAACTTGAGCGGCGCTCGATCATGCGAAGTCGTCCACGAGTGAGTTCGCGCAGGTCGCGCTGGTCCCGCCGGCACTGGTGGGCCTCGGGGATCAGCCCTACCCGCATCCCGAAAGCATTCGGGACAGCGTCCGCGCGTCCACCGAATCTGTCTTTACCTTTGCATAGCTGATGGCTTTGAGCATCTTGGCGTGGGCCAGAGTTAATGGCACTTGGTGTGCGTTGCACCAATCGCTCACCCAATACCAATAGCTGGTACATTCCACCACAGACTGTACCGGCTCGTTAAATTGCCGAAAAAACTGGCTTAAATTTGCAGGCGTATTGTTCACCTTTTCTTCCGCCAGCAACTTTCCGTTGTCATTTATTGCTACAAGAGTCATATTACGGCTATGTAAATCGATTCCTACGTGAATCATGACGTCCTCCTTAGTTTGGTTAGTGTGGTAACTACAATCTAGGTGGGGACGTCCTTTTTGTAAAGATCAAGCGTTTCAACGCGGACTTGGCCGTTCATTGCTTTCAAAGAAGAGTTTAAGAGTTGCAGTAAATCCATACTTTTATCACTTGGCTAGCTGGAAATGGCCAAGCCGGTTAAACGCCAAACCGTTATGTAACCTAGACTTTTCATTTGTTCCCAATAGTGGAACTTTCTATATTCATCTATGCGAGTATTTGCCCGGAAGACATTACGTGAGTTTTGGAATAATCATTCGGACAGCGAAAATGCTTTAAAGGCATGGTTTTCTGAAGCGGAAAATTCCCAATGGGAAACACCCTCAGATATCAAGAATAAATATCCACACGCCAGCATTCTTCCTGATAATCGGGTGGTTTTCAACATCAAAGGCAATAACTATCGGTTAGTAGTCAAAATTAATTATGACTATGGACAGGTTTTCATCCGTTTTGTAGGTACACATGCTGAATACGACAAAATTGATGCAACAACAATTTAAAGCGGATATATATTATGCAGATCCAACCCATACATACCGAAAACGATTATCAAAAAGCATTGGATCGTATCGAAGAAATCTTTGATGCCAAACCGGGTACGAAAGAAGGAGATGAACTGGAAATTCTTGGCATTTTAGTCGATGAATACGAGAAAAAGCACTTCCCTATTGAAGCTCCAAAACCAGTAGAAGCAATAAAATTTCGAATGGATCAGCTTGGAATGGTGCAAAAAGATTTAGCTAAACTATTGGGGTCGAAGTCCAGGGCGAGTGAAATTTTGTCCGGTAAACGATCACTTTCTCTTCGACAAATAAAAATCTTGTATCGCAAGCTTGGCATTCCGGCTGAAATTTTAATCCAAGAAGCAGAACCGGTTACATAACCAGCAATTTCTGCTGACTGGTAGATAGTTATACGTCATGTAGATAAGAATACTATTACCTGAAAAGCCCGCAGGATCAGCTGCAGGCTTTTCACATTTTTCTCATCTCACCAAATTGTATCGAACCGGAATTATTATCGGTTCAAACTCTTATCTACTTTGCCTTCATGTAGCTCATTGGCGGGTCAGGTCGACCGACATAGCAGTACTCTTCGAACTGGTATTTGTGGATAAGATCGAAGGCTTCACGTGCCAGCTCCTCACTGTCCTCGCTGGAACCGAAGGTGAGTACGATAAATTCGTCCCTGTCGATGCGCCACGTGCCATTAACCTCAACGACTTCGATCGCATCGAGGCTATGGAATGTGCAGTCCTCTTCGCCGATGTCACCCCGCGGCGCAATTTCATTGCTGAGCATGTAGCTCATGGGTGGATTGGGTCGCCCGACGTAGCAATAATTGGTAAGGTGATACGCCTGGATGATCTCGAGCCCACGACGGGCGTTTTCCTCGCTGTCTTCGTCGGAGCCGAAGCTGCGCACGACCAGACCGTCCCTGACAATGCGCCACGTTCCGTTGTCTTCTTCGACTTCCATCGCGTCGGGATCGTGGTAAGTGCAATCCTCCTCCGCCGACATTCGGCGCTCCTCAAAATTCCAAATCACTGTGATGGATAATTCGCCGGTTTCCGGGTCCAACCAGACTGTGATTTCCATTGTCAAGACGGTAGTCTTTCCGGACTCAATCATTACTCCTTCTCTCGAACCTTCGCCCAGTAGTTCCTCATCTTCCGAATAAAGACGGACTTCCACATCCCAGTTACCGGGATCCAAATCACTGATTGTCTCATCAATTTGATCTTCGGTGGGTGTTATCGTTTCAATCCTTGTATCACCGTCACCCCATGGTGTCAGTGATATTTCAACTTCATGAACATCTACGCCTTGTTCCGCCAACGGTTCCAAGTCCATAGCAAAAGAAACTGAACCGGGTTCATCAGGTATATCAGAGAGCGGTTCTTCTTTACAGCTTGTGACCATTAATCCAAAAATTAGTACAAGATATATACCTATATAAGAGGTAAGATAGTTAGTATTCATAGTTCTGATTTATTATTTAATTAGCATTCGTTTCTGACCGTTTGTTAATAATTCCCTGTCTTTAAATATCTCCTGTCATTAAGAAAATGATAGGAACCGGGACATAGACATAACGACTTGTGTCTCTTTTCTTCACAAGCCGGTCCTCAACACTGTGATAAAAAACCTTTACAGGTAAGATTGAACATTATCATTGAAGATTCTCAAAAGCCACACCGGTTATACCGTGCTGAGAATTCTTCAACTGTTCTATATTCAACAAAATATCACACGTTCTGTTACGACCGACGTAACAAATATTAATTTCGATTATAATGAAAAAGATGGAAAATTTCTAATCCAATAAATGAGTTATATATATGTATAACAAAAGATTACGGCTACTAAGAAAGATTACAATTTTATGAAAACTCATAACTCTCGGCAGAATTTTAAATTATTAGAGACCGTCACCTACCACCCTGCCGCCCTTCTGCGAAACCAAAAATGGAAACGCTCCACCCGGGTAGATCTGCAGATGGTTCGGGAAAAGTATGATGAGTTGGCGGGTAGTTGATGTTGATTGGTTGAGTACGAGAACTCTCGACAACCGGACTCACCCACCGATAATCCTTACATCGGATAATATTTTATCCAACCGATTTATCCGTTGTCAGCTCCACTTAACTCTCCAAAAATCGAACTCTATTTGCGAAACCCTTGTGTAGGAGTATAATAGATAATCATTATCCTGACATAGTTGTGAGGATAAATACACGTTATGCCTCCTCTTCTCACAATTAAATAGCACTTGATTAAGTTAACATAATTGTTAACATTTGTTCTGTGAAAGAAATCAATCCGCCAGCCGGCGTACCAATCAGGCAAAGTTCCGGTAAAAGAGTTTTTGGACTCGCTGAGCTCTAAACATGCTCAGAAAGTTTTCTGGGTACTTGAATTAGTTGAAAGACTGGACCAGATTCCTGTTCAATACTTTAAGAAACTAAAAAGTACAGATGATATTTGGGAGGTTCGAACAAGAATTGGATCTAACAGTTTCAGAATACTTGGGTTCGTAGATGGTGATGAATTTATCATCCTGACAAATGGATTTTCAAATAAATCACAAAAAACACCAAAGAAAGAAATTAAATTGGCAGAGCAGCGCAAAGCTGATTATCTGTCCCGAAAAGGAGGCAAATTATGAGTGATCTTCAAGCATATATTAGCGATAGAAAGAAACGAGACCCCGAATTTGCCGAAGGGTATGATGAAGGGTTCCGAAGTTTTAAAATAGGTGTGCTTCTGAAACAGGCTCGAGTGGAAGCAGGCCTGACTCAGGATGAGCTCGCCAAACAATTAAACACGAAAAAAACAGCCATCTCACGAATCGAGAATCATGCCGATGATATACGGCTTTCAACATTGGAGAAGTATGCGCAGGCATTTGGAAAAAAACTCAGAGTTGAACTCATAGAGTGAGGCAGGCATTACCAGCGGTTCCCCGAATAGTCGGGGCAGGCTGTGCGGATTCGTTTTGGCTTTGGGGCTATGGAATAATTTTCAGCTCACCGCACAACCGCCAAACCGTTATGCGACCTAAAAAATCTTACTTTTTCACCGTCTGACAGCTTTGTCGTAAAAATGTCGCAAACAAGCCGTTAATGTTTAATCAGCCGTTATATAGATTGCAGCGAACCATAAATGAAAATATATATTAACCGTCATGATCGCTGAAAAAATAAAACAAATCCGCACCCAAAAAGGATTTTCTCAAGAGGAATTGGCTGAAAAAACGAATTTAAGCCTGCGCACTATACAGCGCGTGGAAAACGGAAAATCAGATCCTCGTGGTAATACCATCATTCGTATAGCAAACGCTTTAAACGTTACCATTGACACATTTATCGACTCCAAAAAAGAAGAAAACAAGACATATCTGGCTTCACTCCATATCTCAGCATTGAGCTTTCTGCTTTTCCCTTTATTAGGGATAATTCTCCCTCTTCTACTTTGGATATCGAAAAAGGATCAGATAAAGAGTTTAACTTCCCATGCCAATAAATTGTTAAGCTTTCAGATCACATGGACTATTTTCCTGTTTATGTTACTGATAGGATTTCTTTTTTGGGGGAATTACAAAATTAGCGCAATGAGTGATATCAGTCCATCAATTGTGAGTGAAATTTATTTTCCGTTCTATTTTTTTGTGGGTGGCCTTTACTTATATAATCTGATTATCATTACTTACAATGTTTTGAGGGTGAGCGCCGGTAAGAATGCATGGTATAAACCAAAAATGAACTTCTTGCCTTAACACTTATTGGGTTTGATATCCAGTAATTCAAACGGATGAGTTCGCATTTCAGGGCTTTAAAAAATTTCTTGCTTCGACGCTTAGCCGCCAAACCACTATACACTACACTATCCACCCCTTAACTATACTGCTTATCAAACTGAATACTAAACTTAAATGCCTTGTAGCAGTTGGAATGATAATCCTCCGGGCCGCTTACTCAAACAAATAATAAATTTCCTATCCTTTAATCACACCAAGAGGTTTTAGTTTAATCACGATATCCACCAAATCGGTTTGATAATTCATCACCTCCTGAATGTCTTTGTAACCTGAGTTCGATTCTAAATCATGCTTAATTGGTTTGTATGGACGGGATCATACTTAATAGCTGGCTTTTTTGGAAAGAAGGAGTAGGCGGCCAGCCCGGCCAGCAGGTTTGACAGGAAGTTGGCCA
>LKNA01000058.1 GCA_001564065.1 Chitinophagaceae bacterium T5-Br10_B2g13
ATCCCCCGACTCACCCCCGTTCCGGTTGATGTGTTAGACCTTGGTTTTCATCCTTCTTTTTCTGTGAAGTACCTGTTTTAAGCATTTTATTCAGAATGTTTAGACATTCGACTGTGAACAATGCATATGACTAAAGCATACGAATAGTTAAGCGGTTTATGCTTTACAACCTAATCTACTTACCTCAACTCGATTAATAATCTTACTTAAAGAAATTAAGAAGTCTCCCCTATTAAGGCGTTCCGACCGTTAGCGACACGTGAAACGAAATTTAGAGGGGTGTTCATTGGACTTATTCCCGCGATAAGAGTAGAGCGTTTAAAAGCTTGATATACATTCAAGTCAACGCTGTGATTGTACACACCTCTGTTTCGCTATCAGTTCAATGCATGCTTACTCATACCTGAAAATCCAGTCGTTCTGTTTCCAGTCCTTGAAGGTTACCTGAGTCAGATCTCTATTCGGATCGATCAATTTGCGTTCTTCTCTCCCATTCAACGAACAGCGTATATCGGCATAAACAGGTTGATTATTATAAATTTTACTCAGAAACGAAGCATATTGAACAACCAGCTGAGGTCTGGCGGAAACTTTGCTTCGCTGCCAGCTTTCAAGGAAAGGCATACCGTTAATCGCTTGTTTTTCACCACTCTCTCTATCCAGCAAATAGAACTGCTCTACACAGCTTTTGGATCTCAATTTCATGTGCCATGCAAACCTGTGCCCCTCCTCTGTCCAGCTTGGATTGCCCGGAATTAATGTATGCCGCATAGGCAACGTAATCTGAATAAAGATCCAAAGTGCAAGACCGGCTGTGACCCAGCCTGATTTTTGAAAACCGGGTTCTTCGAAGGTTAAATGAGTCTCTTCTGCAGGATTGACAAGAAAATCCCAAACTAATATCACCATAATAATCGCCGATATAGTGAATGGAACGAGCGCAATACTCTCATGAAACCAACTGCCTGTCAAGCCACCTAAAAGAGCAACCGATATCCACATCTGTTTCCTGGTCGGAGAAAGTGTAGTCAGATACCGATAGAGATCTTTTGGCCAGGTAGTCGGTAAATAGATGGTCAGTGCTCCAATCATAAACCACGGAAAAATTCCGATCGTAAAGATTCTGTCATTCATAAAATGGAACAGAATCAGACCGGCAAAAATCCAGGGGCGGGTTTTTCGCACCATCAATAGCGGAAAGGCAACCAGGTCGAGGATCAGACCGGAGTAGCTCATAATAAGAGCTGTTTCGTAGTGTTCAAAGAGTGAACCGATCAAAGGAAAATCTGATCGTCTTGGCAGCCACATGTCCATTGGCGAGCCGGATAGCCAATCCCGGTTTAGCTTAGCGATTCCTCCAAATAGATAGACGATGCCAATTTGGAACTGGAGGATCAGAACGGTCCACTTCGGCACCCATTTTGACCTATTGGAGCGAAATAAATATGAATCAACTGAATATTTATTGTGAGCAGGAAGGAAAATCATCAGGAAACTGATCAACATCACAAGATAGAAGTGATTCAGATAGCGAGCCTGCTCTAACAAAAATGTGTAACTGAAAATCACGAACAACAGTGCAGCGCTAAATCTGTACATAAACCCGATCGTAACAAATAAGGCAAGGACCCCCATTACAACAAAAAGGAATGTCATTCCTTCAGCAGATAACGGTGTTACCCAGGAAAATCCTTCGTATGTAAAGTTTATTGCCGGCCTTACCCAGTAGCGTTCTATCCAGCCATAATGAAAATACCTGTACACCTCCCAAAGCATAATTACCCCAAAAAGAATACGGAATAGTGCAAGGCTGTTTGCTGAAACCGGTTTATAAATCTTGTCTATCATTTTGCAGAATTGTCAAGAAAACAACATTTCATAGAAAAGCCCTGAGCTGTCAGCATCAGGGCTTATGGGGTATAGGGATATTTTAAAGGAAATTAGTCATCGTCGTCATCATCATCGTCATCGTCGTCGTCAAACTGATCTTCAAAGCCTTCGAAGGAGTCCTCAATATTTTCATTAATACGCTCTGTATTTCTGAAATCTTTAGGATCCATAAACTCTCCGTCACTGCCTCTGAACCATGAATCGACATCTATAGAGATAACCAGTGTTGAGCTTTCACCTTCTATAACTTCAAGCGGCGGATTCAGATCAATATCGATCTCAAAATCTTCACTGCTTCTGAATGTGAACTCTTCGCCATTGAATAGACCTTTTACAACCAGCGAGTAACTTCCTGTTTCATCTCGAAAGTCAGGATCGTTGACCTCAACATCGTCGTCGTCAGGCTTTTCGATTTCCAGTTCAAATTCATCGTAGAGTCCGGCCGGAATAGCTTTCTCTGTTATAACCAGAGGAGATCCGTCAAGCGGCAGATTTGCGATGAAATACTCGATTTCAAAATCGAGGGAATCATCCATTACACTTTCAAGCTCCATCTCTTCGATGAATAACTTTACTTCCTGAATTTCCAGAGTATTACTATGCTCATTGTTACCTGAAAGCATTGCCATAGCAGCAGCTCCGGTATTTACTTTCATTTGTACCTGTACGTCAGATGGCCCGTCAATTGATGATTCAGTTAAATCACAGCCAACGGCAATCACACCGACGACCAGCAATACATTGAATAGTTTAAAGATTGTTTTTTTCATGACTTGAATATTTGATTATGGGGTTGTTGTTCTGTTGGTAGTACAGATGAAGGCGGGGTGTTCCCCTAATCAATATTCAGATTTTTTTAGAAATCGATCCGAAGTCCTAAAGAGCGGAAATTCGTTACTTCAAAAGCAAGCGTTGGGGTAACTTCGTACGACACCTTAAATAAAAAATCTCTATTGGTGGCAAACGAACTCTTGAAAAGAAAACTTCGGACGTGCAAATCGTATCGCAGTTTAAAAAAAGGTGAGTACTGGCTTTCTGAGTCGATTTCAACTCCACCTCCAATCCACAACCGAGAGAGATAGGATCTGAAAATATCGGCTTTACCCCAAACGTCGGTTCGGTTTACTTTTAAATCAGAATCCCAGTAGAGATCAGCGCCATAATAAATTCTGTAAGTTGGCGAAAAAGCAACTTCCGTAACCATTGCACCCGATCTGAAATTATACCGGTTGGCAAGATAGTGCCGGTCTCTTGGCGGTTCCTCATCAAAGTTGAACTGATCCAATTCGCTAAAAAGATTCGGCAGCCAGAAACTATCCCGATAATAAAGATCTTCAACGTCAGGACCTTTGGCAAACAGCGGAGTTACCATATCGTTCTTATGGAAGCCTCCGTGATTCCCGGCTTTACTGTATACCGTTTTATTGTATTGATGAGGGCTGAGCAGAGTGATGATATCCCCGGAAGATCTGTTCTGCATAAAAAAGTAGATATTGATCGGAGCCATAGGAAAGTCACTGCGATGTGATATCTCCAGCCACTCCTCTATATCTAAAAATCTGCCATCGTAGCCATATTCACCATATCCAAGAAGGTCGGTTCCGGAATATTCGTACTGCACATCTCCGTCCTTTTCTATAAAATAAATCTCCCCTTCGGAATGAATTCCTTTTACGGTGTTGTCATTCAGTTTAAAAAATGTCACAGCAATTTCAGTTTCATCAACAAGATTTCGGGCATACTGCTCCCTATTACCCGGATTTTTAAGATAGAGGGTAGGATATGAATAAGCGTTCAGGTTGCTCCCTACCACATCTCGTACCACATCATCCAGTTCAACTCCATTATTGAAAGTCATACCGTGATCTGAATAGATAATCAGGTTAACGTCTTCGGGCAGCCGATTAGCAAGCTTGCCTATTTGTCGATCAAATTCACTCAGCTGTTTCCGGTAAGCTTCTTCTCCATAGAAATGAGCATGGGTATCCGTTTTGTACCAGTAGTACTGCAATACATTGTAATCCTTTAAATAGTTGACTGTATTTTGCAGCGCCAATCCGGCTAAACGATCAAAACCCGGAGCTCCATAGATCAAATTGGTTGTAGCCATTCTGGATGTAGAAAAGGCCATCTGGAAAAATGTACTTATCATACCCCTCACCTCACCCCCTTGTTCATCCGATTGAATCCAACCTGCAAGGGAAGCCACATCCGGTGTTACGCCATCACGCACAGAAGAGATAACGGTGGGTGTTTTACTGGGGAAGTATGTAATGGTATGATCAATCCTGCCCTCTTCACCAAAAATTCTCACCAGGTTTGGAAGATTTCCTTTTTCGATCTCCTCAAGCAGAAATTTGGTACCAATCCCGTCAACATGAATTAAAATTAGCCTGGGATTTCTCTCTTCTTGTTCTGCAGACGATTTTAGAGGATTTAAAAGCAGCATGCTACATGCCAGAAGCATTAATAAACTGCCTCTAATAACTTTTATTAACCCTGATCTAATTCTATTCATGTGCAAAACAACATCTTTATACAAGAAAGCCTTCCCGGATTCGAGAAGGCTTTCTCATGCAAACCATAACAAAAATTTTAACTACCAGCGCAGTAAATTGACTTTCGTGATATCAACAGAGAGGTTGTTTCTGAAAATTGCGATAATAATCGCCAGACCCACAACTGCTTCAGCTGCTGCTACCGATAGAGAAAAGAATACCAAAATTTGACCGGCAATATCACCGTGATAAGCACTGAATGAAACGAGTGTCAGGTTTACGGCATTTAACATCATCTCAATGCACATAAAAACAACAATTGCATTCCGTCTAATTAAAACCCCAATAGCCCCTATAGTAAACAGGATAGCACTTAAAGCCAGATACCAATCAATTCCTATCATTCTTCAGAATCCTCATCTTTTTTAACTTGATATTGTGCAACCATCAGTGCACCTACTACAGCGGCGGTTAAAAGTATTGCCGTCATTTCGAATGTGAATAGATAATCGGTGTAAAGAACATCACCTACAGCCTCAACTGTACCAATATGTAGCATATCAGAAGACATTTCCGGCAACATTTCTGTTACCCCCCCAATACTGTAAAGTATTTGGGCAAAAATTACACTTCCAAGCAGGAAAGAGAGAAAATACTTTAGCCTGAATTTTGAGAAGAGTGTCTTCTCATCATCCACATTCAAGAGCATAATAACAAATAGGAAGAGAACCATGATGGCTCCTGCATAGACTAAAATTTGGATCAAAGCCAAAAATTGAGCGTTCAATAGCAGGTAAATTCCGGATAAAGTAACCAGATTTATCACCAGCATGAGAGCACTGTTAACCGTGCTTTTATTTAAAATCATCCCCAGTGCAGAAGCAATAGCGATAACAGCAAGTAGTACAAATAAATATGTTTCCATTCTGTGCTTTTCTTTTTACGGCATAAAGGTAGCCAAATTTAAAAATGGCATCAACCGTATTGCGTCACTTTTATGAATTAGAAGAAGAAAATAATTCCGAATATTCCCAGTCCCCAACAGTAGTAAGCAAAATAGTGGAATTTTTCCTTTTTCAGTAAAATAATTAAGTATTTCAGGGCGAAGTATCCTGAGATAAATGATGTGAGAAATCCGGCTGTTAGAGAGAGCACGGCGGCAGTTTCAATTCCGGTTTCCATAATCTCCAATATCTCTAATAACATGGCTCCTGCCAGAACAGGCAATACCATCAAAAACGAAAAATTTGCCACGTTAGCTCTGCTTATTCCGGAAAGCAAACCTACAGAAATTGTGGATCCCGACCGGCTGATCCCGGGAAGAATGGCCAATGACTGAGCAAACCCCATCAGCAACCCCCGTAGTGCCGACACATCTTTCTCCGGCCTGCCTATAAATTTAGTAATAAAAAGCAGGGATCCGGTTACCAGTAGCATCGAAGAGACAAACACCGGATTCAGAAACAGGCCTTCAATAGGATCTTTAAGAGTAAATCCTACAATCATCGCAGGAATCATACTCAGCAGTATGATGTAGGCCAGCCGGGTATTGTAGTCTGTAATAAACCTCTTATCCTGAATACCTGACGGAGAAAAGCTTTTCAATATATCGGCAATCATAGTTATTAATGTTCTTCGATAATAAACCACGATGCTGCAGAAAGACCCGAAGTGAACTACAATCTCAAAAGTTATTCCCGGCATAATTTCACTGCCCAGAAACGCGCGGGCAAGAGCAAGGTGGCCTGAACTGCTTACCGGTAAAAATTCCGTTATACCCTGCAGCAGCCCCAGTAAAATGGCCTGTAATAAATCCATTAAGTATCAGTTTTAAATTGAAGTAATCAAATTTAGCTTACGGCATACGAATGCAGTGAATGATATTGCAGCTAATTGTATTTATTCGTTCTTTACTAGCCGTTTGGAAGCACCAAAGATATCAAATTGAACAACAATATTTAATCTGAATTAAAGATGAGTACAGAAGTTGACATGCAGGCATTGGGTGAGAAAATTGAACGCCATAGCGCATTCATTGATGATATCTATTCTGAGCTTGAAAAAGTGATTGTCGGTCAGAAATATATGATTGACCGACTCTTGATTGGACTGCTTGCTGATGGACATGTTCTCCTGGAGGGCGTGCCGGGCTTAGCTAAAACCCTTACTGTCTCTTCTCTTGCCAAGGTGATTGATACAAAATTCCAGCGTATTCAGTTTACTCCAGACCTTCTTCCGGCTGACCTGATCGGTACTCTTATTTACAACCAGAAGGAGTCTGAATTTAATGTTAAAAAAGGCCCCATTTTCGCAAACATTGTTCTTGCTGATGAGATTAACCGTTCCCCCGCTAAAGTACAGAGTGCTCTTTTGGAAGCCATGCAAGAGAAGCAGGTTACCATCAGCGAGAGTACCTTCCCTCTCGACAAACCGTTTCTGGTTTTGGCCACTCAAAATCCTGTAGAACAAGAAGGAACCTATACCCTTCCCGAGGCGCAGGTCGATCGATTTATGCTGAAGCTTAAAATCGGTTACCCCACCGAAACGGAGGAACTCGAAATTATGAGAAGGATGGCTAAAACCGGAGACAAACCGGAATTAGTGCCTGTTACCAATGCTCAGCAAATTCTTGAAGCGCGATCCGTAATTAATGAAATCTATGTAGATGAAAAAGTTGAGAGATACATCATTGACTTGATTTTTGCCACCCGCTATCCCGAAAAATACAACCTGCCTGATCTCAAGGAGCTCATCGAGTTTGGTGCCTCTCCCCGTGCGTCTATAAATTTGAACCTAGCCTCCAGGGCACACGCATTCATGGAGCATAGAGCCTATGTTACACCGGATGATGTTCGAACAATCGCTATGGACGTTTTACGACATCGCATTATCCCTACGTTTGAAGCAGAAGCAGAAGAGATAAGCTCCGAGGACATTATTGAAAAGATATTAATGACCGTTCAGGTCCCATAATCAGTGATTTAATTCATTACTTCGATGGATTCTATTTTTGATTTATCAAATTTCTATATATTCTTTTCGTAAATAATTTGTGTTCGTATTTAATAGTCAGTCTAATACTTTTCTACAACTTAGTTCTCAATTTAAAAAGTATTTGCTCAAACTGGCTTATATCATCGTCGGCCTTAAGCATAAGCATTAGAAAATGTTAAGCTTTCTATTACTTAACCGACATTTGAGTACATTTTTTAATTGTAACCAATTAAAGTCAAGATTATGAAAGTCAAAATAGTACCCCGATCAAAAGTTCGTGTTTCTCGAAAAAGTAAATCCAAGTATGATAAGGTAAAAGATGCAATGGGGCAGCTTAAAAACGGTGGAGAAGCATTGAGGGTAAAGTTTTCAGACAAGAAAGAACTGAATTCTATTCGAAATATCGCTTATGCCTATAACAAAGAGCATAACACCCGAATCCGAAGCAGTTCTAACCCCAACGAGAATATCATTTTCTTTTATATGGAATAGGTTTAAATCCAGTCCCAAATCACAGACCTGGAAATGTGCTTATCATGTTTTGACATAAAAAAAGGCTTCTGAAACTTAATTCAGAAGCCTTTTTAGTTTAATTACGAAGTCTTAGAAGATTAGCTGTTCTTCTCTTTCTCTTCTTTCTCTTTCAGCTTATCAGCAAGTCCTGAAACTTCACCGAGTGTCGGTGTGCCTGTTTCAACGCTTTCGCTCTTCTTAGGCTGCTTCTTAGCTTTAGTTTTAGACTTCTTAACTTCTTCTTCTACCTGAGAGATTTCGATAGTCTTGCTTGGTTCATCGAACTCAATTACAAAACCTTCTACTTTATCTCCCTCTTTGAAAGACTCGCTCAGATCTTCAACAGGCTCAGTAAGCTTATCACCGGGCAGAAATGCATCTACTCCCAAAGGAAGTTTAATGAACATGCCTTTGTCAGTGATCTTGGAAACTTCACCTTCAACTTTGGCTCCGAGTCCGTACTCCTCAGCATATTTCTCCCAAGGATTGTCCTGTACTTGCTTATGCCCCAATGTGATTCGTCTGTTGTCGTAGTCGATGGCCAGAATAACAACTTCCAGCTCTTCTCCTTTGTCAACAACCTCATTCGGGTGCTCAACATTTTCTGTCCAGCTCAGGTCAGATACGTGAACCAGTCCGTCAATTCCCGGCTCAAGCTCGATAAACACTCCAAAGTTGGTGAGGTTTCGAACAATACCTTTGTGGGTTGATCCGATTGGATACCTTTCGCCAAGGTCTTCCCATGGATCTTTTTCGAGCTGCTTAACGCCCAGTGAAATTTTCTTCTCATCTTCGTTGATGTTCAGAACAACGCACTCAATGATGTCATCCTTCTGTACCAACTGTGATGGGTGTTTGATATGCTGTGTCCAGCTCATTTCACTGATATGGATCAGACCTTCAACGCCTTTCTCCAGCTCAATAAATGCACCGTAATCTGCAATAGATACCACACGTCCCTGAATGCGCATTCCCTCAGGATACTTGATATCGATGTCTTCCCACGGATGTGGCTGCAGCTGTTTCAGACCCAGAGAAACTCTCTTGGAGTTTTCATCAAAGTCGATAACCGCAACGTTCATGCGCTGGTCGAGCTTAACAATCTCTTCCGGATGCTCAACTCGTCCCCAGGACAGATCGGTAATGTGCAACAGTCCGTCAACACCACCAAGATCAATAAATACACCGAAGTCGGTAATATTCTTAACGATACCTTCGAGAACCTGACCGGCTTCGATGGTTTCGAGAATTTCCTGACGCTGATCTTCAAGATCACTTTCAATAAGTGCTCTGTGAGATACAACAACGTTCTCTGCCTGCATGTTGAGTTTTACAACCTGGAATTCCATGGTCTTACCAACATACGCATCGAAATCGCGAACCGGGCGAACATCAATTTGTGATCCGGGAAGGAACGCATCGATACCAAATACATCCACAACCATACCACCTTTAATTCTTCGCTGAATGTAACCTTCAATCACTTCGCCGGTTTCGTGAGCTTCCTCAATATTTTCCCAAGCTTGGAGAATATCTGCTTTCTTGCGGGAGAGAATCAGCTGACCTTCACGGTCTTCCACTCTATCCAGAAATACTTCTACTTCATCACCGGGTTGCAGATTTTCAAGAACTTTGTCTGAAAATTCGTTTGCAGGTACAATACCTTCTGATTTAAATCCGATATCAACGATTACATATTTCTCATCAACAGAAACAACAATACCGGTAACAATCTCTTTCTCTTCAATTTCGCTGAGTGTATTTTCATACATCCCTGCAAGCTCGTGGAACTCTTCATCTGTATAATCTTCGGATGCGGCTTGTAATTCATCGAGCGTATAAGTTTTACCGTCTACTTCTCCGGTAAATGTTGGCAATTCTTTTGCCTCGCCGTTACTCTCTTCTGCTTTTGTTTCTTCGGCAGTTTCCACCTTATCTGTCTCTTCCGAAACAGCTTCGATTTCTTCGTTTACGTTTTCGTTTTTAGTTTCTTCAGTCATTTAATTACCTGTTAAAAGTCAGCCTCATTTCGACTTTCGAAATGGGATTAGAGTTTAAGTTTTAATTTAGATTTACATTCTCTTTTATGATCGAGACCATTTCCTGAACCTGTTCTTCGAATGATTTGCCTGTCGTATCAATTACAATTGCATCATCTGCTTTCTTCAGCGGATCATTTTCACGGTTTTGATCTTTCTCATCCCGCGAGCGCAGATTTTCCATCACATCTTCAAGAGTGATAGATTCATCTGAAGCTTTCATTTCCAGGAACCTGCGCTTGGCTCGTTCCTTCAATGATGCGTCCATATAGAATTTAAGATCAGCGTCAGGAAAAACAGCGGTTCCGAGATCTCTCCCATCCGCTATATACGTATCTTCTTTAACAAGATTGCGCATGAATTCATTTACGAATCTCCTGGCAGTCTTGTACGATGCAATTTCACTTACGTGATCTGCAACATATTTAGTGCGTATTTTATCTGTCAGATTTTTTCCGTCAGCTTGCACATAAAATGTCTGATCTCTATAATCAGCTTGTAATCGAACATTTGACAAATTTTCAAAGAATTCCGCCTTACCTGGCTTGTCACTCTCCAACCATAAATATGTGATTGCCCTGTAAAGTGCACCGGAATCTAAAAATTTGATCCCGAGACGATTGGCAATCGCTTTGGCTGTTGAGCTTTTCCCGGACCCGGCAGGCCCATCTATGACTATGATCATTTCAGAGAAAGGTTAAAATAAATTTTTTAAGTCTAACTATCAATCCATTCTTGTAAGTTGAATGGATAACCCTTAATTTTGGGAACTGTTTAAGATAACGAGTATTTAACCGTAATAACCAATTTGTTATGCCACAGCATAAATCAGCAATTAAGCGACTTCGCCAAAGCGAAAAGAGACAAAAGCACAATAATACACGACGTTCTAAAATGAGAACGCATATTAAGAAGGTTCTAAACGAAACTGATAAAGAGACTGCAGAGAAGTATTTGAGAGATGCAGTAAGTTATATCGACAGAGTTTCCGTAAAAGGAATTATCCACCCAAATAACGCGGCTCGCAAGAAGTCGAAATTGACAAGTCACGTCAATAATCTATAGGTCACTTTGACACAATCTACCCGAAAAGCACTTCTTGTAATTCTGGATGGCTACGGGATTGCTGAAAATCCCGAAGTTAGCGCAATTGATAAGGCAAATACTCCCTTTTTCGATTCTCTGATTGAGAACTACCCAAACGCCAGGCTTTCTGCCAGTGGCGAGGATGTAGGCTTACCTGATGGACAGTTTGGCAATTCTGAAGTAGGCCATCTGAATATTGGTGCCGGCCGCATTGTTTGGCAGGAGCTCTCCCGAATTAACAAGTCTATTAAAGATGGTGACTTTTTCGAGAATTCTGTTCTAACCGAGGCTTTTGAAAAAGCCAGGAATAATGGCAGAATTCACTTTATGGGTCTCTTTTCAGACGGCGGTGTTCACAGCCACAATAACCATCTGTTTGCTCTCCTTAAAATGGCCAAACAGTATGGACTCCGGGATACATTTGTTCACGCTTTTACGGATGGGCGCGATACATCGCCACACGGCGGAGCTGAATACCTAAAACAATTTGAAGCAGAAGCCGCAAAAATCGGCACAGGATCAATTGCCTCTGTTGTAGGCCGTTATTATGCCATGGACCGTGACAACCGGTGGGAACGTACTCAAAAAGCGTACGATCTTCTTGTACACGGTAAAGGTGTAGAAGTAAACAAAGCATCAGAAGCATTTGAGAAAAGCTACAAAGCAGATGTTACTGATGAATTTATTCTGCCACACGTGGTAAAAAGCGACTCGGACAGCCGTATTAAAAAAGGTGATGTTGTAGTATTCTATAATATTCGAGGCGACCGTGCCCGCCAGATTACAAAAGCTCTTTTCCAGAAAGAAGATCTCCCTTTTGAAACCGACAAGCTGGATCTTCACTATGTAACATTCACATCGTATGATGAGACATTTGATGATTTCGTGCATGTTGCATTCCCTCCTGTTCGCCTTAAAAACACCCTTGGTGAATATGTAAGCAATCAAGGGTTGGACCAACTGCGAATTGCAGAAACAGAGAAGTATCCGCATGTAACCTATTTCTTTAATGGAGGGGAAGAGGCATCCAATAAGGGCGAAATTCGTGTTATGATACCAAGCCCGAAAGTTGCCACTTACGATCTTCAACCAGAGATGAGCGCACAGGCAGTAACTCAAAAGCTTTGTGATGAACTCAGCAAGGATCAGTTTCAACTTGCTATTTTGAATTTTGCTAATCCGGATATGGTTGGGCACACCGGCGATATGGCGGCTACAATCAAAGCGGTTGAAATGATTGACAAGAAGCTAAAGCAAGTAATCGAAACAGCTCGCAAACATCAATATGAAGTACTGATTATTGCAGATCATGGAAATGCAGACTGCATGCTTCAACCGGACGGCAGCCCGCATACCTCACACACCACAGCTCCTGTTCCCGTTGTTTTAGTCAGTGAAATCCATCAGGGCTCACTCAAAAATGGAATTTTAGCAGATGTTGCCCCTACCCTTCTCAAAATGATGGGGCTGGATCAACCGGAAGAGATGACCGGTAAACCACTGTTCTAAAAAGTCTTTTTTTCTCACTATTTTTAATATAAAATGTAAAGTGTTTGCAATTCGCAATGCACCACACTACTTTCGTCGTTAGAGGCAATGAGTGTGAACTAAATGAAGTTGCCACTCGTTACATTTTTCAGCAATCAATGAAAGCCAAATCTTTTTGTAGGTCCCGATATGGAGGGTAATTTTTCAAGTAAAGTTAGAGATGTAATTCAGTTTAGCCGGGAGGAAGCACTTCGCCTCGGTCATGATTACATTGGCACAGAACATTTAATTCTAGGTATTGTTCGTTTAGGAGACGGTGTTGCAATTCGGATACTCAAAAATCTCGATTGTGATCTCTTTAAGCTCAAAAAAACAATCGAAGATACTGTAAGAGGAACCGGTGGTACCGTTACCGTTGGTAACATCCCCTTGACAAAACAGGCCGAAAAGGTTCTTCGAATAACCTATCTCGAAGCTAAGCTATACAAGAGTGACACGATAGGAACTGAGCATCTTCTGCTCTCATTACTGAGGGATGAAGAAAATATCGCCGCTCAGATACTGCAGCAGTTCAATGTTTCGTACGACGCCGTACGAGAAGAACTGGACATGATTATTTCGGGGAATACTCGCGATACTGATCGGGAAGACAGCCGTTCAGCCAGCGCAAATATTCCACAAACCCCTAAGGGTTCTCAGTCATCAGGAAGTTCCAGAGAAAAGAAAATGGAAAAATCGAAAACACCCGTATTAGACAATTTTGGCCGCGATTTAACTCAATTGGCCGAAGATGGTAAACTCGATCCGATTATCGGACGGGAAAAGGAGATTGAGCGAGTGGCTCAAGTACTGAGCCGTCGCAAGAAAAATAATCCGGTCTTGATCGGTGAGCCCGGTGTAGGTAAAACAGCTATCGCTGAAGGACTTGCTTCAAGGATTATAGAGAAAAAAGTATCTCGCGTTCTTTACGATAAGCGAGTTATTGCCCTCGATCTTGCCGCACTCGTTGCCGGAACAAAATATCGCGGGCAGTTTGAGGAGCGAATGAAAGCTGTGATGAGTGAACTTGAAAAAACAGATAATGTCATTCTGTTTATCGATGAGCTTCATACTATAGTTGGTGCCGGCGGGGCAAGCGGCTCTCTTGACGCCTCAAATATGTTAAAACCGGCTCTCGCACGCGGTGAAGTTCAGGCCATAGGTGCAACCACACTCAACGAATATCGTCAATTCATCGAAAAAGACGGTGCGCTTGAACGACGCTTCCAAAAAATTATGGTAGAGCCGACTTCCGTTGACGAAACGCTTGAAATTCTCAATCAGATCAAAGGCAAATACGAGAAGCACCACAGTGTTCGCTATACACCGGATGCAATTGATGCGTGCGTGAAGCTCACAGATCGTTATGTAACCGATCACTTCCTTCCTGATAAGGCAATTGACGCCCTGGATGAAGTTGGAGCTCGGGTTCACCTCTCAAACATCACCGTTCCGGACGAAATTATTGAACTGGAAGAGGAGATTGAAAAGACTAGTAATGAGAAGAACTCTATGGTGAAGAAGCAGCGCTTTGAAGAGGCTGCCAGACTTCGTGATACCGAAAAACGCCTCATGGAAGAGCTTGAACAGGCTCAAAAAGATTGGGAAAAAGAGTCTGAACATATCGTTTATGATGTGGATGAAGAGGATGTTGCATCAGTTGTAGCCATGATGAGCGGTGTACCCGTGAACAAGATCAGCCAGAAAGAGGGACAAAAACTCCTCAAGATGCGTGAGGAACTTGGCAAGAAAGTTATTGGCCAGGATGAAGCGATCACAAAGCTTACAAAAGCCATACAACGGACCCGTGCCGGCCTTAAAGATCCCTCAAGACCAATCGGTTCATTTATCTTTCTGGGCCCTACAGGAGTCGGTAAAACTGAAATGGCCAAAGTACTTGCCAAATATCTCTTTGATAAAGAAGAAGCACTCATCCGTATAGACATGAGTGAATACATGGAAAAATTCAGTGTATCCCGTTTGGTGGGAGCACCTCCAGGATATGTAGGCTACGAAGAGGGCGGTATTCTTACTGAAAAAGTGAGAAGAAAACCCTACAGCGTTGTCTTACTGGATGAGATTGAAAAGGCTCACCCTGATGTATTTAACATTCTGCTTCAGGTACTGGATGATGGCATTCTTACCGATAGCCTGGGACGAAAAGTCGATTTCCGTAATACGATTATCATCATGACTTCAAATATCGGAGCCCGTGATATACGTAATATGGGTAAAGGTATTGGATTCTCAGCAGGTGATGGTGATTTCGATTACGCACAGATGAAATCAACCATTCAGGACGCACTCAAAAAAGTGTTCAACCCTGAGTTTCTAAACCGGATTGATGATGTGTTAACATTCCATCCGCTGGAGAAGGAGCATATCTTCAAAATCATAGATATTATTGGCGATGAGTTGTTCTCGCGAATTAAAGATCTCGGATATGAAATTGAGATGACAAAAGGAGCGAAAGATTTCATCTCAGACAAAGGGTTTGACCAGAAATACGGTGCCCGCCCGCTGCGCAGAGCCATTCAGAAGTATGTGGAAGATCCACTTGCAGAGGAACTGCTTACGGGAGAACATCCGGAAGGATCTGTTATAAAGATCAAAATGAACAAGTCTCGTGACGGACTTGAATTTGACTGGACAGATGCGGAAAGTAGTGAAAAGGGTAAGTCAGACTCCGATAGTGAAACCAAATCTGAATCAGAGTCTGAACAAAAAGCATAAACTGAGACTTTTCTCATACAAAAAAGCCCTCACCATAAATGAGGGCTTTTTCTTTATCTGCCAGTTTTTCTTTAATGAATCTTTTTAAAAATCAGTCCGGACTCTCAAAGATCGGTTCAGTCCGTCAATTTGATAGCTGTTTCCCTGCAGCCTTGAGATCCGGAGTCTCTCAAAGTCATAAGTGGAGAGCGATTCATTGATATCTTCCCTTAAAATTTGCCGCTCTCCAATATGAATTGCGGAAATAGCCGGTTGGTCAATCCGGTTTCCCTGCTGAACTCCGCCAAAAACTAAAATCACATCATCATCTTTAAAATAGCGGGAATAGATTACAGGTGAACGTGAGCTGGTGCTTCCAACCCTATCCCCATTCGCAGCATCCAAAACCTGAGTTCGTCCTCCTGAGTAGACGGTCACATATCGGGCATCGTCGCTTATGGATACGCCTTTCTGTTCATCACTGAAGCTAAATTGATTTAATTCATTTCCGAATCTGTCAAATAGATAAACCTCATAATTTGATCCATTCCCGGTTAACAGAGTAATATATGAACCGTTTTCACTCACTTTAACCTGCAGAATTTGTGAAGATTGATCCCTGAAAAAAACGCGCTGATCTCCTTCTCCCATAACTACTTTGGCTCTCGAACCCCGGCTGTCGCCATAATTTATAACCGGGTTATAGAGTACAACCGTTTTCCCATATGCATCCGCAGCCAGTTCCGATTCCCTCTCCCCCTCACTGCTCTGCGAACTGTTCGACACGGAGTATTTTAAATCACCATTCGGGGCAAAAAAAGTAAAATTCGCTACATTATCTCTCGTAACGGATCTGCCATCATCAAACAGGTAGAGTTTTAGAGTTTCGTCACTGGCATCAAAAAAATCGAGCTGTCGATCAACAACCTGGTTTCCTGAAGTTTCGTAAATGGACAAATAAACTGATTGATCACGAATTACAAGAAACCCGGTTTTTTGGTTTAGATAAGAAATTGACCAGGATTCCGGATTAAACACACCACTCTCACCAATAGTAAAATAACCCCTGTCAGATTCAAGTAAACCTCCATCGAGTGGATACTGGTTCTGAGAGTTTGAGGCGTGCCCGTCCACTGCCTGTACGGTTAACTGCCTTGCCTGCAATGAGGTGCTTAAAATTAAAGAGAGTAAAAAAGTGAATAGTAATTGAGGATACTTCATTAATTCGAATATAATGTTGTTATATTATTGGCTCTAAAGAACGATAATTTCTCTATGAAATGCATACATGGATTACTCAGTAATTGTTCCGGTTTATAACAGACCGGACGAAATTGATGAACTTCTCCAAAGTCTGACCAAACAGACCTATAAAAACTTTGAAGTATTAATTATTGAAGATGGTTCAGAACTGAAGTGCGATCATATCGTAGAAAAGTATTCAGATTCACTGAATATTCGCTACTACTTTAAAAAAAATAGCGGTCAGGGTTTTTCAAGAAATTTCGGCTTCGAAAAGGCAAATGGTGAATATTTCATCGTATTTGATTCCGACTGTCTGATTCCGCCTCACTATTTTGAATCAGTAAACCGAGCTCTCCTTTTTCATGGATACGATGCCTGGGGCGGACCGGATCGGGCACATCCTTCATTTACGCCCATTCAGAAAGCGATCAGCTACAGTATGACCTCTTTCTTTACAACGGGAGGAATACGTGGACGAAAAAACCACATCGGGAAATTCCATCCAAGAAGCTTTAATATGGGTATTTCGAGGGAAGTTTTTGAGAAAACAGGCGGATACAAAATTACCCGAATGGGTGAAGACATTGAGTTTTCTTTGAGAATTATTGAAAATGGCTTTAAAACCGGGTTAATTAATGAGGCCTACGTATATCATAAAAGGCGAACCGACTTCAAACAGTTTTATCGGCAACTACACTTTTTTGGACGGGCTCGCATCAATATAAAACGCTTCTATCCTGATGAACTTAAATTAGTTCATTTACTTCCTGTCTTTTTTGTAATTGGTCTACCAATCTTCCTATTTTTAACGATTGTGACTCAGGGCTTTTTATCCAAGCTCATTCTTCTTTATCCGGTTTATGCAACAATGTTATTTTTGGATGCATTCAACACTGAAAAGAATCTAAAAATCTCACTATTAGGTGTAGTTGCAGGCTTTATTCAGTTAACAGCTTATGGCATGGGGTTTTTAAAAGAGCTGAGTGAAGATTACAAAAAAAGTACGTAGAAATTCGGGATATAAATTGCATTCAGAATTTAAATCTTTTATCTTTGAATTCTTTTGAAAAACACATCACTGCTACTGCAGATAATTACTTCAAAAGAGTAATTTTTAATGTGTTGATTAAGTCTTTGACATATTGAAAAAGAAACAATTTCGGGTAATCAGTCCCGAGACTTCGGGAGTAGCCAATTACATTGGATACTCTCAAATACTACTACATTTTGATAACATGATTTCATCGGGGAGTAGTCCCGACACCTCGGGAGTAGCCCATTCGTTTTGGGAGCTCTCAAAAAAACTACACATTGACATACTGATTTCATCGGGGAGTAGTCCCGATACCTCGGGAGTAGCCCATTCGCTTTGGGAGCTCTCAAAAAAAACTACACATTGACATACTAATTTCATCGGGGAGTAGCGCAGTCCGGTAGCGCATTCGCTTTGGGAGCGAAGGGTCGCAGGTTCAAATCCTGTCTCCCCGACTTTTATCACATAATTTGACGTATTGACTTCAGAGATTTAATCTGAGTTTTTAATTTCAGAGTTTGGTTGTTTCAAGTTCCGAAAGCAGTGCTTTCGGGGTTTCCCGATTCCTCGGGATCTCCCAGACTTTTACTTTTAGGGTTGTTGCAATTAGCAACAGGTACCACCCGACAGTTGATTTTTTTGACGGTATTCGGGCGCCCGTAGCTCAACTGGATAGAGCAACTGCCTTCTAAGCAGTAGGTTACAGGTTCGATTCCTGTCGGGCGTACAACAAATTGTTTTGACGTATTTTTTTAGTTTTTCAGTTTCAAATTATTTGAGGCGACTAATATGGCGACATGGCCGAGTGGTTAGGCAGAGGTCTGCAAAACCTCGTACGGCGGTTCGAATCCGCCTGTCGCCTCTTTTTTATTGAATATATACCCTGCCGCGTTCGTCTAGGGGTTTAGGACGCCGCCCTTTCACGGCGGTAACACGGGTTCAAATCCCGTACGCGGTACTGATTTAGTCTTGAGATAAGAATCTTGAGTCTAAAGATTTTTTGATCTTATGACTCAAGGCACACTTCTCTTTTCTATATGGAGCCCGTAGCTCAGTCGGTTAGAGCGCTAGGTTGTGGCCCTGGAGGCCGTGGGTTCGATTCCCATCGGGCTCCCATCAATTTTCAGTGATAGCCACAGATTTCACTGATCAAATTTCCCTGCCGCGTTCGTCTAGGGGTTTAGGACGCCGCCCTTTCACGGCGGTAACACGGGTTCGAATCCCGTACGCGGTACACACCATTAAATCCCAAATTCCAACCGGAGTTTGGGATTTTTTTATTTAAGGTGTATAAGTGATGCATTGAGAACTAAAGTCCGATACCAAATGACAGTCCCAGAGTACTGTAATCGCTATTTAATGCGAAATTAACTGAAGGTATAAATACAAGCTTAATAACATTGGCAATGTTATATGAAAGACCGCTTTCTAAAGTGAAAAAACTGCTGCCATCACCCCGATTGCTTACAAAGGGTGCGTAAGAGAAACTCGCTGTAGGGTAGATTGATAGTTTTTCACCCATCATTGCTTCTCTGGTCACAGCTAATCCAGTTAAAATTGTCCATCCATTCGATCCACTCAATGTACTTCTCGCCCCGGAAAAAAATGTACTAACTGTAATAGGCTGTTCATCCCACTGTTGAATAGGATAAAAACCAATTCCTCCGCCTACTACTTCATATGGCTCATAATAGCCTGGATTATCCTTAAAATCAGAAATGGAAAATGCTAGATCTATCTTCCTATTAATTGATACTCCCATTCCGATAGAAGTCCCCGAAAAATCATTAGAAGCGTTTATAACACTCCCCATAATCTGAATGCCAACATTTTCACGATTTGTGTATATGCTTTGTGCTGTCAAATCCATAAAGCACCAAAGCATAACTGTAAGCATTAAAAGAATAAATTTTTTAAACATAGATGTCTCACAAAAATGTAAAAAAAGGGGGGCATATCACTGAAGTTAACTTGATTAATCCGGTCGGAGAAAAGCAGTTCTTAATGGGTATAGCAAGTCAATCAGCAGTTGTTGAAATAATATTAAATAGAAGTAAAGTTGAATACAATATGCTTCAAAAATTTATTACTAAATTTGCCTCTTATGTTCTAACTGAATATCAACCAACATCATCCGCCAATAACATCGCCGTAAGAAGAGCAGCACGATCTAATGTTTCATCAACCAAGATTTTCTCTTTGGGACTGTGAGCACCTTCCCCTACAGCCCCCATTCCGTCTATAGTCGCCGTAAATTGGCTGGTAATACTTCCATCAGAACCACCGCCACTAAGACCCTCCTCAATAGCCAGACCAAGCTTATCGGCAGAATCCTGTGCTAATTTCCACAACTTTTTATTCCGTTCATTCTTGGTTACGGGAGGACGGGCTAAACCACCCTCAATAATAATTTCTGTACCATTCAACTCAGGGCCTATACTTTTAATCTTATCATCGATCGCTTCACCGTCTGTTCTATCCATGTACCTGAGATCAATTTCAACAATGCACTCGCCGGCTACAATATTGACCGCTTTGCCTCCTGAAATCAACCCTGTATTCAGAGAAATGCCATTATCGTAATCGTTTAATTGATCTACTTTTTTGATGATATGCGCCATTTCAACAATTGCACTTACTCCTTTTTCCGGCTCTACGCCTGAATGAGCTTCCTTTCCTATAACCCTGATCTGATAACGACCTGATCCCTTCCTTTCAGTTTTAATTTTCCCTTCCAAACCAATTGACGGCTCAGGAACAAAAACACGCTCTACACTTTTTGCCATCTTTTCAATCTCATCCCATGAGTCTCTGCTGCCGGTCTCTTCATCTGAAGTTATCATAACAACCGGGCGAAGCTTTGGCTGTAGATCAAGTTCCTTCATCATCTTGATTCCCAACTGCATCATTACAATTCCCGCCTTCATATCATATACCCCGGGACCTTGAATTACATTACCTTCAATGTTCCAAGGCATCTTTTCGAGCGTCCCCACCGGCCATACTGTATCGGCATGCCCTATCAAAAGCTGATCTTTCTTTAGATCTGAATTCTCCGGTCTGAAGATAATCTGGCCCGCACTTAATACCGATTCTTTCCACTCTACCCGGTAATCCAGCTCCTCAAAATCTTCAGCAATGGAGTGAAGCAGTTTGCGGTTTTGCATAATGTCCTCGGTAGGGCTCTCCGCCTCCACATACTTTTTTAACCTCTGAATAAACCAATCTTTATGATCCGAAATTCTCTCTTTGAGCCTATTATAATCGATTGAGTGCATTGAACTATGTTTTAAAATTATTTCTTTGCGAGCGCGTAAATACCGTTCCCTTTCTGATTAGCTGTATAAAGATCTGCAACATTCATAGCCAGAACAAATGGCAGAGTAATCGGGTAGTAAAACAACAGAAGCAGTGCAGCAAACATCCCAAGCTTATTAAACCATAACATGGGCCACTTTACGGACAGCACCCACGCTTTGTGCCCCCAAAATCCATATGTATAGTGCACTTTTTCAGGATTCAAACCGGACTTTATAAGCTTTTCAGTAATCTCATCTTTTGAATATCCTGCCCTTGCATGTTCATCCACAAAAGATTCCTCATCACCGGCATCCTCCTCAGAATAGTGCGAAGGTGAGTGCATCAAAAAATGTCCATCTGAGTTCAACACATTCTGCAGATTTTTCATCACTCGAACATCTTCGGCAATATGCTCTAAAACATCAATACAGATGATTACATCAAATTTCTGATCAGAGGTAAATTCCAGTAAATCCGCTTTTTTGAACTGAATTTTCCCATCGTTGATCTCCTGTTTAAAAAAGTGTTCAGAATCCCGAAG
>LKNA01000059.1 GCA_001564065.1 Chitinophagaceae bacterium T5-Br10_B2g13
AAGCTGGCTTATCACGGTATGCGAGCTTCAGATTTATCATTCAATATTGACATTAAAACCTCATATGATCCTAAAATGCCCAAACTCAATTTGATTCCACAAGATATCAGCCGGGCATTTCTGAATATTATTAACAATGCTATGTATGCCGCCTACGATCACTCCAAAACAGATTCAAAGGTCGATCCTGTAATTCAAATTTCAACTCATGCAGGCAATGGCAAAGCCGAAATTAAAATCAGGGATAACGGATCCGGAATACCTGAGGAGATCCGGGAAAAAATATTCCAACCTTTTTTTACCACAAAACCTTCCGGGGTGGGAACCGGTCTTGGACTTTCCATGACCCACGACATTATTAAGATGCATAAAGGAAGTTTAGACATAGACTCGGATGCCGGTCGATATACTGAGTTTATCATCACACTTCCAATTAACAATAAACATAACTTGTCATGAAATTTTTAGTTGTCGATGACGAAAAAGATGTTGAAATGCTGTTTCGGCAGAAATTCAGAAAAGAGGTAAGAAACGGTTCTGTAGAACTGGTATTTGCTTTTTCAGGACAAGAAGCACTGAACTTGCTTGACAGCAGTAACCCACCTGATGTTGTATACGTATTTTCAGACATCAACATGCCCGGCATGTCGGGGCTCGAGCTCCTTTCATTAGTTAAAAAAAGTCATCCTGATATAAAAGTAAGTATGATCTCCGCCTATGGCGACAAAGAAAACTATGAGCGAGCTATTAATTCCGGTGCAAAAGAGTTTTTTACAAAGCCAATCGATTTTAATTCCCTGAAAGAAGAGATCACCAGCATCATTAAATCATCCAGTGAACAAAACAGTTTATGAGTATAAATCAGAAAATATTAGTTGTTGATGACGAACCGGACCTGCAGATGCTGATGCTACAAAAATTCAGATCTAAGGTGAAAAACAAAGAGTATGAATTCCTTTTTGCTGAAAATGGTGTGGAAGCCCTGGAAACCATCTCTAATAATCTTGATGTATCATTAGTTTTGAGTGATATCAATATGCCAAAAATGGATGGATTAACACTCTTGTCTGAAATCCAGCGGCTTGAACGAACAGACATCCGAACCATCATGGTTTCGGCTTATGGCGATATGGAGAATATTCGTACAGCCATGAACCGGGGAGCCTACGATTTTGTAACCAAACCGATCGATTTCAAGGACCTTGAAACCACAATTGAAAAAACGCTAAGAGAAATTCAGCAGTTGATGAATGTTCAAATCATGCAGGAACAGCTGGAATCTCTCAACTACGACCTGGATATGGCTGCCAGAATTCAGCAAAAGATCCTTTTTCAGGATTTCCCTGTTTTCCCCGACGACTCCCGTTTCGACATATTTGCCAATATGATGGCAGCTAAACATGTTGGAGGCGATTTTTATGACTTTTTTAAATTTGACGAAGATCATCTCGCCTTTTTTATCGGCGATGTGGCCGGAAAAGGAATGCCGGCTGCCATCTACATGGCGGTTTGCCGAACTATGCTGAAAGCGATCGGATCGGAAGTTTTTGATCCGGCTGAGTGCATATTCAAAGTCAACAATATGCTGATCCCGGAGAGTGATATATCAACTTTTGTCACTGTATTTTATGGTGTCTTAAATGTTAAGACCGGCGAACTCCACTACTGTAACGGAGGTCACAATCTACCCTATATCCAAAAATCGGATGGGACCGTTACGGAGTTGGAAGATGTGGGAGGACTTTTGCTTGGCAAGTTCGAAGATGCACCCTACGAAAAGAAAAGTATACAGCTTGAACCGGGTGATACGCTCGTAACCTTTACCGATGGCGTGACAGAAGCTGAAAACGACAGTGGCGGCTTCTTTGATGAAGAGAGAGTGATAACATACCTTCGGAAAGACCCTGCCAAAAACCTGAACAATCAAGTAAAAGGACTATTCCTGGAAGTCATGAAATTTGCCGGCGCGGCAACTCAGTCAGATGACATCACTGTGCTTTCGGTCAGGTACACTAATTCTCATTAAAATAACCCACTCCGTTTATCACTGATATGCGGCTACTGCTTCGTCCAGTGTTTTGTAGTGCCTGAAAACGGTGATCAGCTTGGTAACCATAAGTAAGCTTTCAATTCTATCTGAGGCGCCGCAAATTTTCAGGTCACCCCCAGCATTTCTGAGGCTGGTAAGGGAGGTGATTAAAATTCCCAGACCCGATGAGTTCATAAAGTTAACCTTGCTCAAATCTGCAATCACATTTGTCTTTCCCTGCTCAATCAGCGATTTAATATCATCAAGATATTTTGTCGCAGATGGTCCTCCCATTGCTTTTCCCTTCAGTGTTATAACTACCGTATTGTACTGTTCTGATAGTGAATAATTCATAAACTCCTCAATATTGGTTTATTACATTTTTTGGGATCTCAGGCAAACCCTATCCACCAATTAAATACTCATTATTCATCAATAATCAGTTATAGCAATGTCGCGTAGTTTTTTCGTATTGTCGCAAACAAAAAACACTTTTCGACAGATCAATACCTATCAACTTTAATTCGATTATTAGACAGAAAAATCAAAAAACTTCCTTAGTAAAGTAGAATTGAGGTTGATGTTCAAAGATTTATAAAAAACGATTGCCCTCCTCTAAATCAGGACGGATCCCGATAATCGACAGATTGCAAAGATCCATCAATATTTGCGTTCGTTTCCTTACCTGGTACAATGTCTGTATTCTGAGCAGAAACACAGCTCCATCCATTACCCTTTTTTCGAGCTACAAATGTAAATATGGTTTGCCGGTTTTGAAGAGTTTGACCCTCAACTTTGCTCTGGCCGCTCAGAAGCATCCGGGCATGAATGATGGCTACCGATTCAGCCGGACGCTTCACCTTTACTCTTCCAACCTTCAATTTTGAGTCTTTAAAAATTACACGGACCCCGTAGTCGTGAGCTGTTCGGATATCATCCCGGTTCTCCCACCAGATGCCAACCACATTAATGAAGTCGGCATCCTGATCGAAGATCACTGCGATTTTATTGGCATCCCGCTCATTCCAACCTTCAGCAAATCGTGCGGGGATTTTCTCCGGCGAAGTAATGGCAGAATACTTTGATCGATCTGCACTCATCAATACCCTACGGCCTGCCCATCCACGCGAGACTCCGATGCACCCAGCCAGACTCCTTTCTCATGATCGCGCATAATTCCCTGGTAACGCCCAAAAAAACTGTTACCAACCTGTACGCGATGGCCTTGCGATCTCAGGGCACGAACCACATCAAACCCAAGAGCTGACTCCAGACTCAATTGACCGGGACCTGTTAAATTCTCATCTGCAGGATCCGTTGGCTGAGTTGATCCGGAGTGAGCCCATCTCGGTGCATCTCCGGCCTCTTGAATGTTCATTCCAAAGTCGATGATGTTGGTCAGAATAGAAACATGCCCGATCGGTTGGTAGCCACCGCCCATATTTCCAAAACTAAACAAAGGTTTTCCGTCCTTCATCACAAAACCCGGTATAATCGTGTGAAACGGTCGTTTTCCGGGCTCATAAACGTTGGGATGATTTGGATCGAGTGAGAAAAGCTCACCGCGATTCTGAAAACTAAATCCGGTTCCGGGAACAACAAATCCGGTGCCCATACCCCGGAAATTGCTTTGAATAAGCGAAACCATATTCCCGTGCTTGTCTGCCGTGGTGAGGTAGATGGTATCTCCATCCTCCATCGCCTCCACGCCGGAGCTTACGTCGCGCGACGCCCGGTCACCGATCAGTTCTCTCCGCTCAGCTGCATACTCTTTTGAAAGCAGAATATCATAAGGCACGTCATGAAAATCGGGATCAGCATACTGTTTGGCACGATCTTCGAACGCTAATTTCTTTGCCTCAACCAGTAAATGAAGCGTTTCGGCAGAACCAAACCCCTTCGAAGCAAGGTCATATCCCTCCAGAATATTGAGCATCTGAAGTACAGCGGTACCCTGATTATTTCCGCCAATCTGATAAACATCATACCCGCGGTAGTTAACTGAAACCGGATCTATCCACTCTGATCGGTGGTTTGCAAAATCTTCGTAGCGCAAATATCCGTCATTATCTTTCATCCAGGCATCCACCTTTTCTGCTATTTCACCCCTGTAAAAGGCATCACGTCCCTGCTCGGCCAAAAGCCTGAATGTATTTCCAAGATCCGGGTTTTTGAATACTTCACCTTTCTCCGGTCCTCGGCCATCAATGGTAAAGGTCTCTTCAAATGCGCCGGGCTGATTTTTTAAAAAGTTAACGCTTCGTCGCCAGGAAGATGCAATGGCTTCACTCACAGGAAAACCTTCTTCTGCATAGTAGATCGGTCCGGAAAGAATGTCGCTCATTGAGGCAGATCCAAATCGCTCATGCATCTCAAACCAGCCATCCACTGCACCCGGCACGGAAACAGAGAGCAGATCATAAGACGGAATGCTGTCTTCACCTTTTTCATCCAGAATTTCCATAAGCCCGTCATAAGTGAGCCCACGGGGTGATCGCCCGCTGGCGTTTATTGCATAAAGCCGGCCGCTCTCCTCATGCCAGATGATGGCAAACAGATCTCCGCCAATTCCGTTTCCGGTCGGCTCCATCAAGCCCATAGCGGCGTTGGCTGCGATAGCGGCATCAATTGCGTTTCCGCCACTTTTAAGTACATCCAGTCCGGCTTGAGCCGCCAGAGGTTGACTGGTTGCAACCATTCCATTTACGGCTATAATTTCTGAACGTGTAGCAAAATGATCGCCGGTCTCCCGGTCTCCTTGGGCATAGGCCATATCGAATACCCCAACTCCAATCGTTAATATTAAAATGAGTACTGCTCTGAAACTTTTGGTGACTTTCATCATATCAATAGCTGATTTTTGTTTGAAACTGATTTTATTATACCATCGCCCGTTGGCTTTCACAAATTGAAAGCTGTACAGGAAACTGAACGTAAAAAATTTTGATTTGATTCTTTGAGTCAATGAGCTCAACTTTAAGCGCTCAAAATGCTTTAGAATATAAAATTGCTTCATGATCCAGGACTACCTCAATTCCGTTGATAAGTTTATCATTATTGGTGACCGCGTATTGGTTAAACCCCGCGAAATGGAAACTCACACCAAAAGCGGCCTGGTTCTCCCGGCAACCGTAAAAGAGAAAGAGGAAATACAGAGCGGTTACATTATCAAAACCGGACCGGGCTATCCAATCCCATCACAGGAAGCGGATGAACCCTGGAAAGCAGAGTCTAACCCAACAAAGTACATGGGAATGCAGGCCAAAGAGGGAGATCTTGCCATCTTTCTGAAGAGCCGGGCTCATGAAATTGAATTTGAAAATGAAAAGTTTCTCATCATACCTCACGCAGCCATACTGCTGCTTATCCGAGACGACCACGAACTGGAATAAATCACCTGTTATGAATAGAAAAACATTTTTACAGCAATTAGGTTTAGTTACCGCCGGTACGGCTTTAACTCCAGCTCTTTTCAACTGGATAAAGCAAAACGGGCCGTTCTATCCTATTCGAAATAATGTCGGTTATTTTACGGGACGCGGGGGCACCATCGGCTGGCACATTACAAATGAATCGGTTGCTGTGATCGACTCTCAATTTCAGAATTCGGCAGAAGATTTTATGGCTGGCATCTTCGACTTTGGTCCCGGGGGACCTGCACGATATCTCTTCAATACTCACCATCACGGGGATCATGTTTCAGGAAACGGCGTCTTCAGATCAGGTAATTTTGAAATTATTGCCCATCAAAACGTTCCGGAACTGCAGCGTGAATCGGCCGGATCTAACAGTGAATCAGTAGTTGCCGCCAACAGAGTTTTTGATGATGAAATTACCGTTGAATCCGGAAGTGAGATTATTACCGCCAAATATTACGGACGTGCTCACACCCGGGGCGATTCCGTCATCTGGTTCGAAAATGCCAATATTGCGCACATGGGTGATTTGGTCTTCAATCGCTGGTACCCGTTTATCGACACCAACGGCGGAGCACTGATCGAGAACTGGATCTCCATGCTGGAAATCGTTGCAAACGAAGCGACCGCCGATACCCGGTTTATTTTTGGCCACGGTAACCGTGATTTTGGAGTCACGGGTTCATCAGACGACCTGCTCTACATGAGAGATTATTTATCCAAACTTATGGAGCATACTCAAGCGGGCATACAGGCCGGACAAAGCCCGGAAGAGATCTCCGCAATTGAACAGTTTGAAGAATTTCCCGATCATCAAAGTGCGGGAGCCCGCCTCTCCCTTCAATCTAATATTGAAGCAGCCTATGCCGAGCTCACATCCTGACAGCCAAAAAGCGCAAAACAATCAAAACCTGAAACGCTGCCTCTATTGCGGACAGCCGGAGCAGCTGGTTTGGGTGCACGGTCATGGGCAATGCGCCCATTGCGGTACCAATGTTGAAGAGTGTTGCCGCGGTGAGAGCTGCTTTAATAATGATTAAGGAACATCTTAGTGCTCGACGAGGAGACGTAAAACCCTATCAGGCCTGCCCTCTCTTCCCACAAAAGTCAATGACTGTTCGATGAAGAATTTCAGCGAGCCGATAAACTGAATCCAGTTCCACCCACTCCACATCTTCATGTATCCCACCGCCTGAGGGACCAAAAATTACGGTTTCGATTCCTGCATCACCAAATATGGCGGAATCTTCCCACCAGGTATGGCCTATTATATCCGGAGCTTTTCCCAAAATCGAGCTTGCAGCATTTTTAGTTGCCACTACAATTGATGATTCTGCATCCACTTCATAGGGACTGCGCCAAATCTCTGACTCCAGAGTTGCCCGGAAATCGGGATTTTCTCTACTCAGTCGATCAATAACAGACTGAAATTTTTCTGTAACCTGCTCCTTTGTTTCTCCCGGGATTGTCCGACGCTCAATGTGAATTTTGCAGCTGTTGGAGTAGACAAACAGACTCCGACCACCGGAAATGAGCGGAACATGAAGAGAGGCCTGTCCGCACAACGGGTGAGAAGTCTCCTTTGGCAGGCGCTGTGCAAGAAAATTTAACTCAGATAGAACACCTCCCATCATTAAATTTGCGTCGATTCCCTGCTCGTGACGTCCACCGTGCGCTGTTTTTCCTTCGGTGGTCAGTTTAAAAACACCAAATCCCCGGTGGGCAAGACATAGATTCAGCCCCGTAGGTTCTGTGACTATAGCAGCGTCCGCGGTCAAGTTCTTTACCAGTGCTTGCGCACCGATGCTTTCATACTCTTCATCGGCTACAAATGTAAATAGCAGATCACCTTTAAGCTGAATGTCATGTTCTTTTAATGCTTTTGCCACTGCAAGAATAGCGGCTATACTTCCTTTCATATCGTAGGAACCTCTGCCGTACAGTCGGTTGCCTTCAATTCGCCCGGAGAACGGATCATCCATCCCTGTAACTCCAACTGTATCGGTATGGGCATTCAGCATAAGTGACGGCCCGCCACCGGTGCCCTTCAACCCGGCAGTCACATTTACACGACCGGGAGAGAGCGTCTCGATTTCACAGGGCACATTCAAATCATTCAGTGTATCACAGATGTACACACCAATCTCTTCTTCACCGGGTCCATCGGGATCAAGCCCCGGATTTACGGAATTAATTTGAACAAGCTTCTGCAGCGTGTTCTTTATAAAAAGGTCGTCAATCTTTATATCAGACATGGCTTGTGCTTTAGGTTGATTTGGATCTTAAATCAACTCAAGTGCCTGGTTTAAATCCTCAATCAGGTCTTCGGAATTTTCAATTCCAACGGAGTACCGGACCAGGCTTTCAGATATTCCAAGCTGCTTTCGCTGTTTTTCTGACAGCTCCACATGACTTGTGGTTCGTGGCGGACCGGCAAGCGTGCTCACGGATCCAAGGCTGGCCGCAAGATGTATGAATTTCATGTTGTGTAGCAGTGTTTTCACGTTTTCATAGCCGCCTTCCAATTCAAAACTGAGTACACCGCCAAACCCACGCATCTGCTTTTTGGCGATCTCATGTCCGGTATGACTTTCAAGACCGGGATAGTACACCTGTGACACTTTGGGATGCTGATCTAAAAAACGGGCAACGGCCATGGCATTTTCATTCTGACGAAGCACACGGAGTTCCAGCGTTTTCATGCCGCGAATTACATTATAGGCCGTTTCAGGATGCAGTGTTGCGCCGGTTATTTCGCGATAATCAAAGATTTTCTGAACAAGCTCTTTTTTACCGCATACCAGTCCACAGAGCGTATCCGAGTGGCCGCCCAGAAATTTTGTAGCGCTATGAATTACAAGATCTACACCAAGCGCAATAGGATTCTGATTAATCGGAGATGCAAACGTGTTGTCGGCTACTACTACAGCGCCCGCTTTTTGGGCTGCTGATGCAATTCGCTTCAAATCTATAATTTTCAATGTGGGATTTGTGGGCGATTCCAGATAGACCAGATCACAGCCTTTTCTGATCTCCATTTCAAGCTGTTCGTGATTTTCGGTTTCACATAGCTCTACTTCTATGTTGAGCTTTGGCAAAAATTCCAGAAACAGCTTACTGGTTCCGCCATAGGAATCTTTAATGGAAACCACCCGGTCGCCCGGTTTTAGCAGTGCAAACAGTGTATTGCTAATTGCCGCCATTCCCGTTGAAAATGAAGTGGCCGCTTCCGCCTGCTCCAAATGGCGAATTTTCTCTTCAAGAACTGCAACTGTTGGATTCGTATTCCTGCTGTAGATGTGGCCCTCTTTTTTTCCTCTGGCTACATCATACCACTCATCTAAGTCTTTATAGGCGTAGGTTACAGTGTTCACAATTGGAACTGTTGAACTCCCCTCATGAAATAGCTTCAACTCTCCGGCCCAAACTGATGCAGTCCCCTGCTTATATTTTTTAAAATTCATAGACAATCAATTGATTTTGGTAAGACATTAATAGAAAGACATGAATCTGAATATGTAGAATTGAACCTATACATCCAATATTGAATTTACTTTTGATCGGAGAAGTACCTTCAGTAAAAACACTGCTTAGAGTTTGAGTTTTTACAGGCATACCAATCTCAATTCCATAAACCATCTCTGCCTTGGCAAATCAATTTTCTTGTTATGCAGGATACAGAAGAGTGACAATCTGATGAAATGCTGTACTTTATCATATGTTATTTTATTATTGAAGCACATTCCCTACAATCTTACTCACAACGATCTTCAATCAAACCTATTTATGAAACTCTCTACTACTATCCTTATCTGCACTTTTCTGCTACTCTCACTAACCGAGGTTCTTCACTCCCAAGATCGGCAACGTGTTCGTGATCTGGGAATTCATCCCGGAATTCTCCCAACCGGCCAGTGGAATGCCATTACTGATGTAGAAGGCGTTATGGTGGGTCATCAAACCTTGATTGAAGGTGATAATCTCCGAACCGGTGTAACGGCCATCCTTCCTCATTCAGGAAACCTATTCAGAGATCGCGTCCCTGCTGCCGTTTATGTGGGCAACGGATTTGGAAAGGCTCTCGGATTCACACAGGTACAGGAGCTCGGTGAAATGGAGACGCCCCTTGCACTCACAAACACGCTTAGTATTTTCAATGTGGCGCACGGTGTTGCCGATTACGTTTTAAATCAGCCCGGAAATGAAAACGTGCGGTCCGTGAACCCGGTTGTAGGAGAAACCAACGATGGCTGGTTAAACGATATCCGGGCCAGGGTTGTGGATACCGAAGATGTTTATAAGGCGATCGAGTCGGCCGAATCCGGCCCGGTTGCTGAAGGAAATGTAGGAGCCGGAACGGGAACCCGAGCACTCGGTTTTAAAGGCGGCATCGGAACCTCATCCCGCCAGCTTCCCGAAAATCGCGGAGGCTACACAGTGGGTGTTCTGGTGCAGTCCAACTTTGGTGGAATTTTGACGGTTAATGGTGCTCCTGTAGGTGAGGAGTTGGGGAATCACTACTTGTCTAGTCGTCGGACAACTCAGAGTGGTCTGACGACTGAGTTGGTTGCACAGAATAACCGTCAGACCGCTCCAAGCGGTCAGCCGGGTGACAATGGCTACGATTTTGACGTGGATGGCTCCATCATGATTGTCGTTGCCACCGATGCACCTCTCACCTCACGCAACCTGGAGCGACTGGCTAAACGCGCGTTCATGGGGATCGCCCGGGTTGGCGGTTTTGCATCCAACGGAAGCGGCGACTATGTGATCGCTTTTTCCACCCATCCCAATGTCCGAAACAATCTGGATGAGTCGGGAAGCACGCTGGAAATCACTGAACTTAACAATAACACCGTCAGTCCGCTTTTCCTGGCTGCCGTGGAAGCAACTGAAGAGGCGATTCTGAACTCCCTATTCATGGCTGAAACGATGGAGGGAAATGAAGGCCGTGTTCAGGAAGCTCTCCCGATTGAAGAGGTAATGAACATCCTGGAAAAGTATGGAGCGGTACGATAGTTTATTTCAATGAATCAGCTAACACTTATCGAAAATGAAATTCCGGTCAAGGTTTATCAAAAACTAAGAGAAAAAACCGGCCTTTCCCCAAAAACCCGGGAAGCTGCCGAGAAAGGATTACAACATTCCGTCTACTCCCTGCTTGTCAAGGATGATGAAAAACCGATCGGTATGGGGCGAATTGTCGGTGACGGCGGATGCCACTGCCAGGTGGTGGACATTTGTGTAATGCCGGATTACCAGGGAAAAGGTATAGGAAAAATCATCATGGAGAAGATCATGAACTTCATCGACACAGAGCTGCCTGAATCGTGCTACATCAGCCTGATCGCCGACGGTCCCGCAAATCATCTCTATGCAAAGTTTGGATTTAAAGAGGTGATGCCGGAGTCAAGGGGAATGTATTACCGGGTTCAGTAGCTGAAAATCTATATTAACTTTTAACGTCTATTTTATGAAAATCTACTTTTCCGGATCAATCCGCGGTGGCAGACAAGATGCAGAGCTCTACCGTCAGCTTATCGATGAACTGAAAAATTATGGCACAGTTCTTACAGAACATATCGGCGCAGAATCCATCAATCACAGCAAATCTGATCAAGAAATTCACGATGAGGATATGGCTTGGCTGAGGGAATCAGAGGTTGTGGTTGCTGAAGTCACCACGCCATCACTCGGAGTGGGATACGAAATTGGTCGGGCTGTGGAAATGGGGAAACGAGTGATTTGTCTCTATAGAAAAAAGAGCAATTCTATTTCTGCAATGATACTAGGTTGTGATGAACTGTGCTGTTTTGAATATGGAAGTTTAGCAGATGTACAGAAATTATTTACAGAACAGCTTACCGGATTTTGAACACCCTATATCTGAATCACAATGAGCGATGAATCATCTTCCATTTCCGGAGAGTGGTCATTACTATTAACAGCTTTTAGAATTCTGTCTGCAAGTTCGCGCGGAGAATTTGAATCAGCAGCTACAGATTTTGAAACTAGCGCTTCAAAAAAGCCGGCATCCCGAATCCGCATATTTTCGTCACGGGTTTCAATCAGCCCGTCAGAGTATAGTATTAACAAATCCCCCCTTTTTACATCAAACACGAGATCATGATATCTGGCCGCCCCGGTTATTCCCAAACCAACCCCCTTTTCATAACGGTGTACAATCTCACTTTTTTCAGCACTGTAATGATAAACGGGAAGATGGCCTGCATTGCATAGGGTTGCCTTGCCATCGGGTATATTTAACTTTAACAGCGTCATGGTTGCATACATTGACCGATCTGTTTGCTTGTTAAGTAAAACATTGAGTGCCGACATAACCTCCGCCGGATCTTGATTATAATCGAGGTGTGTTTGTAAGGCACTTTTTGTCAGGGTCATTAACAAACCGGCACCAAAACTGTGTCCGGAAATATCCCCTATCGAGGCAAAAAGCTGATCACCCCTAAGCGACAACTCAAAAAAATCACCGCCCAGTTCGTTAGCAGGGTTTGAGCAGGCATAGGCAGTAACGCCACCTTCCTCAATTGATACTTCCTGCAGTATTCTCTGCTGAATTTCTGTGGCAAACTGAATATCGGCCTCTACCTTTGCTTTTCGGGTATAGAGTGATTTTGAAGCGTATACAATCTGAGATAAACCAAACTGCGAAAGGATGAATAGAAAAAAGACCCCGACTGAACCCGCAATAAACTGAATAACTATATTCCCCATTTCCAATTCGCCTTCATCGATATGCTCGCTCAAACTCTCCCCTACAAAATAGCCACCAATACCGATCAAAACTCCTGCAGGAAAGACAATCCGAAAAATGTACTTTTTGTAGAATGTTCTCAATTTTGGATACAGGTAGGCTACAGTTTCGATAATTACAATTGCGTAAAGCAAAGAACTGAAAGCAATTAACCATATTCCAAAAATACCCAGCGTATAGGCCTGGGTAACAATTACCGCTATCAACACCGGAAAAAGGTGGATAACGATATGTGCAAGAATAATTTTCCAGCGACTCTTCATATCAACATCGTAAAATGCCTCAAATTCTGAATCGCGATAAATTGTAAATAGTTCGTTGGCGATTAGACTCATAATGATCAATTCTGTTGGGGCGTAATTTGCGGAAGTTGAGTCATAACAACAAGTAATTGGTATGGCTCTCTGGATTTTGCCCTATTATTCAACGAAAAATGGAAACAAAATAGAGCCTGCCGTAACTATTTGAAACAATTATAAATAGTATGCGTGCAATGGAGCATAACAAATTTTAAAGAAACACTCATCGATTATGAAGTTGTCTGAAAAAATATCCAACAAATGGGAAAACATCTCTAAAAGTGAAAAGTCCGGTTTAAAAGTGCTGATTATATTTGTGCTGGGTGTTATCACCTTTTCCATTGGAATAGGGATAGGTGACACTTTATACAGCATTTTTGGAAAGTAAAGCAGTTTACGCCTACTATAAGCAACCCTGGCACTACTCTTCCCCTCAATTCATTTCGATCCATTCGCACAAATCGAAGGCTTTAAGCATTTTTTTAACAAATCTTTACACGCCGACAGACAGAGCCCCCGCGATCTCAGAAATCAAACTGTTGTTTATTAAAAAGCCGGCCACTCTCTTATAAAATATTGGAGCTGAGTAATTTACAGATTTATCGACAACTGCAATTTCTGACTGCACATAGCTAACGAACTCCACTCTAAATCATCCCTAAGTTTTTTGAAAGGTCAAAAGAAGAGTTTACGCACATAATAGTGAAGACTACGCGTACTCTATCAAAAAACCACTTTAGGATACTATTTATGAAGAGAATATCAACACTGACTGCACTTTGTCTGCTATTACCCATCCTCTTTTTCTCCTGTTCAGACTCCGGCCCCACTGCGCCCGGCGAGAATGGGGAAGAGCAAGAAACCACCACATTTGAAATTGACATTAACATAAATCCGGACGATGCCGGAACAATCACACCCTCCGCACAGGGTGAATATGAAGACGGTGAAACCGTTGAGTTTGAGGCACTGCCCGAAGATGAATATATATTCGCAGGCTGGAGTGGTGATATCGACAGCAACGACAATCCACTCTCCATTACTGTATCAGATGATCTTTCCTTAACAGCCAATTTTGAGTTGAAAACGTATGACCTGACGATAAATATTGAGGGTGAAGGGGCTGTGAGCGAAACCATAATACAGAGTAAAACAAGTGAATATGAGCACGGTACTGTCGTAGAGCTTACAGCAGACCCAGCCAATGGATGGCATTTTGAAGAGTGGCGTGGTGACCTGCCAGGTTCAGAGAATCCAATAGAAGTAACGATTGATGAACCGATGGAAGTTACGGCCATTTTTGACGCAGTGATGTACGAGATTTTTATGGAAGATCCGGAAAATGGCTCTGTTGAAATCACACCCGACCAGGAGACATTCGTAGCCGGTACAGAAGTTGAAATAGAAGCTCTGCCTGATGAAGGGTACAATTTTGTAGAGTGGAAAGGAGATGTAGAGTCGACAGAGAACCCGCTTAACATTACCATAAACTCGGACCTTGGATTGGTACCCGTTTTTGAAGAGGAGGTTGAAACGTTTACTCTCACTGTAGAGGAACCGGAAGGTGGTTCAATAAACTATATACCTTTGGAAGATGAATATGAGTCAGGTACAGAAATTGAACTGAATGCCGTTTCAGATGAGGGATATGAGTTTTCTCAGTGGACGGGGGATATCTCTTCGACTGACAATCCATTCACCTTAGAAATTGACCGGGATATGGTGGTTTCAGCTGAATTTGAGGAGGCGTCAGCAAACCTATTCTACCTGGATGATAACGGAGTTACAGTGATGTGTCCTGATGCTGAATTGGGAGACGAAGGTACTGTTGATCGCATCGTTTATACAAAGCGAACAGCCGATCAGATTACGCCTGATAATGCAGAGACAACCTGTACAAGCGATATTGAAGACATGAGTTTTCTTTTTGATGGTGAGAGAGACTTTAACAGAGATATCAGCCACTGGGACGTGAGCAGTGTAACAGATATGAGTTTCATGTTTAGAAACAGTAGATCGTTCGATCAGGATCTGGCCTACTGGGATGTGGGTAACGTCACAAATATGTTCTACATGTTTTGGGATGCCGAGGAGTTTAATCATGATATCAATTCATGGGATGTAAGCAGTGTAACCGATATGCGTGCTATGTTTGCCGGCGCGGTCTCTTTCAACCAAGACCTGAATAGCTGGGATGTGAGCAGTGTGACAAATATGGAAGGGACATTCAGCGCTGCATTTGAATTTAATGGGGATATAACCGGCTGGGATGTCAGCAATGTAACCACGATGAGCAGCATGTTCAGTCAGGCTTCTGTTTTCAATCAAGACATTGGAGGCTGGGATGTGAGTAATGTCACAGACATGAGCTGGATGTTTAGTGGAGCCTACTTATTTAATCAAAACCTGAACAGTTGGGATGTTTCCGGTGTGACAAACATGAATGCTATGTTTGAATACACCACGGCGTTTGATCAGAACCTTAATGATTGGGATGTAAGCAGCGTAACCACCATGCAAAGGATGTTTCACAACGCCATTGCATTCAACGGTATGATTGGCGGCTGGGATGTGAGCAATGTTACCGATATGGACTGGATGTTCCGGGATGCGGAGCAGTTTACCGGTGGAATTGGCAGCTGGGACGTAGGGAATGTAACCCGTATGTGGGCAATGTTTCGTGGGGCAACCTCCTTTAACGGCTCGCTTAATTCTTGGGATGTAAGCAGCGTAACCTCAATGAGGGATATGTTCAGAGAAGCTGAGAGCTTTAACAGGGAGATAAATACGTGGAATACCGGCAGTGTTGAAGACATGTTCAGTATGTTCAGGGAGGCGGTGAGCTTTAATCGAGACATCAGAAACTGGGACGTAACCAATGTATCTGAAGCCTCTATGAGAAGCATGTTTGAGGATGCTGAAGATTTCAACCAAAACATCAGCGGCTGGTGTGTGGATCATATTCCAAATGAGCCCTCTGATTTCGCAACCGGCAGTAACCTCGATAGAGATAATAAACCAGACTGGGGAAATTGCCCATAATACATATTCGATTTAAGCCAAAAATATCATCTTAAGATTACGACTACCATGAAGAGACAAATAACCATTTTTGTATTAAGCATATTAACTGCATTTACAATGATTTCCTGCGGAGATGACTCCGCACCCACTGCGCCCGGCGAGAATGGAGAAGACCAAGACACCACATTTGAAATTGATATTACCATAAGCCCGGATGATGCCGGAACAATCACACCATCCGCACAGGGTGAATATGAAGACGGTGAAATCGTTGAATTTGAGGCACTGCCCAATGACGATTATGTGTTTGCAGGCTGGAGCGGTGATATTGACAGTAACGACAATCCTCTCTCCATTACTGTATCAGACGACCTCTCCTTAACGGCTAATTTTGAGAAGAAAACCTATGACCTCACGATATCTATTGAAGGCGAAGGAGAAGTAACTCAACAGATTGTTAACCAGAAAACAACCGATTATGAAGGCGGAACAGAGGTAGAATTAACCGCAGAACCTGCCGAAGGCTGGATGTTTGTTGGGTGGTACAATGACCTGGAAAGTGAGGAGAACCCGGTAACCATAACCGTTGAAGAGGAGATGCAAGTTGTTGCTTTCTTTGTAGAGGAAGAGTACGACCTGAACATCGACATTGAGGGTGAAGGCTCTGTAAATGAAGAGATCGTAACTGCCGCTAAAAGCTACGAGGAGGGTACTGAAGTGAGGCTTACGGCCGAACCGGATGAGAATTGGCTCTTTACCGGCTGGGGCGGTGATCTTTCAGGCGATCAGAATCCCGAAACCATATTGATGGACGGGCCCAAATCGGTCACAGCTATTTTTGAGCGACGAACCTACCCTTTAACGATTCAAACCGAGGGTGAAGGAACTGTAAGTGAAGAGGTAATCCAGTCCAAGTCGATCGATGTTGACGCCGGCAGCGTGGTAGAACTGACTGCAAACCCGGACGACGGCTGGGAGTTTACAGAGTGGCAGGGAGACCTTTCGGGAAGCGAAAACCCGGAAACCATCACCATCGACTCTGAAACGGAAGTCACGGCTGTTTTTGAAAAATCGGAATATGAAATTGAGTTCGACATTGAAGGAAGCGGCTCCGTACAAACGGACCCCGACCTTGAGACATTTAAGTCTGGTGAAGAGGTAGAGTTCACAGCCACTGCAGACGACGAGTGGGTCTTTGTCGAGTGGCGAGGAGATGTGACAGGGCGGGAAAACCCTGAGGCGATATCGGTAGATCGAGATTACCAAATCACTGTAATCTTTTCAGAGCTTGAGAACCTGATCAACATCAATATTGAAGGACAAGGCTCTGTAACTAAAGAGCAGGCTCCGGCTGATGAAAACCCAACTCGCGATCTGGTAACACTGACAGCAGAGCCGGAAAGCGGCTGGCGTTTTTTAGAGTGGACCGGTGATGTTGAAGGTACCGATCCTGAGCAGCAGGTCACGGCTGATTTTGGTGTAGAGGTCCAGGCCATTTTTGAACAGTTACCCAGATACGAAATTAATACCGATACCGACGGTGATGGATCTGTTACGTTTGATCCTGCTCAAACAGACTATGTTCAGGGTGATGAAGTTGAATTGACGGCTACCGCTTCTGATGAATGGGTTTTTACAGGCTGGAGCAATGACTTAGAAGGTCGCCAAAATCCTAAAACAATAACTGTTGAGAAAGAGATGGAGGTATTAGCTGAGTTTACCCCCTTGGATCAGTTGCTTACCATCGAAACTGATGGAGAGGGCACCGTGCTGGTCGATCAAGAACCGGGTGATGAGAACCCAACCCGCGACCGGATTACCTTGACAGCTGAACCTGAAGAGGGATGGCGTTTTTTAGAGTGGAAAAGTGACCTTAGCGGTAGTGATAACACTCAAACAATTACCGTTGATGAAAACCGAAGCGTAGAAGCGATCTTCGAACCTCTCTTCTATCTGGCCGAGAATGGAGTGACCATCAAGTGCGATGACGCATCGATTGGAGATTCAGGAGAAGTAAATGGAGTAGAATATACAAAGCGGGAGAGGACCGAAATTACACCGGAAAATGCCGCTACAACCTGTACAAGCGGAATAAGGTATATGAGCCGAATGTTTGAACATGATTCAGATTTTAATGAAGATATTAGCCACTGGGATGTAAGCAGTGTGATAGATATGCTTCAAATGTTCTCTTCGGCCGAGTCATTCAACCAGGATATTAGCTCCTGGGACGTTTCTAATGTAACCAACATGGCATCCATGTTTTTACACGCGAAGTCATTCAATCAGGATATTGGCAACTGGGACGTAAGCAGTGTGACCAGTATGTTTCAAATGTTTTCCAGAGCTGAGTCCTTCAATCAGGATATTAGCTCCTGGAGTGTTTCTAATGTGAGAAGTATGGGACGATTGTTTCAAAACGCTGAGTCGTTCGATCAAGATATTGGCAACTGGGACGTATCGAGTACAACTAACATGATGAGTATGTTTCGAAATGCCAGTTCATTTAACCGGGATATTGGCAATTGGGATGTGAATAGTGTTGAAAATATGAACAAAATGTTTGAGGGTGCATCACAATTCAATCAGGATATCGGTAGCTGGGATGTAAGCAGTGTCACTGACATGGATGAAATGTTCAGGGCAGCAAGCGACTTCAATCAGGATCTGAGAGGATGGTGCGTAGACCAATTTGAATTTCCACCTTCCGGGTTTTCAACCGGATCCGCATTGGATAATGAAAACGAACCTATTTGGGGAGAGTGCCCCTCCGATGCGTTTCAGCTGAGCAGTAATGGAGTTACAATCACTTGTACGGATGCGGACGTAGGTGACATTGGTATTATTAACGGCGACGTTTATACAAAGCGCAATAGCGATGATATCACACCCGAAAATGCCGCTACAACCTGTACCAGTGGGGTTACGGACATGAGCGAACTGTTTGAGGATGACGCAACATTCAATGAAGATATCAGCCATTGGGATGTGAGCAGTGTCACTACAATGCGCTCGATGTTTAAAGGTGCAACTATATTTAATAGCGACATCGGAGACTGGGATGTAAGCAATGTAGAGTTTCTAAATGGTATGTTTGATAGTGCAGAATCATTCGATCAGGATATCGGCAGGTGGGATGTCGGTAATGTACGTGGTATGCAGGGAATATTTGCTTACGCAAAGAACTTCAATCAAGATATTGGTGGCTGGGATGTGAGCAATGTGGGATCAATGGTCGGAGTATTTTTTAGTGCTGAGTCATTTAATCAGGATCTGACGGGTTGGTGTGTGGAAGATATTGAAGAAGAACCTGACGCATTTGCCACCGGAGGTGCAGCGCTTGAAGAAGCGAACAAACCTATCTGGGGAACCTGCCCTGATTAAGAGCCCTGTCACTTTGTAACTCATAGGGCGGTTTTATAGACCGCCCTTTTTTTTATGTCGTAAAACGAAGTATAGCTGTATCATGGCGCCCACAGTATAAGAGCGGCCATCACCACTAAAAAGAGTGTAGCTCCGGCAGACCAGATCACAATCCAGTAAGATTTAGTCCGGCTTCTCAGTTTACCCGGAATCAATGCGACGGCTACAAACAGCAAGCCCATAAATAGAGAGCCGGCAGCCGTTCTTAAGAAGCCGGCTACAAATGGCCCGCTCCATACATCTGAGATTAACAGATCAGGTTTGAGAATACGATGTCCTAAAAGCTCGAGGTAGATTGACGTTCCAATCACCAATAAAAGTAGGGTGAGGAGGTATATGGCTCTTCTTAGGAACACTGGCTCAACTCCACAATTTTGATCTTATCATTTTACTATTCATTTTGCCTTTCGAGATTCACCGAATGCAACTAAGCCTAAAAGTCGGGATATTGCGCAACACCGCCGAATTTAAAGTAACAGCCACTATAAATAGTGCCGTAATATGAATCCAAAAATTTCTGTACGAAAAGCCACACTCAAAGATGCAAAATCCATCATTCAGTTCAATATTGCCATGGCGATGGAGACAGAAAATAAAACCCTCAAGAGAGATGAGATAGAACCGGGCGTCAACGGGCTTTTCGAAAAGCCGGAGTACGGGTTTTATATAGTCGCGGAGTCTGAGGGAAAGGTAGTCGGTTCACTGATGATTACCTTTGAGTGGAGCGACTGGCGCAACGGACTCTTCTGGTGGATCCAGAGCGTTTACGTCATTCCGGAGTTTCGCCGAAAAGGTGTATACCGGACGATGTACCTGACCATCAAAGCATTGGCCAAAGAGAAACCGGACGTCTGCGGCTTCCGGCTTTATGTGGAAAGGGAGAATACCAACGCTCAGAAAACCTACACTTCACTGGGTATGGATGAGACGCACTACAAGATGTTTGAAGAGATCAAGTAAGTTTGATGCCTGACGTGTCGTTTTTCATCTCTTATACGACATTGACCAAGATAAAGAAGTCGCATAAAGTACAGGATAACAGCCACTAATTGCTATTATCGGTAAAATCAGATATTCTGCGACAGGCGGGGCAAGGTGAGTTTTGTCGTGTAATTATATGTTAGCAGTAATAATATTTACTTATGACTATTAGCAAAAAGGATTTGAATAAGAAAGTAGGTCAAGCAGTCAAAATTGGCTGTATTAATTGTTCCAATGAAACAAACCATGAGATAGTTTGCTCAATTCAATTAAGTGGAGAAGAACCGATTGACCCTAATTATGATATATGGTGGTCTCAAGAGAATCAGATACTTCAATGTAGGGGGTGTGATTCAATTACTTTTCGCCAGATTTCTTCTAATTCCGAAGACATGGAGTATAATGGAAGGCCTCGCGAACACGAATATTTATATCCAAATAGATCTGAAGGAAGAGATCCAATGGATGATGAACACCTTTTACCATCAAATCTCCATAGAATTTATATGGAAACCATTTCAGCTCTTAATAATAAACAACCTGTTCTTGCAGGAATTGGTATTAGGGCGATAATTGAAACTGTAACAAAAGAAAGAAAATCTAAAGGCAATAACCTTCAACAGAAAATAGATGGTCTTGTTCATCAAGGTTCACTTACTGATGATGGGGCTAAAATTCTTCACAAGTTAAGAGTTTTAGGTAACGAATCTGCCCATGAAGTAAAAGCCCATAAACCAGATGAATTAAGTCTTGCATTTGACGTTGTTGATCACCTTCTAAAAGCAGTTTATACAATCCCTTATTATGCTAGTAAAACTTTTAAATAGTACTGCACTTATTACAAATAATTAATGCCGTCAAGAACACTTATAAGATTGGAAATAATTGATCATCTGTCTCGCTTCGGTCCTACTACTCTAAATGGTTTAGTTCAAATGATTGGAAATCAATACCCAATACTAATACGTAACCAACAAAGATCTTCAAGTAGACCTAACTTTATGAGGTGGGAGATTTGGGTTCGAGAAATTGTATTTGAATTATCAAGATGGGGAACAATTCAAAGAATTAGCCCTGCATTGTATAGAATTTGATGTGAGATGCTTATAAACATTTTAAGCCGAACGCAAGTAGGATCGCACTTAAGCTTGTAAGCAATAATAATATTCAGTTACTTCAACTAAAATTAAGAACCTGTAAGACAAAAACGCTAGATCGTTGACAGTAATTGAGTAACTACTTTAGCATGAGTTGTAATGGCACTATATCCTAATATATTATTCCACTTTACTAAGAAGAATAAATTGTATGAAATTTTGAGTAATACATTCAAGGTATCATATGCTAGAGAAAGAATACTGGGAGGAAATAAAACAAAAGAATTTGCAGTACCAAT
>LKNA01000178.1 GCA_001564065.1 Chitinophagaceae bacterium T5-Br10_B2g13
GCTGGATGATGAAAAGTAGCGTTTACGACTGTTCTATTATTGAATTGCCAAAAGTACATAGTATTGCCGGCAATATTACAGCTATTAATAACGGTGAGGGGATTGTTCCATTTGAAATAAAGAGGCTGTATTATTTATATGACGTACCGGGAGGTGAGGGGCGAGGGGCACATGCACATGAAAAGTTGGAGCAGTTGATTATAGCTGCGAGTGGAAGTTTTGATTTAACGATTGATGATGGAACTGTAAAACGAACGTTCCAGCTTTCGAAACCTTATTATGGATTATATTTGCCTTCCGGACTTTGGAGAGAAATTAATAATTTTTCAAGTGGAGCAATTTGCCTTGTTTTAGCTTCTGAATTATATAATGAATCAGATTATATACGTAACTACAAAAAATTTAAAAACTATAAAAGTATAAAATGAATGATAATTTAATAGGTGAAAATGTTGTTATTGAAGATTATTGTGTGATAGAAAATAATGTGACTATTGGGAATGGTTCGAAAGTATCACCTTTTTGTGTAGTGAGAGAAGGTGTGAAAATTGGAGAAAACTGTATAATACATCCAAATGTAACATTAGAAAAGGGAGTGGAATTAGGAGATAACGTAGAAATTTTCCCAGGAGCTTACTTGGGTAAAACACCAAAAGGGGCAGGTGCAACTACACGTCAAATACAAGTCAAAGATTTAATAAAAATAGGTAATAATTCTTGTATAGGTGCACATGCTGTCATCTTTAAAGAAGTACTTATAGGTGATAACACATTAATTGGTGACTCTGCATTAATTAGAGAAGAGTGTAATATAGGTAATTATTGCATTATAGGAAGAGGCTCTACATTGCATTATGATGTTGTGGTTGGTGACCGAAGTAAGATCATGACTTATACTAATTTAACTGGACATACCCGTATTGGAAAGGATGTTTTTATTAGTGGGTATGTAATGACTACGAATGATAATAAGTTTGGGGCCGAAAATTATGGAGAACATGTATATGGCCCTAAAATTGAGGATAATGCTATGATAGGTGCTGCAGCTAATTTATTGCCAAATGTTACTATAGGGAAAAATGCAGTGGTAGGTGCAAGTAGTTTAGTTACTAAAAACGTTCCTGAAAATGTTGTTGTAATGGGCTTGCCAGCAAGGATAAGGGAAAATAAAAAATGATATGGATATACTAGAAAAACAAGACCACAATTTTGATGATAGTGTGATTGTATACAAGGGAGCAAAAATTTCTCCTAAAGTTATTATTGGACCAAATACTATCATCTATCCAAATGTAACTATTGAAGACGATGTTAATATTAGTTCTTCGGCAATTATTGGTAAATCACCCACTGTTGGAAAAAATCAAATGAAATTAACAGATTTTACAGAAGAAACGATCATAGGTAAAGGTACATTTGTTGGTGATCAAGCTATTATTTATAAGGGATGTAAAATTGGAGAAAATAATTATATCGCAGATAAATCATTACTTAGAGAAAATGTTACGCTAGCCGATGATGTAGTAGTTGGAACTTCTGCGGTAGTTAGTTTTAATGCCAAAGTAGGGAGCCGAACAAAAATTATGACGGCAACTAATATTAGTGGCAACATGGTGATAGGAGATGACTGTTTTATAGGTGTTTTAGTATGTGCTGTTAATGATAATACTCCGGAAATTGATAAACCAAGATCTGACCAAATAGGTGGGAAAGTGGGAGACAGGGTTATGATTGGAAGTAATTCAACAATTTTGCCAAACGTAGAAATTAAAGATGATATAACAGTTGCAGCCGGTTCTCTTGTATCAAGATCTCTTTCTAAGTCAAACTCTGTTTATATGGGGTCACCCGCTAATTTCTTAAAAAATAAATAATTTCAAAATGATTTCTAAAAAAGCAAAAATTGGCAACAATGTTGAAATAGGTAATTATTGTGTAATTGAAGAAGATGTTATTATTGGAGATAACACAGTTATAGAACATTATGTAGAATTAAGAAAAGGAACTAAAATAGGAGAAAATTGCTATATCGATTCAAGGGTTTCAAGTTCAGGTAATAATGTAGTTGGGAATAATGTGACAGTTCGCTTTGACTCTATATTAGCAAGAGGTGTGGAGGTTGGTGCTGGTACTTATATATGCCCTAGAGTCATGACTAATAATTTGAATACTGAACAGGGACAAATTGGTGGTGCTAAAATTGGTACTAATTGTTTTATTGGTACGAATACAGTATTTCAGCATGGGATTAATATAGGGGATGACGTGATTACGGGGGCAATGTCATTTGTGAATAAAGATATTCCGAACAATGAAATTTGGTTTGGTAATCCCGCAAAATTCTTTAAAAAGAAGCAATAATGGAAGCTGTACCTTTTTTGGATTTAAAATCTATAAATGATAAGTACGAAACTGGGATTGAAGATTCAATAAAACGAGTCTTAGATTCAGGATGGTATCTACTTGGTAAAGAAGTTGAACGTTTTGAAGCTGAATTTTCAAGATACATTGGTGTTGACCACACCGTCGGTGTAGCAAACGGTTTAGATGCTCTACGTATTATTCTTCGGGCTTTTATGGAGATGGGTGAGATGGACGAGGGAAATGAAATTATCGTCCCTGCTAATACCTACATCGCATCTATTCTGGCAATTACGGATAATAATTTAACACCTATATTAGTTGAGCCCGATACAAATACCTACAATATCGATCCAGTTTTGATTGAAAAGCATATTACGGAAAAGACAAGAGGCATTATGATTGTCCACTTGTACGGGCAAAATGCATATACAGAAAAGATTGGTGAGCTCTGTAAAAAGTATGATTTGAAACTGATAGAAGATGCTGCTCAAGCCCATGGTGCTTACTATAATGAAAAGCGAGTGGGAAGCTTGGGGGACGCCGCCGGATTTAGTTTTTATCCCGGCAAAAATCTTGGAGCTTTAGGAGACGCGGGTGCTATTTGTACTGATAATAACCAATTGGCTGAAGTGTGCCGTACATTTGGCAATTACGGTTCACAAAAAAAATACCATAACAAATACCAAGGCTACAACAGCCGGCTCGATGAGATACAAGCCGCGGTTCTAAGAGTCAAATTAAAAGGATTAGACGAGGATAATCAGCGTAGGCGAGAAATTGCTAATTACTACCTGAATAATATCAGGCATCCATCCATTATTTTACCTAAGTCTTCAGTGGAAAATAACCACGTCTGGCATTTGTTTGTACTGAGAGTTTCTGATAGGAAATCTTTTATAAATCATTTAGAAAAATACGGAATTGAAACCCTGATTCACTACCCAATTCCTCCAAATAAGCAAGAAGGGTATCCCGAATTGCATAAGTATAATTTACCTATTACAGAGAAAATTCACGATGAGGTAGTTAGCTTACCCATAAGTCCAGTAATGTCTAATAATGAAGTCAAATCTGTAGTTGAAGCTATAAAATCTTATGACATATAATAAAAGAGATGAGAGTAATTGGTTAGACTTTGAAAAGTTTAAAGAACTATATCTAAAAAAACCAGTTAATGAACATTCTAATAATGTAATTACTGAAATTCCAGAACCTGTCGTGTCTGTTAGATTAATAACATATAACCAAGCTGATTATATAAGACAATCAATTGAAAGTATATTGATGCAAGAAACTAATTTTCCATTTGAAATACTGTTGGGTGATGATGGGTCAAATGACGGAACACAGGAAATTTGTTTTGAGTATGCAGAATCTAACCCTGATAAAATCAGATTTTTTTCAAACAGTAGAGAAAATAATATTTTAATTCATGGAAGGCCTAATCATCTTTTTCAATACGGTTATTTTACTTTCCATATAAGAGGGCAATATTTGGCATCATGCGCAGGTGATGATTATTGGACAGATAAATTCAAACTTCAAAAACAAGTCGATTACCTCGAAGATAATACTCAGTTTTCAATGGTATGCACAAATTACTCTATAGTAAATGAAAAAAATGAAGTAATTAAAGAGGATGGATGGGGAAAAATTATAAAAAATGGATCTATTGATCATTTGACTATTTTAAGAGATTTTAAGCCTAAAACTCAGACTGCATTGACCAGATGTTCTGCTATTCCGGAAAAATTACCTATTGAGTTATTTCAAAGTTTGAATGAGGATAATTTCTTTTGTGCTTTTATTTCAGAAAAAAATGATGTGGGATATATGGATTATGTATCGACTGCATATAGAGTTCATTCTAACTCTATATGGTCAAGTATTGATGAAATAGCGCAAAAACAAATGCAATTAAATACTTACTTGAACATGAGTAAGGTTTTTATTAATAAAGAACAAAATATAGCTATTAATGCACGAATAGGACGTATCAGAAGAAAACTATCATTAGGCTATGCGGAAGAGGGAAGTCTTTTAAAAGCTTATAAGGAAGCTATAAATTTAATTTCTCATGGAGGATTGTATTTTTTAAAACATTTTCTACGACTCAACTTCCGGATAATTAAAAATTTATTTAGTTGATTGATGCTAATGTTTAAAAAGCTGAAGAAATTGTCGCATTTTTTAATGATTACTTTTCTAAACTTTCTTCGGTATGGTAAGCATGCTCCTAAGTATGGTGAATTACTTTGGGTTGATCCAAAACTAATAGAATTTAGAATGAACCCATCTGATAGAGTGAAACATTTTGGTTCTAAACATGTCATTAGTGGATCAGTTGTTTCTGGTGAATGGTATAATGATGTGAAATTAGTATCAAATACGTTGTGCTATAGGTCCTGTTATGAACATTGGGTTAACGGAACTAAATGGGAAGAAACAGAAAGAATTAAAACCAAAATGTCTGTGATTGAAAAAAAGGGTGAAATTGATGGTTGCAGATCACTCAATGATTTATATGAAAGATACTTCAGACTCGATGATATCTATGAAACAGTAAAGCGTGAGGGTGGTTTTAGAACTCAAGAAGAATTGCATGGTAAAACCCGATATTTCAATAAGGGGGAAGGAGAAATAGAAATATTTATTGGTCCAAATGGAGAATTAATTCATGGAACCGGAGGTAACCATCGGCTTGCACTTGCAAAAATTCTAAATTTGAACAAAATACCTGTTAAAATTGGAGTTGTGCATTCTGAAGGAATTACACGATTGATTGAGTTGAGGAAGCAGACTTAGTTTTTATGATGCATAATATGAAATACAAAATATTATTTAAGCATCTATATTATTCAGGAGTTATTTGTATTAAGAACAAATTAAAGTATGGATATTTAGCACCAGTCTATTATGAAAGGTTGTGGGTATCACCCAATGATATTCAGCTAAGATTACCACGTGCCAAACGTTTTAAAATATTTGGAAAAAGTAGAGTGATAAGCGGAAGCATTATTCCCGGAGAATGGTACAAAGATGCTGAGAAGTTTTCATATCACCATGTTTTAGAAAAAAGATTTATTGAGAACTATCCCTGGTCAGAACTGGGTGTTTATACAAGAATGATGGACAGAATAAATGAAATCGGTTCTTCTGATGGCTGTCAAAATATAGAAGAGGTAAAAGAACGATATAAAAAAATTGATGAACTATATTATCAAATTAAGAGAGAGAAACGTTTTAAAACACAAGAAGAATTAAATGGTAAAAAAAGAAATTTCGCAAAAGGACGCGGAGAATTAAGAGTCTTTGTGGGTAAATATGGAAAATTGATACACGGTAGTGGAGGAAATCATCGATTAGCAATTGCAAAGATTTTAGAATTAAAAAAAATTCCGGTAACAATTGGTGGCGTTCATCCTGATGGAATAAAATATTTAAATAAACATAGGTCAAAATAATGAACTTAAATGATATAATATATAGCAGTGCTGAATCTGCAATTGTATCCCAAAAAGATAATGGATCAATGCCGTCCGGCCACAATGGTCCATACATAGATCCTGAAACCCCTGTCAGAAATACTGCCCATTGGTGTATTACTTTTCTAAAAGCATACCAGATTTCAAATAATCAAGATTTTTTGGATGCAGCCGTGAAATGTGGTGATTATCTATTATCGGTAGAAGCTCGTCCAATGGATAGTGTGTTTTTCTGCCGTAAAAATCCCGAAAAAGATTTTGCGAATGGATTAGTAGGGCAGGCTTGGGCTATTGAGGCACTGGTAGAGCTAACAAAAATATCCGGTGAACAAAAATTTAGAGATCTTGCTGAAAAGGTTTTTTTGATGCATCCCTACGACAAAAAAGTAGCAGCATGGTTACGCAAAAACGTAGATGGCAGTAATAATGGCTTTGATAAGACATTTAATCATCAGCTATGGTTTGCCGCAGCAGGAGGATTATTATCAGATCAGAATGATGAGATTCAGAAGCAGATATTACATTTTTTGGATGCAATAGATGAGCACATTGAGTTATATAAAGATGGATGTATTAAACACAAGGGGCGCTTTTTGGTTCAAACATCTGCTCAAAATTTGAGGTATTGGGCAAAAGTCATAAAAGATTCTAAAAGTGATAGAAGTTATATGAAAATGAAATCCATTGGCTATCATGGTTTTAATTTATATGGATTTGCACTGCTAAAAAGTAAGTTTCCTGATCAATCGTTTCTATCATTAGATACCCTTAAACGAGCGCTCAATTATGCAAAATCAGATTCATTCAAACATAATTTACCGAACAGTAAATATGGATTTCCATATAACCCTCCAGGGTTTGAAATAGGATATACATTACAGGAATTTAATGAAGCAACTGAAGAGGATATAGCTGATTGGGTGAGTTGGCAAATTAAAACATGTTTTAATTTTAAGACGAATTTAATGACTGAAGGATATGCCAAAGATCCTAATACCCAGGCCGCAAGGATTTATGAAGCGACACGGTTGAAGAATTATGAATTAAAGTTGGATTAAGTTTTGGCTATAACATTTAGCATCATTATCCCTGTCTACAACGATGCAACGGATCTCAAACTTGTTTTGGAAGCCATTGATAAACAGAATTATCCAGCGGAAAACTTTGAAACCTTTGTTGTAGATAATGGATCTTCTGATAATTCGGTGGAAGTTGCCAA
>LKNA01000179.1 GCA_001564065.1 Chitinophagaceae bacterium T5-Br10_B2g13
AAGCAAGTCTCGGGTTATCAACAAGAATAAAACATTTGTCATCAGAGTGAATGCTACCTATATCAACCTTTTTACTACATATAATCGTTTTAGCTTTAGTTTGTTTAATAATATTGACTGCATCATCGTCAGATGACTTTATCCAAATCAAAGAATACTCATCAGCTTCTTCCAATGGCTTAACATATTTAATCGGTTCAGCAACCGATTCATTTTGAATTGAATATTCTTGATTGATTGATTTTAAGATCTCATCGAGTTTATACATAAATAATTAATGTTCTGAATATTTCTTTATAGATTCAGGGTATCCAATAATCATATCTATTAAAATATCATTTAGATCGTCAACCTCAGAAATCATTTCATCTTTTTTTTGCTGATATTGTACTTTCACTTCATCATAATGATCAAGTATATGATTAGCGCTATCAATGATACCTGAGATATCTTTAGAGTGCTTCAATATCTTTAATCCACGTTCTTCTAATTTTAGATGAACACCAGGAACTTTATCTCTTTCAAGTGTGTGTCGAATTTGAACATTTGGAACTCCAAGCATTGCACACTCCGAAGACATGGTACCACTTTCCCCAACAAACAATGCCGCATCACTTAATACATCGTGAATTTTATCTACAGGTATGTTAAGTTTGAATCTTTGAAGACTTTCAGGCAACTCCTCTTCTGACGATATGAAAACATTTGTTTTTTGAGACAAATGATCGATCAACTTCATTTTATCTTTATTCGATAACCCTTTAGCATTTATGTCATGATGAGCTTTCCAGCCTACAAATCTTATTATACAATAGTCATCATCGTCCGACAAGCCCAACATTTTTTTTGTATTCGATGAATCGCTTGTATAATACTTTGGGTGCAAGTAAAATAGTTCTGTATAGCTATTAAAAAATATTTGCTTTGTGAACCAAAAACGATTTTTATATCCTACAGGGTTCAAGTAAAGTTTAGAAAATAATGAGACAAAATAGGCCCCCATGCGCCCATGATCAGAGTCCCCAAACACTATATGTGGTTTTTTATAAATACTTGAAGCTAACGCAGCATAAGGTGAACCAAAACTTATAAAAAAATCCGGTTTAAACGTTTTTGCTTCCCTTAGCACAAGTTTAGTTCCGGAAAATAAGTACTTAAACTTCCCAAATAATCCATTCGCCCCTTTACCTCTTGTAACGTATTCAATAGAATAGCTTTTCAATAGATCATGCGTTACTTCCTTATCTCTTGCAATTACTTTAAACTCATAACCCCTCCCCTTCATAATGGACATAAAATTACGAAAGTAATGAACGTGGGCAGGGTGACCTATATCAATTATTATCCTTTTACTCATATAATAGATTCGTATAAACTAATTATTTTTTGCGCTACAGATTTTGAATCTAAACCAAGTTCTGTTAGCCTGCCTCTTCCATTTAATGTATTTTTGGTTCTTGAGAACTTAATTGCTTCCAAAAGTCTATTACTATAATCGGTCACTCCTTGTTCCGTTATATAAGAAACTTTGCTGTCCATCGAATAATCGGGAAACATTACCATCATCAGTACTTACAGCAATTCTGATCAAACCATTGCCTATTTTATAACATTTTGTAAACCTTCTCATTTACTTGACAGACAAACTATGTCAGCAGCACTCATATATATTAAGGTATATCAATATGTAATACATGTTCTAACACGTGGTACTTTATTGTGCCACTTAATTTATCTTTTACTTTTCACATAAGAATCCCTAAAGAGCTCAAAGTTTTTAACATCATTAGACAGTTTTCCCGCAAATAATATATTAACATTTTTAATGCTTCAACTGTCGGCTTGCCCAAAAACTGGACCAGTCAAAAGTAGAATGTTTAGGTTAACTTAATAGTTCTATCGGTGATTTATACACCAAAGATTTATGGGGTCGAAGGTGGTTATAATCGTACATCCATTGCTGTGTTTTTTCTCGCACTTCATCCAGAGTTTTAAACACATAAGCATTAAGCAGTTCTTTCCTAATAACTTCCATTTAATCGTTCGATATAAGCATTTTACGTGAGCTCGCACCCGCTAATGTAGCAAAATAAGCAGATTAAAGAATAGTGCGCATGTATTACATCGTAACTATTTATATTAATACGTTTTTTGAGTTTAAATATATCTCTACAGTAGCCCAAATTATCTTTCTGTTTAAACAAAATAAAGTCTATTTGCACCCATTTTCTTTTAATATATCGACCTCTTCTTTATTAAATGGGTTTTCATTACCGGAGTTTTCGCTGGATAAAAATAATTACCTCATGCGACACCTCTAACAGATAACCTTAAAACATTCCATGCTAATATTACAAATACCAATAAGATAAGATATAACTTCCAATATATATTATTTGATGAGCGTGTAACACCAACGGCTGCCAGCAGTATGAGAATTGACATACCCAAATAGGAAAATCTTACCCTTGAGAAGAAAAACGATACAATCATTGCAACTGAGTACATCACAGTGAAGCCCCATAGTGGCATACTTTGCATAAATTTTCCCTTTATACTATGATATAAACCGATTATTGAATAAAAAACTAAAATATTCCACACCAAAAGGCCGGGTAAAAAATAGTGACGAGATTCATGTGTAACATCAAACCTAAAAGTAGTTTCTACAAAGCCCGGTATCGGTGTTATTAATGAAAAAACAAAAAAGAAAGGTGCCACTAATAAATATTTCAAGGAAATTCCATCTAAACCAAATCTTGTTGCTCTGGCATACCTAACATCACCTGCATCAGAAAACCTATCAATAAAAAACTGAAATTCACCCAATGAATAGATTAAATAGCTGAATACTAAGATTGTAAGAGTCCCAATACTCCAGGATTTTATACGGCTTCCTTTATATTTATTCAACATTAGAGTACCGGCAACCACTATGACAAGAATCATGCCTACAACCGTACGAAAAAAGAATAGGCTAAACAGAGAAAAAATGATCAACAGGATATGATATGAACGTAACTTTTGTCCATTAACTACTTTCGTTAATAAATAGATTACTATCATCAACAAAAAAAGCACAACACCTTCTTTCATGATGACAACACTAAAGAATAGAGACAATGGAAAATGCATGAACATAATCCCCGCTGTACGCCCAATTTGTTCACTCCATATTAATTTTCCAATACGATATAACAGTAAAACAACAAAGCTTCCCAAAATGGCCATTATTACGGTAGCTAAAAAGTAACTATTTCCCGTAAGTGCAAAGATAAAACCAATAAATAACGATGGACCAATATTATCAATACCAAAGTAAAAAGACCTTGCCGTACTATAAGCACCGGAAAAGTCTAAACTTCTTAAATAATCTGAAACAATTATTGCTTCTTCATGGAAATTTATTGCATCTACTGCTCCTACATAATCTGGTCGGCCCCATTCAATATACGCAACAGTAATTAATATCACACTTGTCAATACACGATAAAACAGACTGTGCCAAAATAGTTTATTCTCAAACTTTCTTGGTGCCAAATATTTCCATTTGTTTGAACAAATAGAGAGCGTTGCAAAGTACCATACTGTGATGCAAAGAGTTATTAGAAACCAGATTGGCTGAATTGCAATTAGGTTGAAATAAGCTAATGTAATTCCACAAATAATTAGCGAATATAACATTGCAATTTTTGTATGCTTGGAAGTCCATATTGGGATTATATTTCCCATCAATTGTTAATCCTGCTTATTTTAAATTTCATTGTAATGTTAATGTTTATTGAGTTACCCCACTATATGCTATTTTGACTTTTTTTGCTGTTGCTTGCAGTTCATACTTTTCTACTGTGTTTCGACCATTGCATCTAACTCCCTTCTGATTATTTTTAATCACAGTAGCTAATTTTTCAGCAATATCGTCGGGACTATAGTTTGTTAGGTAACAATTGTCCACATTTTGTATTAAATCTTTAACATCACCTACATCTGTTGAAACTACAGGTGTGTTACAGGCGAGAGCTTCTTTTACTATTAAAGGTCCGGTTTCTTTAAATGATGTTACTAATACAGCATCAACTGCATTCATTAAAGCGGCAACCTCTCTTTTTGTATAGCCTTTAAGTTCAAGTAATTCAACATTTTTTAATTTGGCGGTGGCTGATTTTGCTAAATTGTAATTTTTAACTTTTCTGTCAAATGAAGAGCCAAATAGTATATATTGTTTTGAGGGATCTAAATTAAATTTATTCCTGTATTCCGTTTTATTCATTGGATAAAACTCTGAAAGATCTACACCACATGGAACTATAGAATAACTATTACTCAGTTTAAGTAGCTCAATTTGTTTTTTATTTGTTAAAATATTGTAAGCTGAAAGCCTGGAGCAAACAAATGAAAACATCCGATTTTTTAAATAATGGATGTCGCTTCCGTGAAAAGTTGTTATAACCGGTACACTTCTCTGTAAATTGGCCAATAGTCCACATAAACCATAGTGAGCATGTATTAAATCGTACTCATTAGCTCTAATTTGCTGTTTCAGCTTCTTATAATTTTTTAAATAACCTAAAACCCCTTTACCAACTACCTTATAATAATCAACGCTCACAGAGCTATTACGTAAGCTATTTACTTGCTCTCTTACAAATGGACTTAGCTTTCCTGAATTATAACTGCAAACTACTAATACCTTTAAGGGCCGACTCATATTTTTATTTTTCATATAAAGCTAATTAAACATGCTTGCAAATGAATATTATACATGCATAAATGACATAATAAAAGAAATTACAATCTATCTAATCCATCATTATTAATCCTTACCATGAAGAATTCTTTTTATAGAATACTCTTCAATATCGCGAAGAGTTTTTTTATATCTAAAAGAATCACGCCCCCTTAACTCCCATGTTAATCTGCTTAGAAAGTACAAGTCTAAAATATCATATTTATTATTATTTTTAATAAGCCTATTAGGTATATGCATATGACTAAAAATTTCAGCTAAACTTCTGTTAAGATTAATTTCCAACCACTGTAACCAATTTATATTATTAGTTTTACAATCAAATATTACGTTAAAGTGCAGCCAATCTAATACTTGTGGGGCTTTCCAACTAAATCTGTCTAAGTCAATCATTATAGGGTTTCCATTTAGTGACATCACATTATCTATATGAAAATCACAATGGCATGGACCAACATGCCATTTATTACTAAATATATTTTGTGCTCTTTCCTGCCAAAATGGTACTTCTATGTGAATTATATTTAAACTTTCTTTCCATTTATTATAGAAAACCTCCTCTATATTTCCCCTATAACCATGCTTCCTTAACAATTTTAATAATCCTTTAGATTTATTAATACTCTCACATTTGTTTAATCTTGTAGTAATATAAATATACCCATCACTTATTAATTTTTTTTTAAATATTGGAACAACAAAATATTTGAGTTCAGTTTCAACAATATTTTTCCAAGCTGTAAATTGCCTATCTAAAGCATTCTCTGATAAATCTCCAAGAGGATAGTAAATTAAGTGTTTGTTACATTCTAAATGCAACACACCAGTGCCAGTTATTCTAAATTTATCAACATTTATTTTATCAGTTAACTTTAGAATGTTGCTTCTGTATTTATTCAGGTCACCATCGACATAGTTATTACTGAAATATCTCAAATACATGCCTATAATTATAGTCAATGGATAAGGGGGAAGATACAATATCAACTTATATAACTTCCTTACAAATCTCTCAAAATGAACTTTTAACATAACTTATTTTTTAAAAATTTATCATGGTGCTCATTATGGTACTTTCATAGAAATATTTGTTTAATGGTTATCAATAAACAACACATACTATTACTGATATTTTAAATTGCTTAGCCTTCATTTTTTCCATCAACTGCATGTAAAAATATTATTTTATATAAATAATATTTGATGATCCTAATTTTCAAAGAAATATGCACTCAAGAATTTCCAAAATATAATCTACTGTTTTTTTCTAATACATCATTTATATCTGTCAATTTGATTTCAATAATTTTAACCTTGAAAAATAGTGTTTTAAGTCCATACGCTGCCGCTTATTGAGGCCAAAACAAAATGAAATACAAGCAAATATTGAAGAAGTTATAATTGTATAAATTATTATACTTACCCAGCTAACATCAATTGTCATTTTGCTTAACCAAAATGTAATTACTCCGATTAGTAATGTAGTTAATAATGGCCTGATTAATTTAGACCAATTTATAAATTTTGTTTTAAGTTTTTTTGAAACTATTAAAGGATAACCAACCGACATTACCATACGACCTGAAATAATCCCAACACAAAGTCCAATAATTTCATAATTATTAATTAATAACAAAATAATAACAATAGAACCAAAAGCAGATAACAAACCCAAATAAACTAAATGTTTGATTTCTAAAGTAGTTTTTATAATTGCACTATCATTATATATGAACAATTGTTGTACAGCTATCAAAATGATTAAAAAATTTGCAAATTGCCCTGCGAATTGCCCCTCGCCTACCCAAATATGAGAAAATGATTCGTTTAAAATAAAAACAGAACCACCAATTGAATTTGCTAAAATCCATGTTAATAGCATTAAATGCTCCCTTGCTTTCAATAACTTACAAAATTCACCTGCACCGTAAAGTTTACCCAAACCCGGTATAACTCCATGTATCACATTTCCAACTGTACCTTTAAGTCCTTTTATCAAATATTCAGTTATAACATACTGTGTAACTAATACAGGCCCTACAAAATATCCTAAAAGTATTTTATCACTTTGATGCAATAACATATTTGTGAATCCCCACCCCATAAACCATCCACTGGTTTTAAAAAACGTAAGAGACTTTTTAAAATTTACTTTGCCCCATCCAAACCATGGGACATGTCTTTTTACAATTACATAAACCGTAACTCCAATCACTAAATTTACCATTACCTGTATCAGAGCAAGTGCAATTAATCCATAACCCATTAGCACCACGGCTATTTGCAGTCCTCCTCCTATTATAAA
>LKNA01000060.1 GCA_001564065.1 Chitinophagaceae bacterium T5-Br10_B2g13
ACCGGAGTTCGACTCAAAGTAGAACCCATTAACAAAATAGAACTCCATTCGAAATCCTATAATTTTCAAATCAAAACTCAGAAAATCATCCCCCTTGCCCCCTTCGAAGGGGGACGAATATGGCCTTTATTTATCTTAAAATCAGTGTTTCAGCTCCAGATACCGAAAACAGTCGGTTGTATGATCATTTATCAGACCGCACGCCTGCAGATAGGCATAGACCGTTGTACTTCCCAGAAATGAAAAACCTCTTCTTTTTAAATCCTTAGATATTTTATCAGAAAGCTCTGTTTTAGCGGGTACCTCTTCCAGTGATTCAGGAGCATTGACAATCGGCTTGTGATCCACAAAATTCCAGATGTAACGATCGAATGACCCGAACTCCTTTTGTACCTCCAAAAAACTTTTTGCATTATCGATAGCTGATCTGATTTTTTTATCGTAACGAACAATACCCTCATTTTTCATCAGTCGGCTCACGTCAGAATCATCAAACCGAGCCACCTTTTCAGGGTCAAAGCCGGCAAATGCTTCGCGATACGCTTCTCTCTTCTTTAAAATTGTACTCCAGCTGAGTCCGGCCTGAGCGCTCTCCAGAATTATAAATTCGAAATGTATACGGTCATCATGGACCGGAACACCCCACTCGTTGTCGTGATAGTCGATATACTGCTGAAATGTCCCTTCAGCCCACGCACAGCGTTTTTTATATTCCAATTTATTCTTCACTTCACCACCGATCCTTTTGCCAGCCACCACGGCTTCACTTCTACCTGCAGCATTCCTGCTATCACCATGGGATCAGCAGATGCAAGACTCTCCGCCTCTTCCAATGTTGCCGTGCTGTAGACAGAAAATCCACGAATATCCCCGCCATCTCCGGTCGGGCCATTGAGTACAATAATTCCCTCCTCGTAAAGAATTCCCAGATACTCAAGATGTTGCTCCTGCAGGCGCAAGGTCTCCTCCTGATTCTGTAACCGGTTCTCTCCTGTTTTCAGGAAAACAATAAAGTACTTCTGCATGGTCATCTCTTCTCCGGCCCATTCATAAATAAACGTTTCCGGAACAGCTGTGGAGTCTGTTTGCTGAGCCAATACCTGGGTCAGGCTGATACTTATCAGAAAAAGTAACGAATACGTAAAACGGATCTTCATAATTTTATCCTTTCAAATCAGTTTATGTAAGATTATTCGCAAAGTTATATTTTAACCACAACTTTAAAAGAAGGTTCAGAAATTTATAATGAAATTCGCATCATGCATATAGATCATATCGGTATAGCCGTAAAAAATATTGATGAAGCCGTTAAAACGTATGAAAAAATCCTGAACACCAAATGCACTAAGCGTGAAGTGGTTGAAAGTGAAAAAGTGGACACCGCTTTTTTTCAAACGGGTGAATCAAAAGTAGAGCTTTTGGGAGGCACTGCACCCGACTCTGTGATCAACACCTATATAGAGAAACGTGGCGAGGGCATACACCATGTGGCTTTTGAAGTTGACGATATTGAAGCTGAATTGGCTCGTTTAAAGTCTGAGGGTTTTACTCTTTTAAACGAATCGCCTAAAGATGGGGCTGATAATAAATTAGTGGCATTTCTGCATCCAAAAGAAAATCACGGCGTATTGGTTGAACTTTGTCAGTCAAAAAAATAGATCGGCATAAAAGACTCAAAATCCCGGCTTTTAACTTCAGTAAGAACAGTCTTACCTTACACTCAGCAATATTTTAAAATCTAATCAGATCATTTTTATGAAAGACGGCGCTCGTTTTTTTGCCTACGCCACCTGGACGGTGATGATATCACTGGCTATCATTCTGTTTACCAATCGTTTTTTAGAATTTATTACCGAACCCGGCCTCATTGGCACATTGGTACTTCTTGCTTTTGGTTTTTTATACCTCAATCTCACGTACGCAGCCGTAAAACGCTACATCCGCAAAGTACCCTTTCCTACGAATCTGCACATGCTCTTGGCAGCTCTTGTTTTTCTGCCACCGGCAGGCTGGATCATTGTATTTTCTGACGCCATTACTACTACAGAAATATTGATTCTGGTGGTTCTGGGGCTATCCTGTGTGTTGGGGATGATATACGGAAACCGCGCAGGAATTAAAGCCCGTTATGAGTACATCCAGGCACTGAAGGAGTATCAGGAAAAAAATTAATTTCTTCATCAATAAAAAACGTCCTGCTTAAATGAGATCCGAACTCATTCAAACAGGACGTTACTTTTTCTTATCTACAATTCTAGCCACAAAAACCTTCGTGATCTAGTAGTGATCAAAATCCCCTCTGTCTTTTCTCTTGAAGTAATCTTTTGAGGCCTCTACCACTTTTGGTGCAAGCAGCAGTGTACCGATCATGGTTGGGATTGCCATCATCGCAAACATCCCGTCGATCAGATTAATCACCATGTCGATGGTTGTGATTGACCCTACAAAGATAGAGAAGATGTAGAAGTAATTATAGTAGTGCTTTCTATGAGCGCCACCTAAGAAGTTGAGACATTTAGTGCCGTAGTACGAATAGGTAAACATTGTGGTAATACTGAAGATGAACACACAGATGAGCAGCAGATAGGTTCCAAACACCGGAATTCCCGTATCGAAGGCAACAGCCGTCATTGTAATTCCGTCTACGGTGGTATCGGTCCAGGCGCCGGTCATTAGCAGTGCAAAAGCAGTCATTGTACAAACCAGCAGAGTATCGATAGCCGGCTCCAGCATTCCCACGAGGCCTTCACGTACCGGTTCTCTTGTTTTAGCAGCTCCGTGAGCCATCGCTTCCGTACCGATACCGGCTTCGTTAGAGAATGCCCCTCTTCGGATACCGTTTGAGATAACAACTCCCAGCGCACCGCCGGCAGCAGCTTCTCCGGTAAATGCGTCCGTTACGATCAGCCAGAAGTAGTATGGAACATCAACAATATTGTTGATGATGATGTAGACAACAGTTAGGATGTAGACAAGTACCATCAGCGGTACGAGTCGGGATGCTACATGACCAATCCGTTTAATTCCGCCAAAAATAACCAGTGATACCAATCCTACTAAAATCAGCCCCATAATAATATCGGAGAGACGAAAACCTGTTTCTGTAAGAAATGAACCGGCCAGTATCATCGTCTCATATCCCATCAATCCGTTTTCAGCCAGCATAGTGTCGCGGACGATCTGTGTGAGCTGATTAGACTGAAACATAGGCGTACAGCCAATTAAACCCGCAATACTGAAAAAGATAGCGAGCGGCTTCCACTTTTTACCTAAACCCTCGGTGATGTAGTACATCGGGCCACCCTGAATTTTACCGCTGGAATCTTCTCCGCGGTACATAATTGAGAGCGTACAGGTAAAGAATTTTGTAGCCATACCCACAATGGCTGTTACCCACATCCAGAAAATTGCACCGGGTCCACCTACCCCCAAAGCAATGGCAACACCACTGATATTTCCCATTCCTACGGTAGCGGCAAGCGTACTGGACAGAGCCTGAAAGTGATTAATATCCCCTGGAGCATCAGGGTCTTCGTATTTCCCTGAGAGTACTTCAATACCGTGTTTGAAGTTTCTGTAGGGCATAAATCGACTGAATACGAGGAAAAATATCCCCCCGCCGACAAGCAGAACCAGAAGAGGTGTCCCCCAGGCGTAGTTAGCAAAATCGACAAACAGTTGTTCTAAAAATTCCAGAGCAGTACCTCACATCGGGTTTATTTATGGTTTGAATGAAAGCACCGGCTTTCAGCTTCCGGATCGATACAGAGAATAATCAATCATAGGCGGCTTAATATCACAATTTCTGAGAAAAAGTAAAATTTGACCGCGATGAAATTCGCCATGTATTACAAGATGCCTGCAAATATTTTTTAGATGAACCGATTTTTTAACTCTCTTTTCAGTAAAAAACGTTATTTCAGAATTCAGATCCACTTCGTGATCACCAATCAGGTCCAGCCATTTCTTATTCATTTTTTTGGCTTTTCTGCGCAGCTGATCAATTTTATACTCATCCCACTTTTCGGTTTCAGTATCGGATGTTTGAACAACCCTGCTAAACCAGATCTCCTGAACGTTAACAATGTGGGCCAGAAATGCGAGGCAGGCCACATCTTTTTTAAAGGGTGAGTGGGTGTTTATGTGGTCCAGCAGTTTACGTGTGCACCATAAATCATAAGTAAAAAGTAGCTGTAACGGCTGACGCTGATCCATTAATTATGCCATCCCAAAATATCTGCTGATTCCACTCAAAATAAACTGTACGCTTATGGCCAGTGCGATAAAGCCCATCAGTCGTGTCATAACATTTAAACCTGTATGGCCAATATACCTGGCAGAGATTGGCGCGAGTCTAAGCAAGCCGTAGGTGGCCAGTACCACAAGTAAAATAGAAATGCCGTTTATAACATAATCAAACACACTTTCGGCCTGTGTTGCAAAACCGATTACAACAGCAATACTGCCGGGGCCCGACAGCAGCGGCAGCGCAAGCGGACTAAATGAGATATCCTCCTTTTCCATCGCTGCTTTTTCATCCTCTTCGGTAAGTTTTCGTCCCGATTTTTCCGGATTCAACATCGAATAGGCCGCACGCATGATAATTAAACCACCGGCAATCCGGATACCGGGAAGAGAAATTCCAAAAAAGCTGAGAATGAACGTACCGATCAGCAGAAATACGATTAGAACGCCAAACATATAGAACGATGCCCAGAGTGCAGTCTGCTCGCGCTCTGCATCACTAAAGCGATCTGTAAGTGACAGGAATAGCGGCATGGCCGCAAGTGGATTCACAACGGAAAACAGGGATGTGAAACTCGCAAAAAGGAGTCCACCCCATGTTAAAAAATGCGACGCTGTGCCATCGGTAACTGTATCAGGTATCCATTCAAACATAGCCTCAAAGATAAAAATGATTTATTCCATTGCGAACCAAAAATTCACCTGATTCTTCAGAGAATTTGAAATAATTCTTACCTTTACCCATCCACTTTACAGAATCATAAATTTACAATTCATCATGGCGTACTCCGAAACTTTAAAAGAAGCAAAATCGATTATCCATAGCGATAAGAGTAAAAATGAGAAGCTGCAGGAAATCTGTGAGCTTTTAGACCGCGACGTCAAGGTGTTCGACTGGACAGGATTCTACCTGGTGGCCGAAGATGAAGAGAACATGCTGGAGCTGGGACCTTATGTGGGTGAAGAGACCGATCACACTCGCATTCCATTCGGTAAGGGGATTTGCGGACAAGCAGCAGATACCCTCAAAACATTTGTTGTACAGGATGTAAATAAAGCCGAAAACTACCTGGCCTGCAGTATTCATGTAAAATCTGAAATTGTGGTTCCCATCATGAAAGAAGATCGCTTCGTTGGAGAGCTTGATATCGATTCTCACACCAAAGACGCCATAACCCCCGAACTTCAATCACTTTGCGAAGATATCTGCAAAGAACTGTCAGCCATCTTTTAAGAATCTCCACTTAAACAACCATCTGAACGAAAGAGAGAGCCGGGTGGTTTTTTGCTCATCGACCAAACCGATAGAGTTTTATTGCGTCTAATAGCACGCATAGAGAAAGCTCTATTTTCTGTTGCGGGACATCCTGTTTTCTGAACTGGTTTTTAGTTTTTACAGAAACAGTGACAGTTGTAATAATTTATAAAAAATAGGGTTTTATCTGTGATAAATTGTATCTCTTGCGAGATTCTCCCGTACGACTTCTTACATTTTTAAATCCAAAATTTTAACTAAAAAATTAATCGGTTGAAAAAGCTACTTTCCCTATCCGTCGCTGTATTTTTAATCTTTACCTTAACATCGTGCGGATCATCTGACGAAGACAACAACAGGCCAAATCGCCCGGGCGGTTTTGGCGGCGGCCCGGCTGCCAGCGTTGAAGTTGTACCCGTACAATCTGAAACTATTTCTGATCAGGTACGATCATACGGCACCATTCGAGCACAGGACGTTGTCTCCGTTACTCCTCAGGTCTCAAACCGCGTTACACGAATTTTGGTAGACCTGGGTGATAACGTATCTCAGGGCCAGGTAATGGCAGAAATTCATGATGTACCCTTCAGAGATGCCGTTGAGCAGGCACGAGCTCAAATTCGCCAGCAGGAAGTAGCGTTTGAGCGCGACAGCACTGAATTTGTCCGTCAGCAGCAGCTTTTTGAAAGGAACCTGATCAGCCGTTCTGAACTCGACAATTCAAGAGCCACATACCTGAACAGCCGTGCACAAATGGAAGCCGCGCGCGCCAACCTTACCCAGAGTGTCGAGAATCTTGAGAATACCAGAATAAAGTCACCTGTAAACGGTGTTGTTTTGAGCCGGTCTATAGCCGAAGGTGATGTAGCCTCTTCAGGACAGGTTGCATTTGAAGTAGCTAACCTCGTTGGTTTTGAAACGCGAGTATTTTTACCGCTTCAGGACTGGGAGCTTATTCAACAGGGCCAAACGGTTTCATTATCTCTCTCAAGCCGATCGGAGGCTATTGCAGAGGGAGTTGTTTCCAGAATCAGCCCTCAATTAAACCCAACCACCGGTTTGGGCGAAGTGGTTATCACACTTACAGAAACCGCTACTTCCGTCTACCAGGGAGCCTTGGTTCAAACTCGTATCAATCTTCAGACAAGAGAGAATGCGGTTGTTATTCCACGATCGGCGATGGTAGAAAAAGTGGATACATACATTGAACCGGAAACCGGCACTATAGAACTGGAGCGAACCTACTCCGCTTTTGTGAGCCAGGGAGACTCCATAGCTGTAAGACGCGAACTGGAACTGGGCATTCAGCAGGGTGATCGAATTGAAATTTTAAGCGGATTGCAGCCGGGCGACGGCTTAATAGTTACTGGACATCGGAACTTAAATGACGGTGCCAGAATCCGTGTAGCAGGATCAATCCAAACAGAACAGCCGGAGCAGGCCGTATCCGACACGGGACAGGCTCAGGAGTTGATGAATTTAAGCCCCGAAGAGCGCAGAGAACGGCTCCAGAACATGTCGCCCGAAGAGCGGCAGCAGATGCGCGAGCGCATGCAGCAAAATAATAGCCAACGCTCGGGTGGCCGCCAGCAATCAAGTGGTAATAATTAAGAGTCGGGATTCATGAAAAATTTACCCAAAATTGCTGTAAACAGGCCCATCACCTTTATGATGATCAGCATCATACTGATCGGGTTTGGCTTATATGGATTGAATAATCTCAGGTTAAATCTTTATCCTGACGTCTCCTTTCCCACCATCACCGTCTACACCACGTTCGAAGGTGTAGCTCCGGAAGATATTGAAGCACTTATCACACGCCCCATTGAGGAACAGGTTGGAAGTATATCGGGTGTGCGCCGTGTACGGTCGCTATCCAGTCAGGGCTCGTCTGTTGTGAAACTGAATTTTAACTGGGGAACAGATCTTTTCATTGCCGAAACCGAGGTTCGAAAAAGGCTCGACATGATTCGTCGCGCCCTGCCTGATGAGGTAGATCAGCCCATTGTTTTCTCATACGATCCAAACGACGAGCCGGTTTTGGTTCTCGCATTAACCTCAGAAAATCGCAGTCCGAGAGAATTACGGACACTGGCAACACGCCAGATTGAGCAGCGAATAGAACGTATTGAGGGAATTGCCTCTGCAGAAACCGCCGGTGGATTTGACCGTCAAATCAATGTGCGAATCAGTAATGCACAGATGCTCACCTACAATCTCGATGTCGGCAATATTTCCAACCGGCTCAGGCAGGAGAACGTGCAGGTTCCTGCCGGTGAACTTACCGAGGGTGAAACCGTTTTCTCTCTCCGAACCATCGGCGACTTCAAAAATATCGAGGAGATTCGAAACAGTATCGTTTCTGTCACCGACGAAGGCAGCCCCGTCTACCTGAAAGATATTGCCCGGGTTGAAGACGGCATCGCTCAGCCCATTGGAAATGTACGGGTTCAGGGAAATGATGGCGTAATCATGAACATCTACAAACAGAGTGACAGCAACATTGTAAGTGCTGCAAACGGTGTTGTAAACACACTGGATGAAATCCGGAATGTACTCCCCGGAGATGTGAGCCTTGAGGTGCTCACTAATAAAGCAGACTTCATCAGCCTTTCGATTAATAATCTGATCATGACCGGGCTGCAAGCGGTAATCCTGGTTATCATCATGCTCTTACTGTTTCTTCGAAACGGGAGGTCTGCCTTGGTGGTAGCAATCACGATTCCGATCTCTATTATTGCCACTTTCAGCATAATGGATTTTTCGAATGTAAGTATGAATATCATATCGCTTTCAGGGCTTACTCTGGCCGTGGGCATGGTGGTGGATAATGCCGTTGTGGTTCTTGAAAATATCTTTCGGTTTAAAGAAGATGGAGAAAACAGTAAAGTTGCTTCGGTTTCGGGTGCTCAGGAAGTTGCCGCTCCGGTGGTGGTCTCTACCCTTACAACCCTGGTTGTATTTCTCCCGATTCTGTTTGTGCCCGGTATCGCAGGACTGCTATTCCGAGACCTGGCCCTTACCATATCGTTTGCCCTGATTGTTTCTGTTCTGATTGCGATTACACTTATCCCCGTATTAAGTTCCCGGCTGTTTGACAGAGAGCTGATTGACGCCGATAAGAAAGATCCTGCCAGAAATCTGATGAACAAACTTCTCGTTTGGCGCAGACAGAACCTGTTTACCCGGATCCTCGCCATTCCTCTTTTCATCGGTTACTTCCTGCTTTGGCCGTTTCTGAAAATTTATGCCTGGGTTGCCTCTAAATCTAAATCGTTCTTTTCCGGCCGTTTGGGACCTGCACTGGGCCGTCTGTTCGACCGAATGGAGAGCGGATATAAAAATGCCCTGGATAAAAGTTTGAAACGCAGCGGACTTGTAGTCTTTGGAGCTTTCGCACTCCTCCTGGCTTCACTGCCAATTTATTATTTACTGGGCGGTGAATTTTTCCCACAGGTTGATGAAAACTTTATCATACTGGAGGTTCAGCGCGAACCGGGAGTGAGTCTTCTGGAGCTGGAACGAACCATTATTCAGGCCGAAAATATTATCCGCGAAGAGGTGCCCGAAGCCAGGCTCATCGTTTCTGACTACGGCGATAAGATCGGGATTGAAGGTGCAGATAATCCGGGCGGAAATCAGGGAAGAATTCGAATTGAACTCTCAAAAGTGAACGAACGGGATCGAAGCCAGATGGAGATAGCTTCATCCATTTTAACTTCACTAAATGCAGTTCCGGGAGCAAACATCCGTGAAGTACGCGAAGATCCGCTCAGCCCTGACGGCGAAACCGGGCTGATTGTTCAGATCTACGGATTTGACCAGGATATCAAACGTGTTCTCGCTTCTCAGGTGATGGCTGAGCTGAACGAAATCAACGGCATTGTAAATGTTTTCAGTTCTGCTGATCAGGGACGCCCTGAGCTTCGTGTGGAGATGGACCGGGAACGAATTGCCCGGGTGGGTATGACCACATCGCAAGTTGCCACCTCTTTAAGTAATGCCGTTCAAGGGGCAACGGCCACGACGTTTGTCGACCAGGGAATTGAGTTTCAGGTATTGGTAGAAATTGATCCGATCGACAAAGCTCAGTCCACTTCGCTCGATGAACTGCAAATTCGCACTCCGGCCGGCGACTGGATGCCATTAAAGAATTTAGCCCGTATTGAACGCTACACGGGGCCGTCTAATATCCTACGTGTAAACCAGGAAAGGATGGTGGAAGTGGAAGGTGATTTAGGCAGTATCGATCTCCGAACCGCTACCGACCTTGCCAACGCCGCAATCGGTAATATCACTTTTCCGGAAGGGTACAGATATGAGCTGGGCGGATCGGCAGAGGAACAGCGGGAGTCGTTCTTCTTTTTGGTGATTGCATTTATTATAGCCGGTATCCTCACTTATATGGTTATGGCCTCTCAGTTTGAAAGTCTTGTTGAACCTTTCATCATTATCGTAACAATTCCGCTGGCACTTACCGGTGTACTGCTGATGCTCTGGCTCACGTCCACACCTATCAGTGTTACAGCGATGGTTGGTCTTGTGCTGTTAACCGGTATTGTGGTAAACAATGGAATTGTGATGATCGACTACATCAAAATTTTACAATCACGTGGCCAGGTCCGGCACGATGCAATCGTTAACGGTGCAGGCAGAAGGTTGCGGCCAATATTAATGACTGCATTCACAACTATTTTAGCGATGGTTCCCCTTGCTCTTCAGCTTGGAGCGGGTGCCGAAACGTGGAGTCCGATGGCCCGTGCTGTAATTGGCGGCTTAACCATGAGTACCATACTGATGCTCTTCGCCGTTCCATGTATGTATAATCTGATCAATACACTTGTAGAAAAAGCCGGATTTGATGCCGTGCATAAGGAAGATCCTTTGAAGGGTTAAGGTTTAAGGTTGGAGGTATTATGAAAGTTGAAAAATTTGAAGATTTAGAAATATGGCAGCTCTCCAGAGAGCTTTATAAAGATGTATATCAAATAACCAACCTTGAGCCATTTTCAAGAGACTTTAAACTTAAAGATCAAACGGTTCTATAATGGATAATATCGCTGAAGGTTTTGAGCGTGGAGGTAATAAAGAATTCATCCAGTTTCTAAGTATAGACAAAGGGTCAGGTCATGCGGTGAAAAATGAATTATCTTAAAAAATCTGGTATAAAAGGTCCAAAATATAAACAGTAACTAAACAGGTAAGACAATGTTTGTTGAGGTAAACCTGAAACCTTAAACTTTTAACCTGAAACTCCTTCCTGTAGGAAGGCATTTTGCCATGAAAAAAATCACAATCACTGAAAAAATTCTGAAGAGACCGGTTACGGCTATCATGATGTCGCTTCTGGTTATCGGATTTGGAATTTTCTCTCTCATGAACCTGAAGGTTACCCTCTATCCAACCTTCAACATTCCCGTCATGGCTGTGTCTGTCAACTACTCTAACGTGGCGCCGGATGACATGCTCAGGCTCGTTGTGGAGCCTATAGAGAGTGTGATTATGGGAGTTGAAGGCGTTGAGTCGCTGGACTCCAATGTGAGGCGCGGAGGCGCGTTTTTGATACTTCGTCTCAAACCGGGAACCGATACTATGGTAACCGAGCAGAAAGTACGGGAAGCTGTAGACAGAATACGACCTCAATTACCGGCCGAAGCTAATGAACCGTTCATATTTCAGTTCGATCCCGACAGGGCTCCAATTATGCAGCTTAGTGTCGAGTCTGACGTTTTAGGCCTTGATGAACTCCGAACCCTGGCCCTGGAATTTATTGAGCCCCGGTTTGAACGTATCCCCGGAGTGGCCTCTGCCGATACACGTGGCGGACTAAATCGAAATATCTACGTAGATCTTATTCCGGAGGCGATGTCGAGACACAGGATACTTCCGGGTGAGGTTTCCGGAGCCATCCAAAGTAATAACGTACAACAGCCGGTTGGAAGCCTTGTAGCAGACAGAACCAGCTACAGTATCCGTGCAAGTGCCATGTACGATAACGTGGAACAGATCGCCCAAACCATCATCGCGATGAGAGGAGAAGTTCCAATACGCGTTAGGGATGTAGCCGTTGTTCGGGATGATTACGAAGACATTACCAACATTGTTGAAATTAACGGCCGAAACAGTGTAACCATCGAAGTACAGAAACAGTCTGACGCTAACACACTGGATGTTGCCCAGCAGGTGATCAGAACGATGGATGAGTTTGCACCGAACCTGCCTGCCAGTGTTACCATGCAGGTTTTAAGTAACGAAGGTCAGTTTATTGAAGACTCCATCTCCAACCTGGCACAGTCAGCTCTAATTGCTTTGGTTGTTGTGATATTAATACTGCTTCTGTTTATGGGCGGCTGGCGGATTGCGTTTGTGGTAGCCATGAGTATTCCCGTGTCACTTACGGCCACCTTTGCCTTCATGTATTTTCTTGATATTACCCTGAATATTATCTCCATTACCGGCCTTGCACTGGCTATTGGTCTGCTGGTTGACAACTCCATTGTGGTTTCCGAAAGTATCGCGAATCAGCTCGAAAAAGGAGAAAGCAGGTTTAAAGCTGCACTGAATGGAACCAATGAGGTAGCGGGTGCACTGCTAGGATCCACTTTGACAACTCTGGCCGTTTTCATTCCAATTATGGGTTTGAGTGGTTTTCAGGGTACGGTTGCGAAAGATTTGGCACTGACTATTTCCATCTCCATTACCAGTTCATTTATCGCATCCATTGTGTTAATACCCGTCCTGGCTTCTCTTCTGCTTAAGCGGGAGGAGTTTATTAAAAAGAGCTACACATTTGCATGGATCAAGTCATTGGAGAATAACTACATAAAAATCCTGGAGTGGATTTTAGCCCGCAAGTACGTCATTGCAATAAGTATTGTACTGATCATTGCCGGAGCAGGTTACCTTTTCCAGGATATTCAAAAAGAGTTTTTCCCCGAAACGGATGAAGGTCAGTTTGATCTTCGAATCGAGCTGCCTGCAGGAACCAACCTGGCAACAACAGCCGAGAAACTGAGAGAGTACACCGACATTTTAGTTGATACTCCTGAAGTGAAAACGGTTATTACAAATATCGGGCGCCGCGGAAGAAGCACCTTAACCAACGGTGGTACCCTGAGCATTACACTGGTTGACGATAGATTACGTGAGCAAACAACATCAGATATCGCATCCGAACTTCAGAACCGTTTGCAAGAACCGGATATTAATGTAGACATTGCAAACCTCGGCGGCAGCGGTGGAATCCCTACCGGCCGCGGCTGGAGCGGGCGAGGCATACGAATCAGTTTGATCGGTCCTGATGTAGAAGTGCTCCAACGATTAACCCTGGAGATGGAAAACGCGTTAATCGATGACCCAATGGTCATGTCGGTTAACAACCCGCGATCAAGACCAATGCCCGAACTTCAGTATCAACTCGATCGAAATCGTATTAGCAGAACCGGCATCACCTCTCAAAGCGTAGCCAGTGCACTTGGAGCACAAGCACGGGGCAACCGCGCCGGTTTCTTCCGTGATGAGGGCCGGGAAATTGCAATACAGGTGAGGAATAACCGGGATCAGTTTCAAAACAGAGACGATCTGTTTGCACTGGAACTGGCTCAATTCGAAGATCAGCGCATTCCGGTTCTTGGATTGGGTGATTTCGTGCCTGTGGAAGGCCTGAGTACCATCACTCGTCGCGACCGCGAAACACTGCTTGATGTTTCCGTTATGGTTCGCGGCGATATGGAGGAGTACCAGCAGAAAATTGTTGATCTTCTGGAAAATGAGATCTTCCTGCCGGATGGCTACCGGTATGAGTTTTCAGGATCCGTATTTTCGCAGCAGCAAAGTTCAGCGGAAATAATGATTGCTCTTTTTCTTGCTCTGTTACTTACATACATGGTAATGGCATCGGTATTCGAAAACCTGAGAGATCCGTTTATCGTGATGTTTTCAGTACCGCTTGCATTCTTTGGATCACTGCTGTTTCTCTACATCACAGGAACTCCGCTTAGCGTGCCCGCCTATATCGGTATTGTAATTTTGATTGGAATTGTAGTAAACAATGGTATTGTACTGCTCGACTATATTCACCTAAAAACAGCCGGAAAGGAAGACTCCAAAGACTACTCGGCACTTTTCCTGGAAGCGTGTAAGCGAAGAATGCGGCCGATACTTCTTACCGCCATGACAACCATTTTCTCAATGATTCCGCTTGCTCTCGAATTTGGAGCCGGTTCTGAAACCTGGAGTCCACTGGCAAGATCTGTGATTGGCGGATTAGCATTTGCTACAGTTTTAACTCTCTTTGTAGTGCCAACTGTTGTAATCGGGATCTCCAAAAAGCGCAGAAAACTGATCAAAAAATCTTTATCTGCTTAAAACTTACATTTAGCTTGTTGGCTCAAAAATTTTACTCATCCCGGAATGAAGTTTTTGAGCCAGCGCCTTGCGATCTTCGCATTGAACCGGTTCACTGCAAAAATGTATTGTACAATCAACACGACGGTTTTTTGCAAGTTTAAGCACATGTTTTTGAAAAGGGTCGCGCGCGCCATAGAAGCAGACACTCTCTTCAGCCGGCGGGTCCCCTCTCTCCTCTGCAGTTCTGTAACTTATGGTAGCATAGTAGACAGGTATTCCTTCACTCGCGGGATAGTCGAGAAGAGAAGGTCGGAAAGGCAGTAAACGGTCTCCTCCCGATGTGGTACCTTCAGGAAAAAGAATCATTCCCTGATGTTTATTCAGGCTTTTAGAGAGAATTTCATTCACACGGGTCACATCCCGTTTTCTGGAGCGATCAACAAATATCACCCCCATTGTTTTCACCATAAAGCCCAGAAGTGGCCACGATCGCACCTCTTTTTTTGCCACAAATGTACATTTCAGGTTCAAATAGAGCGGTATGATATCGATATAGCTCAGGTGATTGGATACCAGAAAAAAAGGAGCCTGCGGCGGGTTACCTTCTGTCTTCACGTGGATGTTCAGTACCACACACATCCCTTTCGACCATAAATACATGTATAAATTTCGCAGGGGCTCGTAAGGCAATTTAAAAAGCCACAAAACCGCGTAAACCAATAAATAAATCAGGTAGAGTGAGAGCGTGTAAGCAATGAGAAAAAATATTTTCAGCGATGCTATAAAAGTTCTCATCATACTATTTCAGATTATTAACTGTCTGATCAAAATTATCCAAAAAACATTTTTCTGGTTCGGTCGGATATTTTTTCAATATCCAGAAGGATCATAAAATGAATCAGATCGAGCTTTTTGTCGTACGATGGACCGCCAATTACTTTAGACCCTACATCAATGTAGTTCTTTAAAAGCGGCGGTATTTCAATTTCATCTGTTTTAGAGGAAATGTCACCGGATTTCGGTTTAAAGTCTTCATTCGGCTCAATTGAATACTTTTCATGAAGGTGCCCTTCCTTTTTAAAATGATCGTAAGTATTCATTGCCACAGCCATATCACTGGTGTCTAATGCAGCATATCCAAACAGATATCGTTTATTGAAATGTTCGAGATATCCGGCAAAACCTTTCCACAACAAAAAGAGCACTCTTCCGCTGCGATGCTCCTTACTTATACAGGCGCGGCCAACTTCAACTACATTTTCAAGTACTTCATCAGGCAGCCCGTCCAAATTAAATCGCACAGTGCTGGTAAATCCATTTCCCTGTCTGGCCTGCTCATACGTTTGCATACGATAGGTACCGACTATCTCTTCGCTTTCGTTATCCACAACAATTAAATGATGGCATTGATCATCATACCGATCCTTCTCTTTGCCGGCATCAAAATCAAAATCCCTGGACAACTCTTTATTAAAGACCCGATGTCTGAGTCGCAGGGCAGCGTCTACCTCTGCCTCTGTTTTAGCAAACTTTATGGTGTACTGTTTACTTTCTACTTCCTTTAGGACTCTGTCTTTTATCAGCAAAACACTTCGAATTAATGATTTTCAATTCTGACCAATGGATGGTAACAATTTTACCAAATAATTGTATTACAAATTAAAAACTATCTCTTTATGAACGAAAATGATTACAAACGTTTTCTTCTATTCTCTGATAAATAAGGTATTTTTACCCTTTCTGAATTTCAGTCAGACGAATGCCTGAGTAATATTATTATGTAGCCTGTATTCGGTGTAAGACAACCCAACACGGATTTGAGGAATTCTCCCTTAATAAGTGGAGAGTTAGAAGAGTGCCTAAACGATTTTTTCCATTTAGACATCGATACCCCTCAATCCCCCTTTGTTAAGGGGGATTAAAAATCTAATATCTCGTAGTTAAATTCAGGTAGACAAGCGAATTTATAAACTAACAACTTTTTTTGAGCACAAAAGAATCAAACCGGGACCTGTTTAGCGATGTAAATCTCTACATCATCTTTGGTGTGACGCTCACTTCGGTGATGGGTGTATCCAGTATTGCGCCTGCATTCCCATCTATAGCACGCTCACTGGATGTAACCTCCGATCAGATTGGACTGCTGATTACCTTTTTCACACTTCCGGGAATTATTTTTACTCCAATTTTCGGAATCTTGGCAGACCGCTACAATCGTAAAGTGATTCTTATTCCGTCTCTATTCCTTTTTGGAATTGCCGGAACGGCCTGTGCATTTGCTACATCATTCGACCAGCTGCTGCTCTTTCGAGCATTTCAGGGTGTGGGGAGTGCAGCTCTTGGCGTGCTCAATTTAACCCTGATCGGAGATCTCTACTCAGGGAATCGTCGTGCATCAGTTATGGGGTATAATGGCAGTGTGCTGAGTATTGGCACGGCAATGTACCCTGCCATTGGCGGTGCTCTGGCAATTCTTGGATGGCACTACCCATTTTTTCTAACGCTACTTGCCATTCCCGTTGGGCTGTTTGCACTTTTCTTCTTGAATCAAAAAACAGAGAAAAACGGACTGGGAATCAATCTCTATCTGAAAGAGATTAAATCGGCACTGATGTCGAAAATGGTGCTCGGGCTCTTCATTGGTATGTTCCTCACCTTCATCATACTCTACGGAGGCTACATTACCTTCTTCACCATTTTACTGGATGAAAAGTTTGAAAAAAGCTCGCTGGCTATTGGAATAATCCTTTCAGGTTCATCACTGGTAACAGCGGTTACCTCGGCTCAGCTGGGGAAATTAACACTTCGCTTTAGTGAGAAAAACCTTATAACAGCGGCTGCTATTCTCTACACTGTAATTTTTCTGATGATACCGTCTATTGACAATATCTGGTATTTCATCCTGCCAATTTCACTTTTTGGTGTTGCCCAGGGAATGAACATTCCAAGCATTTTAAATTTGCTTACCGGTTATGCCCCAAAAGAATTTCGCGCGGCATTCCTTTCCGTTAACTGGATGGTAATGCGGGTGGGTCAGGCTTTAGGCCCTTACGTTTTGGGACTGGTTTATCTCCACATCAGCCTTGAGGGCACATTTTACGTTACTGCAATTGCCGGTGCTCTGTTTGTTCTGAATAGCCTGACACTTATACGTACCGGCAAGAGAAAAGTGGATTTAACAGATATCAAAGCCAGCTAAGTAACTCATCACCCCTGCTGCCCGATTCTACATACTGTTCAAAAATTTCACTCAGGTTTGAGTTTTTCTCAAGCTCTTTTCTCGTTGCTGAATCGAGATAGGCCAGAATCTTCCCTTTGTGCAGAATTGCAATATCATCACAGAGATTTTCAACCACCTCCAGGATGTGGCTGGTAATAAAAATTGTAGTGCCTTTCTCCTTTAGTTTTCGAATTACGTTTTTCATTCTCCCAATGGATATCACATCCACACTTTCAAACGGCTCATCAAGAAACAGAAGTTTTGGTTCCGTTAAAATTGCAGCACAAAACGCCAATTTTTTACGGCTGCCTGAAGAGAGCTGTTTTGCTTTTACGTGCTTAAACTCCGTGATTTCGAAATAGTCGAAGAGTGAATCAATTTTTTCATTTAATCCGTGAGAAGGCATGCTGTACATTTCACAAACATACGTTACGAACTCGTGTGAAGTAAAATTTTCGAACAGCAGCGGCGGCTGTAGCACCGATGCTACATCTTTTTTAATTTCAATCTCGTTGGACGTGTTATATCTCAACCCGTTGATGATAATGGATCCCTGATTGTAATCCAGCAATCCTGTCAGAATTCCAATCAACGTGCTCTTACCCGCCCCATTCGGGCCAATCAATCCAAATATTGTTCCGGTTGGCACCTCAAGATCCAGGTCAATTAAAACCGGTTCCTTATCATACGATTTTGTCAACTTTTCGATAATTACAGCTCGTTCCATAAATGGGGTATCACTTTTTTATTAAAGGCGACTGATACGCTCTTCATTTTTTTAATATACATAAACAAAAGTACTCCGTTTCCAACAGCAAGTGCAGCTATATGATAGATCTGAGCGTTTTCATATACCGGAAACGTGAACGCTCCAAGGATAAGCACAATGAACATGCCGGTAAAATTAATCGAAGCCGGCACAACCGGATTGGAAACCGACATCAGGCTAACGTCTTCGATCTTTTTATAGTTATTCAGAGAGCTTTTAAATACATAATGCGAAAATGCCAGCGTGATGAACATTACACCTAAAAAAACCTGAACCATGGTTACCACCGATTGATAGAGAAACGGAATAAAGATGAGTACTGAAATAAGTCCAATGAACGTAATTTTAAATGAAGCCAAAAACCGTCCAATAATAATCTTGTTTCTTTTTATCGGTGCCTGAAGTGAGAGCAGTAACTCTCGGTTCTCGAACCCATACATATTAGCCATCATCACCATCAGAAATATGACCGGGATTAGTGCCAGAAAGACTGATGTCATAAATCCGCCGGATTCATTTCCAACCGAGATAAAAACGATATACGGGATAACAAAAAAGTATGTGAGCAGTATTTGAGTTTTACTGAATGGATGTTTCCATACGTAGTAGAAAAACTTTCCACCCTGGCTTCCCAGCCACTTCGTAAAAAATCGGATTCCATTTGTATGATCTTCGGAAGAGTCGCTCGCAACCGGGGTAAGAAGGGCCGCCCGGGTTTGCAGATAGAGATCTCTTTGGAGAACAAATCCGCAGATCATAAACGTAATAAAAACTACCAGAAAGACGATCTCTCCGGGGATCCATACCGCTGCAGAGTAGAAAATCATACCCGGCGAATAGATAAGCCACTCGTTGACAGTTGCTGCCCATACATCAGGCTGTGCGATATATTCTTTTAAATCCATCTGAACCAAAAACAGGATTAAAATCATCACTATCAGCCCAAGTAAACCATTTAGCCATTTGGAGCTTTCTGATGTAAACCTTTTAAATCTCCACTTAATGGCGTTGATTAACCCGTAGTTCAGTACAATCAGTACGGATACCATTACAGCCTGAAACAGAGTAGAAGCCATCAGCCCCAGATAAACAAACCAAAAAAGGTTGAACATTAAATTTACAGGATGGAGGAACCCGGCTATGTTCATATAGTTTATCAGCCGATGGAGGGGCATGCCGAGAGCCAATAGCTTTCGATTATCATTAAGACGCAACCGGCTGATTTTGGTATAGAATAGCTGTGAGAACCACACAAGATTGATAAAAGCCAGATGCACCAAAAATTGAACCTCTTCAGTAAACCACGGATACTCCTGCTGTACCAGGGCATGGTCGGATACAAAAATAAGCGTAAACGCCACTCCAACAATCTGCCCAAAAATGAGGAGCAGAAACAGGGAATAGAATACTATAGCTCCCACCTCAACTCCACGAAGCGAGCGCCACCACAATTTACTGTTCAATTCAAAAAAGAGTTTCGTCATATACGATCACGAATAGATATAAACGCCAAGTTTTATCAATAGTCGTTCCAGAGCTGTTGTAAAATTTTACTCTTAAACGCCTTAGATAACAGATCAAAATTACGCCATAAGTAGATTGTAATAGCCCCGATTAAGGCAAACATAACCCATAACCGATAGGGCTGCCACTCTCCCAGGGGTACGAAAACCGAGTAGCCAAGGATGAATATCGCGGATGACATTGTAAAAGTCACTTTTTGTGGAATAACCGGGTGCTTGAAACTGAATGTGCTGTAGCTCGCCTGCTGATACTGATAAAATGAACTCCAGAGAAAAATGATCATAAAACAGAGAAAAAAGAATGTATTCGCAATATAGATCGAAAATACTGTTCCCAGTTGCGGCAGATAGATCAACTCAAAAATTGTAATGCCGTAAAAAATAAAGAGTGGTACTGTGATGATTCCAAGAAAACGCTCTTTGAGCTGCTTCTCGAAAGAGACCGGCATCTGCAGGTGCAGCAGAAATTCGCGGTGCTCGTACCCAAACATATTGGCCATTACCATACCCAGCAAAGCTACCGGTATAGCTGCAAGCATCGTTGTAATCAGGATTGTTGAGATTACTCCAAAATCGACCAGCAGGAGCAGCGGAATGTAGACCAGCGGAATCAAGGCAATTGCAAAAACCTGCAATTTATTATAGGGATGAGTCATTACATAGTAGTAATACTTACCTGCATTGAAGCCAAGCCATTTTTTGAGAAATCTGAGAAGTGAGCCTGCCTCTTTCCTAAACTTGATGGCAGACGGCTTCATCAGACCTTCTTTGGTTTTGTAGAAGTGATCGCGGAAAATCAGAAATGTTAGGAGAAACATAAAAGCAAACAGAACCCCGGTTAAGAGAGGCCGGTGTGTATATGAAGCGGACTGAAGCAGCAGTCCGCCCGGCAGCCAGTAGAAGAACTCCGTAAATCCGGTAAACTGTTCAGCAAATTGACCAATCACCGATTCCGGCCTACGGGTAAAAATGGTGAGCAGCGAAATCACACCAAATACAACAAAGATAAAACTGAAAACGATAATCCTGAACCGCTTCTCCACCATTCTTAAAAAACGATGTTTAATGGAAAAGATCATACCATAGTTGAGCAGTACAGCCGTAACAAGAATGGGAATATTCCAGCCACTGTTGACCTGAAGCGACAGAAAAACCAGCCAGGTGATATTGTAAATCATATTTACCGGATGGTAAAGGGCCATCAGGTTGAGATGCCAGGAGAGTTTACCTGCAGGATATCCGATCGCAAGCAGCTTCCTGTTTTCTTCCATATTGAGGAGGCGTGTACTTGTAAACGAAAAGTGCATGATCCAAAACAGATTGGCAAAAACAAGAATAATCAGCTGATGGATTTCCGGGGTGAGCCAGGGGAGTTCAACAGCAATTTCTGATGTGGAGTCCAGAAAAACGACAACCAGCGCCGATCCCATCAGATTGACCAGCATTACCAATAAAAAGAGGCTGTACCCAATCAACAAAATGGTCTGAAACGTTGTCAGTTTCGACAAAAAGAGTTTCCAGTTCAGATATAACAGCTTGCTGATCATAGACTGTTCAGGGCATCATGAAAATTTAAATAGACTTTTTATTTAAGCTGATATGGAGACAAAAAAGCCCCGAAGTAAATTCCGAGGCCCTTATATAAATGATTTGTATGTCATTTAAAACATGATACCAACTGCAATCGAAAACACAGCATTGCGATCACTGTCCATATCGCTATCATCCCAAACAGATGTGAAACCGTAGCTGTATCG
>LKNA01000180.1 GCA_001564065.1 Chitinophagaceae bacterium T5-Br10_B2g13
ACGGAGATGGCGGGGCATTGTTTACCGACGACGATGACCTGGCCGAAATAATACGTGCCATACGTACCCACGGTGGGGTGAAACGCCACTACCACACCCATGTGGGCACGAACGGACGGTTTGACTCCATGCAGGCCGCAGTAATTTTGGGTAAGTGGAAAGGTTTTGAAAGTGAAGTAAAAGCTCGTGGTGAAATTGGAGCCCGTTACAGCGAACTTTTAAACGAGCACTGTGCTACACCAAAAGTGTTGGACGGCAACACTCATGTCTATGCCCAATACACTATTCGCGTTGATGAAGGGAAGCGCGATGAAATAGTTGGCGGAATGAAAGAGTCCGATATTCCGGTGGGTGTCTATTACCCAAAATGCTTTCACGAACAACCGGTATTTGAACACCTTGGCTATGAATATGGTGATTTTCCTGTGTCGGAAAAGGCCTCCAGAGAAGTATTTAGTCTGCCGATGCATCCGTTTCTCAATACTGACGATCAAGAGGAAATAGCTACAAAGCTTATTGAATTATTATGAACACTATTAGCAATAATTAATAAGATGGGTACGCTTATAGTCTTAATAAACAACAAAATAAAAAATGTCGACCTTGGCTATTATTAAACCATTTAAACCCTTTAGAGTAAAAAAAAATAAAGGAGCGCAAAAAGTCGCCACAGTTAATAGCAATTCAGAGGATATAAAACATGGAAGCGGGAAGTCTAATAGTACTAGTGTTTACAGCTCCAATAGAAATGAAAATATTTGGGGTAATCTAAATCAACTACTTCAATCTGATGATATAGTACAGGATGATGAATCTTATTATATATATAGATTGGAAATTAATGAGAGAGTCCAAACCGGGATATTTGGCTGCGTTAACGTAGAGTATTATAACAATGGTGCTATTTTGAAACACGAACTTACGAGGCCAATTAATGAAGATGAAAGAACTAAGGAGATTTTTACACAGAGAGCACATGCAGAACTGTTAGTGATTGTTTTTCGGAATAATCGCGAAGTTACCTCTCTTACTAAAAGTCTAACAAATGATGTGCATCCACTATATAATTTTGTGACAGCAGATAGTGTAAAACATACTATTTGGAAAGTTGAAGAAACGGATGACCTCTCAACCGCTTTGAAAAAGATCTCTCAAGTTTATATTGCAGATGGACATCATAGATTTGCAGGAACTGCTCGAGCAGTAAAAGAGATTGCTTCGGAAAATCCAAATCATACAGGTTTAGAAGATTATAATTATTTACCGGTTGTGCTTTTTCCCTCCGATCAAATTGAGATTCAAGCCTATAATAGAATAATTAAGTCTATCCCTGAAAATTTTTTCGATAAGTTAACCGAAAAATTTGTTGTTGAAAAAAATGTAAATCCTGTTCCTGATAGAAAACGGATGATTTCTTTATATCTGGATAATATTTGGTATGGAATACAGCTTAATGAACAAAATGGCAGCGATATAGTCTCTAATTTAGATATTTCACTTTTGCATAGTCAAGTTCTTGAACCCATCATTGGAATAGAGGATCAGCGTACAGATTCAAATATAAACTTTATAGGAGGAAACAGTAGTATAAAGCAACTTGAAAAATTGGTTGATGATGGCCGTGCAGAACTTGCAGTTAGCATGTACCCCACCAATATTGATGAGTTTTTAGCTGTTTCAGATTCAGGTCAGTTAATGCCTCCAAAATCTACATGGTTCGAGCCAAAACCTAAAGCAGGTCTGTTAATTCATAAATTTTAACCTTATAGATAATCACTTTTAGAGTGGTATTGTCTATTCTTTTTCAATGTATTCAAAAGCTTATAAATAAGTGGCAAAAAGCTTAAAAGAAAGAACCATTACCGGTATGATTTGGAGCTCAGTGCACCGGTTTGGTACAATGGGTTTGGCTTTTGTTACGAATATTATATTAGCACGTCTTTTGACACCCGAGGATTTTGGAATCATTGGCATGATCATGGTTTTTATTGCTGTGTCTAATGCTTTTGTGGATGGAGGATTTGCGTCTGCTTTAATTCAGAAAAAAAGACCTACCGATGAAGACTATTCTACCATCTTCTATTGGAATCTTGGTGTTTCGATACTGTTATTTTCAGGATTATATTATGCAGCACCGGCGATTGAGCGCTTTTATGAAATGTCTTCACTGGCGCCAATATTAAGAGTATTGGGAGTTGTATTAATACTTAATGCATTTAATATCATTCAGTTTAATCAGTTAAGGAAAGACCTGAATTTTAAAAAACTTGCCAATATATATGTAATAACAAATTTATTAGGTGCTATATTAGCCATTTATATGGCTTATACTGGGTTTGGTGTATGGAGTTTAGTGGCTAAATTAATGGCTACTCCATTTACACAAACTATACTTCTATGGTTTACAAGTAACTGGAGACCCTCTTTAGTTTTTAGCATTCCATCTTTTAAAGAACTTTTTGGGTTTAGCTCATTTATGTTATTAACCAGTTTATTGAATAAAGTATATGATAATGCTCAATCATTAATAATAGGGAAACTCTTTTCTGCGGTGGATTTAGGTTTTTATACACAAGCAAAAAGAATGGAAGAAGTACCAGTCAAAGGTTTATCCAGCATTGTAAATCAGGTTACATTTCCCGTTTTTTCTGAACTGCAGGATTCTCCGGAAAAACTTAGATCTGGTCTGAGTAAAACCTTAAAAGTAATTACTTATATTAATTTTCCTGTGATGGTTTTTGTTATTGTTGCTGCTGAGCCCATTATTATGCTGATTCTATCGAGTAAATGGAGTGAATCAATTCCTTATTTACAAATATTAGCGATGTCTGGCATGCTATATACTTTAACAACTGTCAATACTAACATTTTTAAATCTTTAGGTAGAAGTGATACATATTTTTGGGTAACATTAGTAAAGAGGCTGTTTGGTATTACTTTGATATTTATTGGAGCTCAATTTGGAATAAAAGAAATGCTTTATGCTATAGTAATCAATACATATTTATTTTTTATTCTGAATGCATATTATTCTTCTAATTTGACAAATTATACAATAATTGATCAGGTAAGAGCTGTTACACCCGCCTACGTAATTTCTATTATATCTGGAGTTCTTACCTATATAATTTCATTTAAAATTGATGAACAGGCATTAGTTGTAATTCTAATATTACAGGTATTAATATATTTTTTCATTTATTGGAGTTTGTCTTCGATATTTAAATTAGAATCATATCATATCTTAAAAAACACAATTCTACGTAAACATAAATAGTTATGGGAAATGTAATAACAGTAGGTGTATTCGATTTTTTTCATTTAGGACATTTAAATGTGTTGGAGAGTGCTAGTAAACTTGGCAATCATTTAACAGTAGCAGTGCATGATGATAAGTTGAATACAAAAGGGGTGGACTTTCTATACACACTCGAAGAGCGAATGCGTATCGTTAGTAATTTAGTATTTGTAGACAAGGTTATACCCTACGAAAGAGTAGATTTACTAATACAAAATACTGATTTTGATATTTTTGCACATGGGGAAGATCAAAACCATAAGTATTTCCAAAAAGCCTTTGAATGGTGCAGAAATAATAATAAAAGGCTTGTAATGATGGAGAGAACCGAAGGAATCTCTTCTACAAGATTAAGAAAAATACTTAGTGAAAAAGAGATTTAAATGAAGATTGTTATTATAGGAGGTAAAAATAAACCACTTACTTTTAAAATTATTGACGGATTATTTAGAAGCGGATATGATGTTCAACTAGTTGTTGTCAATATTGGTAATAGAAAACGAAAAAAACCTAGTTTCTTCAATAGATTATTAAATATTTTATTCAATTTGGGTTTAAAGCGGTTTATAGAAAATAAGTTTGATCAATTGAGTTCCAACATAAAAAAATATTGCACTAAAAAAGGAATAAACTATACAGAAAAAAGTAATATAAACTCAACTGAAACTGAATCAATTATTAAGGAAATTGATCCAGATTTTATTGTTTTGGCAGGCCCCCCGATTATAAAAGAGAATATTTTTAAACTATCAAAAATTTATACTATAAATATACATCGATCATTACTCCCTAAATATGCAGGTTTAAAAGCATTATTTTGGGCATTGTATAATAATGAGAAAGAAGTTGGGGCAACAGTACATACAGTTAATTCAGGTATCGATGCCGGTGAACTAATTGTACAAAGAAGGAAAAAAGTTCAAAAAAGCGATGATCTGAGAAAGTTGCGTAAATGGTACTTTAATATAGCACCTGAATTAATTATTGAAGCTTTAGAAATTATCAAAGATCCAAAACATAAGTTAATTCAACAAGACTTTTCCCAACGCACATATTACTCCATGCCTACAAAAGAACAAGAAAAAGAACTTAAAAAAAGATTAAAAAGAACCAAATATGGAAGATTTTTCTAAATACAATGGGGGAAATAAAAGCATGCGGAAGGCTCAAAACCGATTGTTAGATATGTTGGTCGAAGTTGATTGTATTTGTAAGAAATTTGATATTTCTTATTGGTTAGATGGAGGTAGCGCTTTGGGAGCGGTACGCCATGGAGGTTTCATTCCCTGGGATGATGACGTTGATATAGCAGTAATGATAGAAGATTATCCAAAATTGGTATCAATACTTGAACATGAACTGCCTGAACAATTTGTTGTTCAGAACATTCATAATGAGAAACTATTTCATTTTACACACACAAGAGTGGTTGATACTAAATCACTTTCTGATTACGGTGATAGGCAACCCTTCCGGAAAGAGTTTAAATATCAGGGGGTATTTTTAGATGTTTTTTTTATTGAAAAAGGAAATGTTGCTATTAAAAAAATTATAGAACCTGTCTATCTTCGTAGTTTTCGATTAAGAAATTTGGGAGACAAGATGTATAAAAGAATTCTTGGACATATAAGCTGGCCTGTATTATCTATGATAGTTTTCATCCATAGAATGATTTATAAAATAATACCGACAGACAGATATATTTTTGGGTTTGGTATTCCTTTTCCCAGAGAGTTTAAAAAGGATGAAATTTTCCCTCCTAAACCAATTAAGTTTGTTGATGCTGATGTAATGGGGCCTAATAAGCCTGATGAGTATTTAACAAGGTATTTTGGTGATTACATGAAGATCCCTCCCGAAGAAAAGAGGATTACTCATGCTGAAAGAATAGAAATTTATTAAGCTAATTTATAGAAATGAAAATAGTAATTACATACGGTACATTTGATTTATTACATGTCGGGCACATTAGATTATTAAGACGAGCTAAACAATCCGGAGACAAGTTAATAGTAGGTTTATCAACTGATGATTTTAATAGACTAAAACATAAATCCAGCTTTTTTAGTTACGAGCAAAGAAAAGAAATTTTAGAAGCTGTAGAATATGTAGATAAAGTAATACCTGAAAATAATTGGGAGCAAAAAGTTGATGATATAAAAAAGTTTAATGTAGATATCTTTGTCATGGGGGATGACTGGGAGGGGGAATTTGATTTTTTGAAAGAATTTTGTCAAGTAGTTTATCTTCCAAGAACTGAAGGTGTATCCTCATCACAAATCAAGGAGACTATTTATACAGATGGGGGAAAGTAAATGGCAGTACTGCGTAAACTTTTTCTGATCGTTTTAAAATTTTTGAATCAAATTGTGCCTAAAAAATCACAGGTGGTTTTAGAAGGTTATCCCAATATTGAGAGTAATGTAGTTGTAATTGCGAACTACTTGGCTTCTAATTATACCTTTCCGATTTATTATGTAGTTAATTCAAAAAATGCCGGTGATCCAAGTAAACTCTTGGATAAAAGAGTAACTATTATAGGAAAAAGGTCTATTAAGTATGTTTATATATACTTATCAACTAAATATGTATTTACTACACATGGTTTTTTTATAAAAAACAAAAATAATAAAAAACAAATTTTAGTAAATGTATGGCATGGTATACCATACAAAAAGATTGGAAAATTGATTGGAGGTGAATCACTTGGCAGCTGTATTACTGTTGCGACCTCTCCCTTAACCAAAAAAATTTTTCATGAAACGTTTGGTGTAACCGAAGAGGAAATAGTAATCTCAGGTTCCCCTCGAAATGATCAACTTCTTTTCTCAAAAGCAAATAAATCAAAAGTAAAATCTAAGTTTTCAAAGCTAAATAGTTACAGTAATATTCTGATTTGGTTGCCAACTTTTAGAAAAAGTACTAAAGGTGATAAAACTTTGGATGGGAATGAAGTTGGAAATCCATTTTATATAGACGACTTCAATGTTCAGAGGTTTAATGAAATTTTAGATGCTAATGATACATTAGGAATTATTAAACCTCATCCAAGCGCACCTAAGTATGACTATAAATCAAATTTAAGCAACTTACTTTTCATTGAAGAGAACTGGCTGGGTGATGTCGGTATTACACTTTATGAATTAGCAGGTATCAGTGATTTATTAGTTTCCGATGTATCATCAATAATGATTGACTACCTACTTTTGGATCAGCCAATAGTATGTGTGAGTAGAGATTTTCACACGTATAAAGAAAACAGAGGGTTTTATTTTGAAGATATCCAAAACTGGATACCTAGCCGAATTAATAACAATCAAGAGGAATTCTTTGATTTATTAAACGAGATATTAACTAATAATATGGACCCATATGAAGAGAAAAGGGAAGAGTTAAAAATGAAGTTCTTTTCACATTTTGATTCTTCCAGTACAGATAGATTAGTGAAGTATGTAATGAAATATTAATAATCACTGTGAAACTTTATAAAAGTAATTCTTCAAGAGTCAATATTGATCACACTATGGATTTAACAAATTGTTAAAAAATATATGAGTCGGCATTTAAGGGTATTAGTAGTTTGCAGTTATAATTCAGGAAAGCTAAGTCCATTTGTAAGAGAGCAAGTTAATAGTTTACGCAATATTTCTGTTAACATAGATTACTTTAAGGTAGTTGGAAAAGGGGCTTTAGGTTACTTAAAGAATTACAAGAAGCTTAAACAGC
>LKNA01000181.1 GCA_001564065.1 Chitinophagaceae bacterium T5-Br10_B2g13
ATACCACATAGTTATGAAAACTACAATAATGACAATGGCTGTGCTGATGATTACTCTGCTCTTTGCAGACTTCTCAAATGCACAGAGCGACCGAGACTTACAATACTTTAGATCTCCTGATAAAACAGGAATAAACGTTTTTGAAACATCGAAAGAGACTGATGTTGAATACGACGGATTTAAAATTCGAATAGGCGGTGCCAATACACTGCAGTTTCAGGCTTTAGAAAATGACGCAGCAGGTCCGGACCTTGAGCCAAACTTCAACCTTGCTACCTCTAACCTGGACATCGATGTTCAGCTGCACAGAGGCCTTCGCATGCACTTGCGAACCTATCTTTCATCACGAAATCACACAGAAGCATGGGTGAAGGGTGGTTATCTGCAGGTAGATCGTCTCGATTTTATACAGGATGGATTCCTTGATAACCTGATGAACAAGGTAACCATGAAAGTTGGACACATGACGCTGAACTATGGTGACGCACACTTCAGGAGATCAGACAATGGTCAGGCGTTATACAATCCTTTTGTAGGTAACTATATCATGGATTCGTTCACAAACGAGGTAGGTGGTGAAGTTTACTATAAAGACAGTGGTTTCATCGCTATGCTTGGTCTTTCTAACAGTAAGACAAACCAAAGTACCGTTAAACGCGACATTGCAACGAAACCTTCACTGTACGGTAAAGTTGGATATGACACCCAGGTAAATCCGGATCTCAGAGTTCGTCTCACAGGTTCTTTTTATAACAACCCGGGAAGTGAAGCAGTTAGACTCTATGGCGGTGATCTTGCCGGAGCACGTTATTACAATGTTGAAGGTACCGGAACTACCACCGGTAGGTTTAACCCTGACTTTACAGTTAGCCAGTTTGCACCGGGTGGCCCTATTGGCGGCGAAGCAACTTCATTCATGATCAACCCATTTATTAAGTTCCAGGGACTGGAGTTCTTTGGCCTTTTCGAAAGAACAAGTGGCCAGCGAGCAACCGAAACCGAAAGCAGATCTTTCAACCAATATGGAGCTGAGCTTCTGTACAGATTTGGTTCAAATGAAAGTTTCTACATCGGCGGACGTTACAACTTAGTTGAAGGTGAACTTGCCAATGGCAACGAGATCGAAATCACAAGAGTTAATGTTGGCGGCGGTTGGTTCTTGACCAACAATGTAATGACCAAGTTAGAATATGTAAACCAGACTCGGGATGGATTCACCGGCCCGCTTGAAGGTGCAGGATTCAGCGGTCTGATGCTCGAAGCCGTAATTAGCTTCTAAATAAACTTACAATCTGCAGGGCAAACAGCCCTGCAGACTTTTTTAATAACGGAGAATTGTTATGTATTTCAAAAAACTTATCACGACCACATTTTTAATGATGTTCTTAGCCGGCTCGGTGCTTGCTCAGGACGTAACCCTGAACATTCAGGGGCAACCACAAATGCACATAGACGGTGAAGCCAACGTCCGAAGCTGGGACGCTGCCGTTGAGCAAGTTGAAGGACGACTTGTTATGGCCCAAGTTGAAGAGATGACCCTTGAAAATATGACACCGGACCTCTTCAAAGAGATGACCCTGACTATTCCGGTTAAGAGTATTGAATCCGGTTCAGGCGGATTAACAAGAAACATTCATAAATATTTGAATGCAGACGATCATCCAAATATTACCTTTACCCTGAATGAAGTAAACGAAATTGAAGTGCAGGGCGAATCAGCGCTAATTACTGCAACCGGTACTATTAATGCGAATGGAGTTGACCAAGAAGTAACCATGCAGGTAACTGCATCACTGAATGCAGATGGTTCCGTTAACTTTCAGGGAGAGCAAGATCTGCTTATGACAAGCTTTAACATTGAGCCTCCAACAGCTGTATTTGGAACCGTTCGTGCAAGAGACGAAATGGTGATCAGTTACAATGTGAACTTTAACTAAGTTTTAATCCATAACATGAAGCTTCTTCAGATCTTGATATTAACCATCCTGTGGGCGTTTTCGCTAACAGCTTCTGAAGGAGAAGTTCTCTCACAAGACCGGTTCACCGCTGATGAAGAGGTGAGCCGGCTTTGGATTGAAGGCAGCTCCAATGTAAACACGTTCGACTGCATAGCTCATGAATATGGCGGAGAAGCTGTAGTTTATCAAAACGACGGTGATAACTCCGGGCAACAAGTTACAATGGAGTTAGAAATAATCGTTGATGGCTTCGACTGCGGAAAAAGAAGAATGAACAGTGATATGAAAAAAGCTTTAAAGGCAGATTCATATCCAAAAATTACATTCAGCTACAAAAATGCTGAATCCGTCAGCTCAAGCGGCTCAGATGATTTAAATCAATTTATCGTGAAAGGAGAATTGACAGTGGCAGGGGTAACCAGGGAGATTAGCTTTTTGTCTGAAGGAGAACTATTGGAAAGTGGAAGAATGAGAGCGAGTGGCAGTAAAAAAATATTTATGACCGATTACGGTATAGAGCCACCTACAGGGCTACTTGGCCTGATTAAAGCAGATGATGAACTTATTGTTCACTTCGATCTAACCGCAAAACGTATTTGAGCGTAACGTAACAATGCTGAAAACCTGGATCGAACAAATCAAAAACAAGCCGGATCACTACGGCGTTACTTACTGGAAGTATCACATGTCAGGTAATATTTTAGAGCTTTCCGTTAAAAAAGAGTTCTTAAAACAGGACATTGAGTTCCGCGATGGTGTCATCAGTATAGGAAAAGTGCTACAGGCACTTCGACAAAAACTCAGTAATGAAGGATACCAACATCACGTTCAAACATTCCCAAACCTGGATGATTCTGCACTGATTGCAGCCATTCGCATTCTATCTAATTCGGGAAACACTGACGATTCAAAAGATGTAAGTTCTACCATAAAGGATATAAACTTAATGCCTAAGGCATTAAAAAAATTCGCCAAAATGAATCAGTTAGAGTTTCATGAACTACATCACTCCGATTTAAAGGACGTGGTAATACCTTCACCCGACAAAAAGCTAAACTGGTATGCACTCTGTGCAAATCACGACAATCCGTTTATCTGGCTTCGGGTAGGATACTGGCAGGAGTTTATGCATAACCTTGAAGAAAAATTACAGTCCGGACTAATCTTGGTCACAGATACCGCTATCAGCAATAACCGGCTGATTTTGAATGGTTCTGTAAACAACCGATTTGTTCAGTTATTGATCGGAATACCAAAACAGATTACTGCCTCTTCTTAGATTTTTTAGAGATAAGAGATTTCTGATTGTTCAAATTGTAAGATAAAGTCAGCACCGTACACGGCTGAAGGCGTCTGAAATCCCGTTTTAAACTTTCCTTCCCGGCAATTATTTGCAATTTTATAAGCCGTTTCTGCCGTAAGCTGATACCCCTCCTTTGTTTTAAGCAGTGCAGTTACTGACTCTGCTTTGGAGTTTGAAACCTGCCCCCAGAGCATAGAACGGCCTCCCCTTCTCTCACGCACGTCGGGTCCCGGCTTCTTCTTCTCAATTTTAGATTTCAGATATGATTTAATTTTATCGTTTCTCACAATGGGACCTAAACGGTTCAGCCATTTCATTTTTTTGATATTTTTTGGAGGCACCGCTGCATATACAACAATATTACCAATACCCGTAGACGTATAGGCCGTTGAAATATCTCCCCAAGGTATCGAAACCACATCCCTCCATTTATCCCCAAATCGAACTTTCCTGGTTAAGTGAGCTGCCGGAACCTTCTCAATTCTTCCTCCTCTGCGCACGGCCCCGCCTTCCCCAAGATTTTCAATCATGGTTTTTGCCGTACCTCGGGACAGCCCCCCTCCCAAACCGGAAATGGCCAGTTCCAGGTGTGTGGCATCTGGCATCTTTTGATGAAGTAACGCGGCAAGGCAGTCTGAGGGAACCACATCAAAACCGACACCCGGCATGGCCATCAAACTGTTTTTCTCGAATTCATTTCCTAATCCCTTTAAAGCTTCAAAAACTTCTATCTCTCCGGTGATATCCAGATAGTGGCATTTATTTCTGAGGCAAGCTTCGGCCATAGCCCTCCATGTATGCGTAAATGGACCGGCACAGTGCAGAACTACATCAACACCCTTCAACAGTTTATCAAGCTCATCAGGACTATCCAGATCTGCAGGCATGTTCTCCAGTTCCAGACGTTCAGACTGCTTGCGGAGTTTCTCCTTGTTTCTGCCCGACAGGATAACATCCGGATCTCCGGCCGAAGCCGCCAGTTCAGCAATCAAATTTCCCGTGTAGCCGTAACTGCCGTAAATAACCCATTTATTCATATCACTTCCTAAATCTGTTCCTGATAAAGTATTTCAGATAATTATTTGGTAACAAATGCATCATCAAAAGCTAACGATGCCAATATGTTAGCATAACAGTATATAATGAACTTTTATGCAAAAATAACATCTGCATGAAAAAACGACCCGTAGAAATTGTTGTACTCTCAGACATCCACCTTGGAACTGTTGGATGCCATGCGCTGGAGCTGCTACAATATTTAAACTCGATTGATCCAAAGATCATCATTCTAAATGGTGATTTTATTGACATCTGGAATTTCAAAAAATACTACTGGCCGGAATCTCACATGATGGTACTTCGAACACTTCTCACCACCATGGCCAACGGAACAGATATCTACTATCTAACCGGAAATCATGACGAAGTACTTCGAAAAGTATCAAGTCTGCAGTTGGGTCCACTCTTCATAAGAGACAAGCTTGTGTTGAACTTGAATGGAGAACGAGTGTGGATATTTCATGGAGACATTTTTGATATAACCATGAAACACAGCAGGTGGATTGCAAAAGCCGGCAGCCACGGATATGACCTGCTGATTCTACTCAATCGATTGATCAACCATATCTCTGTAAAGCTGGGAAAAGGGAAATTATCGCTCAGCAAAAAAATCAAAGAGAGTGTAAAAAAAGCGATCCGTTTTATCGATGACTTTGAAACAACCGCAATGGATCTGGCAATTGAAGAGGGGTACGACTACGTAATTTGCGGACACATTCATCAGCCAAAGATAAGGGGGTACGAAAACGATAAAGGTTCTGTGATATACATGAACAGCGGTGATTGGATCGAGAATCTCACAGCTCTTGAATATGATGGAGAGGAGTGGAGCATGTACAAATACTCTGAAGAAGAATTTGATTTCATGCACCGGATCGAAAAAAAGATTATTAAACGAAAAATTGGCGACGAAATCGTAATCGGATGAAGGTACTTTACGGCATACAGGGAACCGGACACGGACACATCAGCAGAGCACGTGAAATTATACCGCATCTGTCAAAGCACGCAACCATAGATGTGCTGATTAGCGGATATAACTGTAAAATGAACCTGGAAAACACGGCCGTATCCCACAAGCGCGGAATTAGCCTCACGTATGATGAGGGCGGCAGCGTATCCTATTTAAAGACAGCTCTAAATATTCAGCCTGTCACATTTCTTCGGGACATCAACTCTGTGAATCCGGACAAATACGATCTGGTTATCTCCGATTATGAACCGGTTACGGCCTGGGCAGCCATAAACTCCCAAACCCCATCTGTTGGATTGAGCCACCAGGCATCCTTTTTATCCGGTAACTGTCCCAGGCCGAAAAAGAAATCCTTGTTCTCAGAATCTATACTAAAATATTTTGCACCGGTTAACCACCCTATAGGCTTTCATTTTCAGAGGTACGACTCATTTATCCTCCCACCTGTTATCCGGCAGGAAATACGAAACCTGAACCCCGTTCAAAAAAATCATGTAACGGTCTATCTCCCCTCTTTTGATCATGAAACGCTTGTTTCTATTTTCTTGCAATGCACGGAAACTGAATGGCATATTTTCTCACCTTTTTGTGACAAAGAGTATCATAATAAAAATGTATGGGTTCGTCCGGTTGGTAACGAGCCATTCCTCAAAAGCATCGAGTCTTCCAAAGGTGTATTGGCGGGTGCCGGATTCGAAACCTGTGCTGAAGCAATGTATTTAGGGAAAAAGTTGCTCGCAGTCCCTATTAAAAATCAGTACGAGCAGTACTGCAATGCTGCCGCACTTTCCAAAATGGGGGTAGTTACTGTAAATCACATTGACCCTGATTTTATATCAGTGGTACAGCAATGGCTTGATGGAGCAGATATCATCAGACTACATGAAACGGCAGATATTAATGAGCTGGCAGAGCTTCTCTTTAGATTTACCTCTCTTCGCACTGCGGCCCGTATAAAAACAGGCGCATTTTAACTACACTGCTTTATTTTAGCGAAACACGGATCTATCAATAACAAAAAAGGCCGGATAACCCGGCCCTTTTCGTCTAATCACTATTTTTCCTGATACTTAATCAACCAGTGAGTGTGAAATTACTACCGTTCTGGAGATTTGATTACCGTCAGAATAGCCAACGGTTTCGTAAGCCATCATAACGCCACTCGCTTCTTTCCAGTCTCTGTACTCATAGGTAACGGTTACCCGCTGACCCTGCTGCGGATCCATCTGACGATACTCAGACTGTGCGGGGAGTGCCGTTTCAGGATTGATGTACAGTTCGAAAGGCATCTCATCGTTTACACGAATATGAGCATACTCACTGCCGTTTAACTCTTCCATTCCCAGGTACTCTACATCCAGCTGATTCCGATTTAGAGCAAGATAGAGATAGTTCCTGTAAAGTTCTGACTTTGCTTCAGCAAGCTGCTGAGGAGGCATTCTCATCTCATTACCACCCATTCGCATTACGCCCTGGCCATCAGCAACCTCAACCGTTACCTGACCCATTGGAGCATTAACAACCGATGTAATACGCTCCTCCTGGAAATTAATAGTCTGAGATATTCCCATTGTTATTTCTCCGGCAGGACTTTGTACAATGTTATCTGCCTCGAAAGTCAAATCAGACTCAAAAGCTCCGTTTGGTAGCAGAGCCGTTGCCATTCTGTCTAACCACTGCTTACCCATTTCGGCATCTCC
>LKNA01000061.1 GCA_001564065.1 Chitinophagaceae bacterium T5-Br10_B2g13
ATAAATTAATTCGTTTGTACTGCGCCATGTGGAATAATCAATCAGAATATGACCCGAACCATATCCAGAATATGAAAGAACAATGGAAAAAATCAGCCTGATTCACTTGATTTAGTCATAGTATTCGGGGTGAGAAATAGGAGTCACAATTTTTTTCCGTGTGTTTTCAAACCTCTGGATGCAAACAAGTCTTTGCTATGAATCAAATCTCAGCAGAAGATACCTGCTCACCGCGATTCTCTTGTTCTCTCAGCATGAGTGCCAGCCCACGAATATCAAGATAGCCGCGTCTTCGATCGAGCACGTTACCCTCAGAGTCCATGATAACCGTAAAGGGGAAAGCTGTAACGCCCATTAAGCCGGCAAAATCCTTTTCGGTCATCTCCTCGCCCTGATAGACGATGGTATTGCTTGTTGAGTTTCCATTCACTTTTACAGCATGATAGCTGCGGTCGAGTACGGCCCGGATGGTTTCAGACGGATAGACTTCACGGCTCATTTTACGGCAAAACTGGCATCCTACTTCAAAGATATCGATAAGTATGAGGCGATTGTCTTGAGGGGCAACTTCAAGTGCTTCGGTAAGACTCATCCAGTCGGGTTCGTTCTCAATCTCCTGAGGCTGTATTTGTTTGAACGAGAAGAAAGCGAAAATAATAATAAAGATGGCGATAGATGTTCCTATGAGAACCTTACGATTCATAAAGAGATACGGTTACAATTTGTGTTTAATTTCATCGAAGAAGATACAAAGAATTACTTTTCTTCTCCCCATAATCGATCCCAATAACGGTTGAGGTTTTCGGTTCTTGTGTTAAAAGCAGGAATTGACAGGTCGAAGTTATAGGCGCTGCCTGTTTCATCGAATATCACTTCATTTCTCCAGATATATCGCCCTTCATCAGTGAGCCAGAAATCGTCGCGCCCGAACCGCAGATCATAAAAAACCAACTGATCATCTTCCATCTCGACTGTGTAGAATCCTCTTGAAAACCATAAGAGTGTTTCAAATGCACGATCATTTTTATACGGTTCAATCAGATGGCTGTTTTTGGGAATGGGTGTAAAATTGAGAAGTTTCTCTTCATCAAATATGGAGTAGACGGAGTTGTAAATCGTATCATTTTTTTCAACATACCCCGACCAGAAGAAGGTAGTGGGTCCATTAGGGGTGGTTTTGATCTGCTCATAGGTTCCATATTGATTCTGAAAAGAGGTCTCAAAAACATTGTGCACATGGTTTTTTATGCCATATCCCCAAATCATGTAGAGGGCACCGATCGCAAGTCCGGTTAAATTTACATATCTGCGGGCTTTGGAGGACCTTCGAAGAAAGAGCGCCGTAATCAAGCTAATGAGTAACGGCAGGGTAAAGAGGGGGTCTATGATGAAGATAGAGTCTAGTGCATAGGGGGTATTTGTAAATGGAAAGAGAACCTGGGTTCCATACGTAGTCGGAAGATCAATCATTAGATGAGTAAAAAAGGCAAAGAATGCCAGTATGCTCCACTTCTTCCACCCTATCTCTAGCGACTTGTGAAATTTGTCGATCAGCCATCCGAAAACCGGTGATGCCAGCAGGCAAAAAGTAATCGAGTGGGTAAATCCGCGATGTGTTCGGATTTCGATAACATTATCCACAAACGGATTGATTAAAACATCGAGATCGGGCACGGTTCCCAAAACTGCACCCCAGGCAGCTGCCCGGTATCCGACTTTTTTTCCTAAGAAGGCTTCTCCTACGGCTGCCCCAAGAGTTGCCTGTGTTATTGAGTCCATTTAATACATATCGTTTATAATTGAGCCGTTTGAACAATGTGGGGCCGAAAGTGGTTCAATATTTAACATTCTCATCCTCAATTTTATAACCTTTAACAAAGCGCCGGGAATGAAAGCATGCAAATATCGTTATTTTACTATGCAAATAATCGTATTAAATAAAATCTGATGAATCAATTTAAGTATATATCACTACTGCTACTTACAGGGCTTATCTTTACAAATTGTGGTGGTGAAGAGGAGAATGGTTTTAGTGGACAAAACAGACCGGTTCCGGCAGTTGAAGCTGTTCAGGCTCAGTTTGGATCACTCCCTCTTGAAGAGAGATTGAGCGGAACCGTGCGTGCTGGAAATCAGGTGGAAATCTTTTCGAGAATTTCTGCACCTATTCAGCAAGTCTATGTAGAGTCAGGGGATCAGGTTCAACAGGGTGAGATTCTGGTAGAGCTTCGAGATAATGAGTATCGCGAAAGAGTTCGGCAGGCTGAAGCGAGCTTACGAATTTCATTGGCACAGCAGAGGCAAGCACGTGCAGCCTTAGGTGAGGTTGAATCCGATCTGCGCCGACAGCGTATACTCGCAGAGAGAGACCTTGTTACGGAGATGGAAATTGAAAGACTTGAGGCAGAGTTAGAGTCGGCCGAGGCGAGCCTGGAATTGGCAGCCGCCCAAGTTGAACAAGCCCGATCAACTGTGGAAGAACAACAACAAGCGCTGGAGCAAACAGTAATCAGAGCCCCGATTACAGGAACCGTGGGTGAAAGAATGGCAGAGATTGGTATGCAGGCCACTCCTAACAACAGGTTGTTTATTATCGGTGACTTAACCCGGTCTAAAATCAATATCAATCTGACAGAGAGAATGCTGCAGTACATTGAAACGGGACAGTCGGTACGCATCTACTCTGAGAATTTTCCTGACACCGTATTGACAGGGCAGATATCCAGAATATCACCATTTTTGGGCCAGGGTAGTTTTAGCACACAGGCCGAAATTGATGTAGATAACGAAGGTGGACTGTTGCTGCCGGGAATGTTTGTAACTGTGGACGTTCTCTATGGTGAAAGTGAACAGGCAACATTAATTCCGCTTAGCGCGATCTATCGCCACCCTCAAACCGGTGAGACCGGCGTTTACGTAGCTCCCGGATTTGGCATAGAGACTGAAATCCTTGAAGAAATTGAGAGCAGCGGGAGTATTGGTCAGTTAAGCAATCCAACATCTATAGAGTTTAAAGAGATTGAAGTGGTAGCACGAGGCCGGGAAGCTGCCGGAGTAACAGGTGTACAAAGCGGAGACTGGGTTGTTACGGTTGGCCAGAACTTGCTTGTCAGGGATCAGGGTGATGAGGCTCGAATAAGAGCAACCAGCTGGCAAAAGATTTTGAATATGCAGAGAATGCAGCCACAGGATCTTCTGAAGGAAATTTTAAATAATGGAATGGCTGATCGATCAGCCTCCAATTAACGATTAGATAACAGGTTAAGCTATGGGTATTACAGATACGTCCATTAAACGGCCAATCGCAACCACCATGGTCTATTTGATTGTGCTGGTGTTGGGAATTGTAGGGTTCAGATATTTGCCGGTGGACCTTTTACCGCCTATAGAATATCCCCGCCTTTCGGTGCAAACCAGCTATCCAAACGTTGGGCCGGAAGAGATAGAGACAATCATCACCGATCAGATTGAAAATGCATTGGCTGGAGTAGCCAATGTTGAAGAGATTACTTCCCGCTCATCCGAAGGATCGAGCTGGGTAAGTTTGAACTTTGCTCAAAATACCAATCTGGATGAAGCAGCAAATGATGTTCGGGCAGCACTGGATCGTGTCAGACGCTCCCTCCCGGATGAGGCAGATAATCCACGGGTTCGTAAGTTCGACCCAAACGACTCCCCTATTGTTATTCTGGGTGCTCAATCCAGCCGTTCTCTTGATGAGTTGACCCTGATTCTTGAACAGGAAATTTCTAAAAGGATTGAACAGATTCCCGGAGTGGGAGCGATTGATGTATGGGGTGGAATCCGTCGAGAGATTCGGGTAGACCTGAAACGGGACCGATTAACCGCCAGCGGCCTTACGGCTCTGGATGTTCGAAATGCCATTGTGGCCGAAAATAACACACTGCCCGGCGGTAATGTAAAAGATGGATTGACAGAGCTCTATGTGCGAACTCTGGGTGAGTTTACAGATATCAATCAGATTGCAGAAACGATTATCACCCGTGTTGATGGCCGGCCGATTCGCGTAAGAGATGTGGCAACTGTAGAAGACGCCTACCAGGATGTGGGGCGTATGGTTCGGATCAATGATGAGCCGATGATCCGAATGGGTATTCGAAAACAGTCTGGCGCAAACACAGTAGCAGTATCCCGAAATATAGAGCGGGAAATTGAACGAATTAACTCCGAACGCAGCGATGTTAACCTGCTGATTGTAACGGACCAAAGTGAATTTATACAAGACTCTATAGATAACGTTCAGCAAGCGGCAATATGGGGAGCCCTTCTTGCCATTGTTGTGCTTTACCTTTTCCTTCGAAACGGTTCAACCACCTTTATTATAGCCACGGCCATACCGGTCTCTATCGTAGCAACATTTGGTCTCCTCTACTTTAGCGGGCTCACGCTAAATCAAATGAGTTTCGGAGGGCTCGCTCTTGGTGTCGGTCTCATTGTAGATAACGCCATTGTGGTATTAGAGAATATCGTGCGGCTCAGGGGTAAGGGTAAATCACTTGCAGAGAGCTCACTCGTAGGTACACAGGAAGTGGGCGGTGCGATTATAGCATCTACTATCACTACGTCGGTTATTTTTCTCCCGGTTGTTTTTATGCAAACTATCACCGGTACACTTTTTCAGGAACTTGCGCTTGTTGTTGTATTTGCTCTTGCCTGTTCGCTGCTTGTTGCATTGACGCTGGTACCCATGCTGGCCAGTAAGTTTATGACGATCAAGCCCGATTCAGAACTTACAGAGAAAGATAAAGGGTGGTTTCAAAGAATGTTTGAGCGTTTTGAAAATCGATACTCAAACTTCCTTGAAAAGGCAATTGCCCGGAAATACACGGTTTTTGCAGTAGCCATAATTCTTGTTGGCGGGTCATTTTATGCATTACGGTTTGTTGATACAGAGCTGGCACCTGAGACAGAAGCGGATGAGATTAGTGTAAACTTCTATCTGGCTGATGGTATGAACATTGCCGTAGCCAACGAGTATCTGGATGAACTTGTTGCAAAGGTAAAAGAGATCACCCCGATGGACCAGGTTGAATATATATCCACTCAGGTGCGTAACGGTCGGGCTGAAGTGGATCTCAATCTTATTGATGCCTCTCAGCGAACCGTTAGTTCTTACGACCTTGCTGATGAAATCCGTAACTCTTTGGAAGGCTCAATACCCGGTGGAAGTTTCCGGGTTCGTGCACAATCCGGCCTGTGGATATTGCGGCGTGTTTTTGGATCGGGCGGTGACGAGGCGATTCAGCTACAGCTCCGCGGCCATGATATGGATGTAGCTGATGAGCTGGCTGATCAAATTCGATTTAGAATGGAGAACATTCCTGAAGTGAGAGACGTACGGTCTGACCGAGAGGACAGGCGCCCTGAGCAGAACATTGTGTTTGACCGGGAACGGATTTCAACCATTGGGTTAACAGGTCGTGAAGTTGCGCAGGCTATTCAGGCAAACGTGGGAGGTGTACGTGCCGGAGTTTATCGCGAAGGCGGTGATGAATTTGACATAACCGTTAGGCTGCAGCAGTCAGATCGCATGAGCACGCTCGATCTAAATAATATCTCCGTTCGAACCGCTACAGGTGAGACTATCCCGGTTTCTACAGTTATTAAGCAGGAAGCGGGTGAGGGGCCGGATACAATCAACAGGATAAACGGGCAGCGGGTTACGTATATCACGGCTAATTTGGAGTCGGGCGTGCCGCTGGGAAGTGCCGTAGAGAAAATTCAGGCAGAACTTTCCGACCTTCAGCTTCCAACCGGATTTTCAATCGTATACGGTGGCGAGTATGAGGAGCAGCAAAGGGCACAAACCGATTTCTTGATCTCTATTTTAATGGCCCTTGTTCTGATCTACATGGTTATGGCCGCACAGTTTGAGAGGTTTCTTGATCCGCTCATCGTTATGTTTGCCGTGCCTCTGGCCGTTGTAGGAGTTGTTCCAACACTCATTCTGACAAATACGACCCTGAATATGCAGAGTATTATGGGGATAATCATGCTGATCGGTATTGTGGTAAATAATGCCATTGTATTGGTAGACTACATCAACCTGATGAGGCGTGATAAAAATATGAGTGTGTTTAAGGCCGTGGTAGAGTCCGGCAAACTCAGGCTTCGACCAATCCTGATGACAACCCTTACAACCGTGCTCGGTCTTCTGCCGTTATCTTTTGGCTGGGGAGCCGGTGGTGAAATTCAGGCTGCACTTGCCCGTGTGGTAATTGGCGGGCTTACGGCTTCTACCCTTATTACGCTTGTACTTATACCGGTTGTGTACATTACTGCAAATGATATTAAGGTGTATATTGCGGAGAAGAGAGAGGCGTTACAGAGTTCAGGTGAATCTGTACCGGCAACACAAGCCGGGTAAACCCGGTTTGAAATGGACTTGTAAATAGTTTGGATATAGTCCGCGGAAAGCAATTTTCGCGGATTTTTTTATCCGCAAAGGTATATAGGTGCTCTTATCTATCTGAAGTAAAGAGGGGGGAGCTTGCTTGGAGGAGGGGCTTTTGTTTCAAGCAACTCCTGATAATATAAGAGTGAACGACCCATTCAGCCAAACACTTCTATTGATGTATCAATGATATATAACTAATGATAGTCTATATCATATTTTGTATACTTGATGTGTAATTAAAAAGAATCAAACAGGTTTGAAATGCCCAAAAAAATCGGTTCATTAACCCTCTATTCCGTAGATGATCTGCATGAAATGCTCGGCGTCAGTAAAATGACGATACGTGCATACTTGAGAGAAGGCAGATTGAAAGGCAGAAAACTGGGGGTGCAGTGGTATGTAACAGAAGAAGCAATCCGCAGCTATTTTGATGTGGATTCGGAAGAGACCGGCTCAAAAAGTGAAAAAAAGAAAAAGCGATCCTATAAATATGTAGTTCAGGGTGTGAATGATCTGGTGAGCGAAACGGAAGAGTGCGCTACTGTAGCCGAAACACTGGAGTGTCTGAATAGCCAGGCGATTATTAGTCTTTTTCAGGTTGAGATTCGGGATGAATCAACCGGAGACATCATTGAAATTGTGAAAGGAAGAGATTTTATAGAACGACATACGAACAACTCATGAATATAGATAAAACAACTCTGCAGGTATTTGAATTTGGTGATTCGCCCTCTGATACATTTTACTGCCTGGTGGATCTTCGCGTGAGTCCGAATGGAATGGACATCGAAAAGATGCGGCTTACAGATCCGCGCAATATTGATCTTCAGTTCCGGGAAAACGGTTGCCTGCTAATGCTCGACGGTGAAGAGATGGAAGAGATTATCCGCCGCGGTGATGCAGACCGGGACAATCTCCATAAATCTATTTTTCAACTGGCTAAGCAAGAGGGAATTGTTTAGCGATTTTGTTAAAATTTAATGGAAAAAGGTTCATTCCTTTTCCACCAGAAATAGGTTTGAGTTAAAGCACAGATTGTCTTTCCATCTTTGATATCTCCGTTTTCAATCATTTTAAGAGCATCAGAGAATGATACACGGTAGTTGATCAGGAATTCATCATCGTCGGTCTGTTTGCCAATTTCATCAATTCCCCAGCCGGCATAAATAAAAATTTCCTCATCGGCGTACCCGATGGCCGGATAAAGGGAGCCAACCTGTTCCAGGTTTTTGCAGGATAGGCCGCTCTCCTCTTCCAGCTCTCTTACCGCAGTGGAATAGGGCGTTTCTCCCTCATCAATTTTACCGGCGGGTACTTCAATAAACATTTTTCTGGGTGGATATCGGAACTGTTTGACCAGCATGACGGTGCCATCCTCAAAAACAGGAACTACGGCACTGGCCCCGGGGTGTTTTATCCAGTCCCGGGTGGACGTGGATTTATCGGGCAGCTGAACTTCATCTACGTATACCTGCAGAAGAGCGCCGTCAAATACATGTATGGAAGAGATCGTCTGCTCTGTAAGATTTTGTTCATCGGGCGTTTGATCGGGTAATCTGTTCTTTTTCATTTCAATATTTATTACTGTGTTAAAAAACGTATTTTCTTACAGTTAAAAATTTTAACTCTATACAGTTAATATGAGAGAAGCCGCTAATATAGATGGTAAAAAGGTATTGGTTAGAGACGACATTTACACGTGGTCTAACTTAATATCTTTGTCCCGGGTTTTGGTTGTTTTTCCCATAATATGGCTGCATATAGAAAATGATTACCAGGTAAATGGCTGGATCTGGGGGTTAATTGTTTATGGCGCCCTGTCTGACTATCTGGACGGTTTGGTTGCCCGGTGGAGAAATGAGATTTCTGAGCTTGGAAAATCACTCGATCCGGTTGCAGATAAATTGATGGCTTTTTTTCTGTTTATCTATACAGTTTGGCTGGGCTGGATACCGCTGTGGTATTTTGTATTAGGAGTGACTAGGGATTCACTCATCATGGCGGGTTCAGCACACATTAAAAAGAAACGCGGGAAAGTGGCCATGTCTATCATTTCGGGCAAAATTACCGTAAATCTGATGGCTATATACTGGATTTCCGTATTCTTTTTTCCCGGCGCGGAAAACGTTCAGACATTCTTTATGGTTGCATCGGCAGTTATGATGATTGTCTCCTTTGTAGAGTATAAACAACGATATCACAAAATAATTGACGGTGCGGATTTTAATTAATTTTATACTGCTAATTGAGGTTAATAAAACATGAGCTGGTTAAATAAACTCGGATTAAAGAAAAAAGAGAAACTTGAACAAGGTGTGGAAAAAAGTCGTGACGGGCTGCTTTCCAAAATCGGAAAGAGTATTGCGGGTAAAGATCAGGTAGATGCCGCTACTCTGGATGATTTGGAAGACGCTTTGATCACTTCAGATGTAGGTGTAAAAACCACGGTTGAGATTATTGACAGAATTGAAGCCAGGGTGGCTAAAGATAAGTTTATCACGCAGAATGAACTGCAGGAGCTGATGCGTGATGAAATAGTTGCCCTCCTTAAAGAGAACAATCCGGATCAGCCTGCAGAATTTGATGCAGACTTTCCACATATACCACACATTGTGCTGGTTGTTGGAGTGAATGGTGTGGGTAAAACAACGTCGATCGGTAAGCTGGCACATTTATACAAAAAAGCCGGTAAAAGCGTGGTTTTAGGTGCGGCAGATACTTTTCGAGCTGCAGCAGTGGATCAGCTGAAAATCTGGAGTGAAAGAGCTGGAGTTCCCATTATACAGCAGGGACAAAATGCAGACCCGGCAGCTGTTGCCTACGATACGGTTGCCTCTGCAAAAGCAAAAGATTCAGATATTGCATTGGTAGATACCGCCGGCCGCCTTCACAATAAGAAGTCGCTGATGGAAGAGCTTGGAAAAATCAAACGGGTAATGGGTAAGGTAGTTGATGGCGCACCGCATGAAATTCTTCTTGTACTGGACGCCTCAACCGGACAAAATGCCATGCAGCAAGCAAAAGCATTTACAGAGGTGGTTGATGTTACCGGACTCATTCTTACAAAACTTGACGGCACGGCCAAGGGGGGGATAGTTATAGGTGTTTCCAACGAGCTGAACGTACCCGTGAAATACATTGGTGTAGGTGAGCAAATAGAGGATTTACAGGTATTTGACCGTGTAGCTTTTGTTAATGCACTATTTGGATTGAGTTAATACTCTTTACTAATTGGGTTTGGTTCATTAACATGTGGGACCTATAATGATCTCAACCCATGATAAAAGCTCAAAAAAATATTGTTTGCTCAGCAATTGACTGTAAGCCGTTCTGTCTGTTTTTCTGTTCTATCATATTATTTTTGTCTCTGGCTGATACAACCATTGCTCAATCCGTCGATGACCTGAAGCTCAAATTTGAGGAGGCGGTCCGGTTATACCAGGTTGGAGAACAACAGGATTCTCGTCAACTCTTTATCGAAATAAAAGAGGATTTATGCAGTGACGAAAATTTAGTCGAGCAGTGTATTGAGACCCATCTTTACTATTCGTTGTTCTATAGGTTTGTTCGAAATTATGAAGAGGTTGAATCTTATATAGACAGAGCCCGTCAGCTGGCATCCGATAAATTAGGAGACAGACATCACATTTTAGTTGATGTGTATGTACAATATGCCTATCTGTTTGAAGATCAATCTGAATTTGATGAAGCCCTCGAGTGGAGTAAGCGGGCGGTTGAATTAGCCAAAGAACACCCGGAGCATGGGATCTTAGCATCTGAGGCATATACCAGCAAAGGCTATATAGAGGATTCGAGAGGGAATTATCAGAATGCGATTGATCAATATCTAAAAGCATTGGAGATCCTGTCGGAAGAGAGCAAAAGCCGTGAGCTGAACCGGGCTCTATCCATAACCCACAACAATACCGGGATAACGTATCGTAAAATGGGGCAGTATGATAACGCCCTGAACCATTATCAGATGGCTTTGGAGGCAGCTATTGAGGTATATGGAGAGTTTCATTCAGAAATAGCGATCATCTATAACGGAATCGGGACTTTCTACTATTCGATTGGCGATCTGGGTACAGCTATTGAGTACTTTAGACAGTCTGCCGCTACGTTTAAAGAGGCGGAGGGAGAAAACTCAAACCGACTGGCAATTATTTACAACAATCTTGGGCTGATTCATATTCAGATGGACGATCTTGAAAATGCTCTGTACTACCTGGAATTGGCACAAGACATAAAAGTGAATATTTACGGACAGGAGCACATAGAAACGGCTGTTGGATACCACAATCTTGCTTCGAACTACCTGAATAATGAAGAGTATGAAAAAGCGGAAGAGAACTACTTTCTCTCACTTGAGATACGAAAAAATATCTATGGTGATAATCACCCAAATTTGATTTTGCCCTATATTAACATTGCCAATTTGTATATACAAACTGGAGAGTATTCTGATGCGAGGGATGCTTTGAACAGTGCACTTGAAATAGGGTTGGAGAGATTGGGTGAGTCTCACCCCGATGTTTTGAGCATATACACACAACTTGGTGAAATATACAAGGAAGAGGGTAGTCTTAAAGAGGCCGGAGAGTTTTATCAAAAATCGATCTCCATACTAATTGGAGAAACTTACAGGCCAATGTTAACCACAATTGATGCGGAGAATGTGAATTACCCTGTCCGGTTGGTGGAAACGACCAAGCAGCTTGGTGAACTCAATATTGAACTGTTCAGAGAAACAGAAGAGAGAGAAAAGCTGTATGAATCCCTTCGGTTATTCAATACAGCTGTTGCGGCCATTGATTTTTTACAGACTCAGTATCAGAGTGAGGCCTCCAAACTGCAGTTGATAGAAAATCACTACTCTATTTTTACCTCCGCGATGGATGTGTATTACGAACTTTTTGAGCAAACAGGTGAGCTGGTGTGGCTCGAAGAGATGATTGATTTTGCGGAGAAAGGCCGCTCCAGAGTTGCACTCGACCTGTTGCAGGATGTAAGGGCAAGAAGCTTTGGCGGTGTTCCTGAAGATGTATTAGCTGAAGAGAGAAGACTTAGTGAAGATGTGACCCGACAATTTCAAAATCTGCACCTGGAACAGGAAAAAAGACTGGATGCCGACAGTTCAATCATACGCACCTATCAGGACTCTCTGTTTTTCGCACGCCGTAATCTTATTGAGTTTACTCAAAGGCTCGAAAGTGAATACCCGAACTATTTTGCATTGAAATACAACAGGGAAACGGCTTCCCTGAGTGATATCCGGGAGATGTTAAATAGTAACGAAACCGCGCTCTACTACATTTTCGGAACCGACTATGTATACGGAATGGCTATAGAAAAAGAGAGAGTTGCCGTTGAGAAAACAGCCACGGCTGAATATGTAAACAGGGAAGCGGTAAGGCTGAAAGATTCAGTTATTGAGGGAGATGACGAGCTTTATAAGCAGACCGCGTACGATCTTTATAATGCATTGATTGAACCGCTGAGAAGCAATATAAATGGGTCTTCACTGCTTATTTTCCCTGACCAGTCGTTACACTACCTGCCATTTGAAATGCTGATTGAACAGGAGGCTGATAACATGCCCTTTCACCGGCTGCCATACCTTGTAAATCAATTTAGAGTACAGTACGCTTCATCCGGTACTATCTTCAAAGAGATGCAGCAGCGAAAGTCCGACAGCCCCCGAAATTTACTGGCCTTTGCACCATTTAATGACTCCATAAACGTGACCATTGGTGAAAGTGAGGTTCACGCTGAACGGTATTTGAGTGATTTAACTCCCCTGCCGCTTACGGCCTATGAAACCAACCAGATATCGAAAATTTTCAAAAACCGAAGATCTCTTCTGGATTTCTTTTACCCCGATAAAGTGACGGTTTATCAAGATGTTGACGCCACTAAAAATCAGTTTCAGAAGCAGAACCTGGGTAATTATGGATACATCCATTTTGCAACACACGCATTTGTGAATGAAGCTAACCCCGATCTATCCGGCATTGTACTGCAGGGCAATGGAGAAGAGAACGGTATACTCTATGTCAGTGATATCTATAACCTTCAGCTAAATGCAGATTTAGTTGTACTGGGAGCTTGCGAAACAGGTTTGGGCAGTGTGCACAAAGGAGAAGGGATGATTGGTTTTACAAGAGCATTTACCTATGCCGGAGCTTCCAACCTGGTCGTTTCAATGTGGCGGGTCAGCGATCAGCCAACAGCCAGGCTGATGATTAGCTTTTATGAAAAAATCCGGGAAGGACTGCCTTACGGTGAAGCACTTCAACATGCAAAACTGCAACTGATTGAGAACCCTGAAACGGCTCACCCTATCCACTGGGCTGCATTTGTTCTCAACGGCAGATAGAAGAAAGCCTATTGTAATTCTTCTTATGACCTCTGTTCGATTAATAATTTTTTGAATAACCTAAGAAAGAAGTCTCCGCTAACAAGGGGCTCCGAGCGTTAGCGACACGTGAAACGAAATTTAGAGGGGTGTCCATCGATTTTTTCCACATTCTCATAATCACCCCCCCCCTTTAATAAGTGGGACTTTTACATTCAATAGCTCAAATCAAATTCAGAATTTAACGGGGAAGCTGTCTTGTAATCTCAATAAACTCCTGATTATCAACCACTGGCCTTCCGTCGTAATTGGCTACTTTAATGGTAGAAGTATAAATCAGCTGACTAACTCGTGACAATTTTTCAAAGTCGATTTTGTCTACTGTATCAGAAGGTCTGTGGTAGTCTTCATGAACCCCGGTAAAGAAGAAGACAAACGGTACACCCAGTCGGCCAAAGTTCCAGTGATCACTTCTTCGGTAGAATTGATTAGAGTCCTGAAGGTCATTGTACTTTCTGTCCAGCCTCATGTTTACAGAGTTTGTATTTGCGGTTTGAACCAGGCTGTCCAGCTCAGATGATATAATTTCTCCTCCAATCAGATAAACATAATCGGTGTCTCCTTTCTGAATATTTTCCGGATCACTTCGGCCGATCATATCTGCATTGAAATTGGTAACAGTATTTTCGATCGGCACTACGGGGTGATCGGAGTAATATCTGGATCCAAGCAGCCCATTCTCCTCACCGCTTACATGGAGAAAGAGAACACTTCGTTTTGTTTGATAGCCCTGATTCCTGGCCTCATTAAAAGCATTAGCGATGGCCATGAGTGCTGTAGTTCCGCTACCATTATCGTCAGCTCCATTGTAAATGTGGTCTCCTGATTCATCCGGCGCTCCAATACCAACGTGGTCATAATGAGCCATCAATACAATAACTTCATCTTTTAGATCAGGGTCCGCACCTTCAAAATAAGCGATTACATTTTCTGCATCCATATGCCCGGGACCGTCGTATGGAGTATAGTCCAGGTAGTAGCCCGTTTTGTGCGGGGAAAACTCTGTGAGATCTCCAACCAGAGATGATCTCTTGTCATTTAGCTGATCAGGTGATTCGAGATCAAGATAAGACGCTGCCATTTCGGGGCTGATTTGCAGAAAGCCTTTTGGAAAACCGGATTGTCCGTTCTGTTCAAGGTATGCCAGACTGATGTTGGATGGCTGACTCATAAACTCTGAGCTCATATTAGCCAGCTCCTGAAATTCACTTTGTGTGTAATCAGAAACCAGGAGAATACCGGCTGCATCCATATCGACGAGAATTGTGCGTAAACGACTATTGCTTGTAATATTCGGGTTGATGAGCGTGTCGCCTTCAACCACGTAAGGAATATCTTCAAAAATCAGAACCCAATTGCCCTGTACATCCTCTCTGGAAAGATGCTCTACTCCGCGTTCAGAATCATTCACTCCGAAGCCCGCAAATATAACATCACCCTTCTGTGGAACACTTCCGCCAAACATTCGAATAAAACTGCCCGTTGACTCCGGCGACTCCACACTGTGGTTATATTTCAACGTATCCGAACCGCTGATTTGAAAAGTTTGATATACAAGACTATCTGTATACTCCGCATTAAGACGATAGTTTTGAAAATAGGTGCCGTCGTCTCCCATCGGAGTGAACCCTAAATCCGAATAGAAGTCCGCAATATAGTCTGCGGCAATTTTTATATAATCGGTACCGGTAGCCCGACCCTGCAAGGAGTCATGTGCTAAAACCTCCAGATGTTGCTGCAGAAACTGAGGTGTAATCTCTGTTCGAAACTCAACCAGGTTTTCTGTGGAAGTATCCGGCTGCAGTGCGTTTTGAGTTGCACAGCCGGCAATTAAAAATAGTAGTGGCAGTAGTAGTTTCTTCATGAGAATTCTGACTTAAAAGTTTTTTTAGGGTCTCCGATAATTTCATCGACGGGTTTCAGGTCGATGTGAAAGTTTGTGGGATCATCCTCTTCTACAAAGAGATTGATCTGCTGTTCTTTTAGCATTTCGAGCACTGCAAGAAACGTAACAACGATGGCAGTTCTTGTTTTTAGTTCCATACAAAAATCGTAAAAGGATGTTCTCCCCTTGTTTTGCAGCCGGGTTAAAACAAATTCTGCCTGCTGCTCAACTGTCATTTTTACCTTTTCAACTTTGTGGTAAACATTTTGACGCTTGATGTCTGCCAGCACTTTTCGGAATGCAGCCATCAGGTCAAAAAGTGTTACATCCTTCAAAGCTTCACCTGTAGCCTGTTTTTCAACTTCATCCTCATCCAGATATCCGCGGAAGTATTTCTTTTGCGCCTCTTCATCGATGATGGTGAGTTTTTCGGCCATCTCTTTATATCGCTTGTACTCCAGAAGTTTCTGAACCAACTCATAACGGGGGTCATCTTCGTCCAGCTCGTCTTCATCTTCCGGGTCTCGCGGAAGCATCATCTTGGCCTTGATAGACATCAACATGCTGGCCATGTAGATAAATTCACTGGCAACGTCCAGATCCAGTTCCTCCATCAGCCGAATATAATCCAGAAATTCGTGGGTGATGTGATAGATAGGAATATCGTAGATGTTGAGCTCATCTCTTCTGATGAAGAAGAGCAGCAAATCCAGGGGACCTTCGAAATTTTTAAGCTGAACTCTGTACATAGGCAAATGGGTTCCCCTAATTTCGCAATTTCTGCATAGAAATAGAAATGACGGGCGATTATTTACCCATTTTATTTACCTATTGAGTTCTCCCATGGAATTGGACCTCAGCAACTTAAACTTATCATGCTGTTAATTTTGGAAATGATAATATATTGTATGATACTATTTAAGTCCATGTTACATAAAATAAGAGGGTTGTAACATGAGCGTAAACTTACCTTAAACAAAAACAAACAGGCCTATGTATACTTATTTCAGTAAAACCTATCTGATAGTAGCTGCAATGGCATTTATCTTCGTTTCTTGTAGCGATCAATCATCGATAAACTCGATTGAAGAAGAGAGTAAAGAGAGAACGACTCTTTCATTTACTGAGGGAACGTCAATGGATAATAAACACCAGAGTCACACCGGTGGTTTAGAAGAGGGTGTTTACAGCGAACATTTGGCTCAAATCAATAAGGATTTAGAAGATCGAGGTATTACCGAGTATGAACTGGTAATGGCTGAAACTTATAACATCACAGAGGAGGGGGATTATCAGTCGGGGCAAACTATATTTGCCAATGACCGATCACTTCGATTAAATGCACAGTGGGTACCGGGAGATGAACGCAGAAACGCAGATGGAAACAACCTTACTCATTTAGTGTTCACGCCATTCGCAACAGCGAACGGTACGATAGATGCAGAACCGCACATCGATGCATCATTTGAAACATGGAATAACTTGATGCCCAACTCCGGCCCTGAAATTGTAAAAGTCCCCGATACCGGTGTATTCCCAAGTGCAATATTGTCGTTTGGCGGCACTCCGGGGAATCCTTTTGTTGCAGATATTGTAACTCTTGGATTCTTACCGGGTTCTATATTTGATGCTGTGTTAGGCCCCGGAGCAAGCGAGGGAGTATTGGGGGTAGCATTTACTTTTAATTGGACAGGTACAGACGAAGTGGCGATAAAAGAGGTCTGGTATAATAATGCTTTTACATGGGCAACAGATGGAAGGCCGGGTGCTATTGACATTGAGACGGTTGCTCTTCATGAAAATGGTCACGCCTTGGGGATGGCGCATTTTGGCAAGATATCTGTTACGAATAATAACAATAAGCTTCATGTTTCTCCTCGAGCTGTAATGAATGCATCGTACCTTGGCCCCGTCAGATCACCACTCGGTACAGACCGTGCAACTTATAACAGTATTTATGGCAGCTGGCCTAAAAACTAGCTCAGTATTTTTTGTTGATAGTTTAGTTGCAAGCGGGCATCAGTTATGATGCCCGTTTTTTATTCATATTATTGACTTTCTAATCGGAATAACGCAGATTGAAATAAATGCACATACAACTTGACGATTATGCATTCTGAAGCCAATACATTCAGCCGTTTTATTTCCAAGCATTTCGATTCCTTTTTTAAAGAGTCCGGTTTAGCCACATCCTATATCGAGGTATTGATTTATATCAATGATCAAGGTCCTGTTCTTCAGAAAGAGATCGCCGATTACCTGAACCTGGATCCATCCACAATTACACGGTTTTTAAAAAAACTGCAAAAAGCCGATTGGGTTGTAAAAGAGAAGTCAGAAGGTCGTACCAAAATTGATTTGAATGCAGAAAGAATTGATGAGGTAATGGACCTTAAAAAATTATATCAAGAGGCTGAAGAGGAGCTATCCGAAATATTGGGAGATAAATTCGTGGAAACCACAGAAAAACTTCTGCGACACGGAAACTCTATGTTTGAAGAGACAACAGAGAGTTGATTTAAAAATTGATTAGATCTCTTTTTTTAACTCATTCAAAAACTGTTTCATAAAGCCAATCCTCTCAACTGCCATCTCTTTTGCTCTCTCAGTGTTCATCAATTCAGGAAGCTTGAAGAGTTTTTCGTAAAAATGATCAATTGTGTAAATGGAATCATCGGGCTCTCTGGATACACAAAAAGGATCTTCAGAATGATAGAGCGGCCGGTCCAGTTTCCCGCCAACCATCAAGCAACGTGCTACTCCAATCGCACCCAGTGCATCCAAACGGTCGGCATCTTGCACAATTTTAGCTTCTATTGTTCTGGGTTCAATACCCGCCGAAAAACTGTGGGACTCAATTGCATGTACAACATGTTTAACTTTAGTCTTCGGGAAATCGATACTATTCAGAAATGCTGCTGCTTTTTCTCCGGCCAGAATTGAGGATCTTGATCGGTCAGGGTGATTTTTTGGCAAAGATACACAGTCGTGCAGCCAGGCTGCGGCGCGTACAGTTTCTGTATCTCCACCCTCTTTATTTGAAATTTGAAGGGCATTTTGTGCGACTCTTTTTACATGCTCTAAATCGTGTGCTGAATCGAAACTGCACTCATTAAGCAAGAAATTTTTATATGAAAGCGAATCAATCATCAGTCTTGTTTTCGAGGATCTCTTTTGGCACGGGTATCTCTATGGTGATTTTTGTTCCCTCATCCAATTTCGAGTCAATCCAAAAACGCCCGCCAAACTTTTGAGTGATGTGGTAAGCTTTGGTCAAACCAAATCCACCGCCCATGGTTCTAACTTTGTCTTTTGTGTTGGATGCACGATAACCGAATTCAATTATTTTTGAAATCTCTTCTTCCGGTATACCAAACCCGCTGTCTTGAACTACAAATTTGAACACACCATCATTTTGTGTAATTCCTATTTCAATGTTGCCACCGGGGAGAGTGTATTTTCTGGCATTGGCAACAAGATCGCGAATAACATCTTTGAGAAGCAACGGCAGGTAGATGGTATCATTATTGTCACTATTTACTTCAAACTGAACCAGGTAATCTTTCTCTTCTTGTTGAGCAATGTTGTATATAATCCGGTATCTGCCTCGACTGTTTTTTTCCAGGGTGTAGAAGAATTTCTGAAACTCTTTTTTAAGGTCATGGATCAGAAAAGACTCCCAGCGATTGGGGTGATTCCATCGGTGAAAAATCTCTTCAAGTCTGTCGTCAAATACTTTAAATATCTCTTGAAAAATGGAGTGAAATTCAGAAACAGAGGAGCCGTCATTTAAAAGTGGCTGAAGATCATTGAGGTTTCCAAGCATCTCAATGATCTCTTCCTGAAAAGCTTTAATCTTTTTTCCATTAAAAACGGACTGATCTTTTTTTCTTGCAGCATCAGCCAAATCCAGGGTTTGATCAATTAACGGACTGGTTAAATCGGGATGGTCAGTCTCAAACTGAATTAGATAAAGCTGACTGTTGATCACAGTTAAAATATTGATAACAGAATGCATTTCCAGCTCATTGAGCTGGTCATCTGTAACGTTTAGATCCTTTTTGATCTCCAACATTGTTCCTATTTAATGATGTTTGATATGGTTTTTGAATTGCTTTGAGCTGAGTTGTCGTCTGGAGGCATTTTACAATCAACGAACAACTACGAATTTTTTCAATTGAAATTCATCCCCTGAAAATATTCGTGCAAAATAAACACCCGACGCAAAATCACCAGTTTCAATTTTAAACTTAGTTGAGTTAACTTCAACTTTTAAAACACGCCTTCCTAGCACGTCCAGGATTTATAATTCATCAATCACTGCACCGGAACGAATATTCAGAGTTGTACTTACAGGATTTGGATAGAGCTCAGCAAAACCTCTTCCAACCGGTGTACCTGATATTTGGAGCTTGGCAGTTACAGGGTCGGACCAGTTGAACCCGGCTTTTACCCTGTAGACAAATTCATCAGTGCCGGTAAAGCCTGACTCTGCCAAATATGAGAAACTCCCATCTGATTCGAGCTGTAAAAGTCCGCGCTTGGGCGGTTCCACTAAAACGGCCTCCATCGGTACACCGTCGAGCGACAGATCATTTTTCAGCACTCCTTCTGCGGAACTGATATGGTTTACACCACCGGTTCCAAGTTCGTAATGGTCACTAACCGCAATTGGATTTCCGGGCAGTGTTGGGAGATACTCTTTCATGTAGATGTAACTGGCCTTTTTGTACTCTTCTGTATCTTCGGGGAGGTTCCAGCTGTCCCAGGTAAAACGGGTTGAAGTTTCAGTTTCAAAGTCATCATAAAATATGCCAATGCTTATACCGTCCGAAATGCGGGTTTCCGTTTCAGGAGTAGACCGATCATCGTGCATAACTTCAAGCCGGCTTGGATCAGTAAAGTTAAGCAGAGACCAGGGTAGCCTAATTTCAATACGATCACTGAAAAGCCGGACAGCATCTGTGCTGTAAGCCGGAGTATTTAATCTGTTGACGCCCATCTGGCCGATATCCTGAGCCTCTTCATTTCCGAAGTTATTTTTCCAGCGAACCAGTTTCCAGGGAGCCCCGTCGGAAACTGTAGAACGGTACTGCTGCTCCGGAGTTGATGTGTTGAACCAGATACCAAAAAGATCGTACGCCTCGGTTACATAAAGTTCGGCTTTGTAATTGGTAATCATCAAGGCAAATTCCGCCCTGTTTGAAACGGTCTGACCGTTCGGGAGTATGGACTCTCCCAAAGTTTCATCGTACGTATCTAAAGAGATCCAGATCGTATCGCTCTCCTGAATATGTTGGCCTACGTTGAGCTGTAACTGAAAGTAGGAGTAGTCAGCCTGAGCATGAATACTCTTTACTTTTTCGTTTTCGCCAAACTCTTCCCAAAGAGTTAAATCTCTGGGTTTTCGAAATCCGAGTAATCCGTAATTTTGCTCAGCAGCTGTAACGTTATGCCATAGAATTCTTCTGTCCGGGATAAAGTCGAACGGATTTGTAATCCAGGTCTGCTTAAACCACTCATCAATCCAGGAAAACTGTATTCCACCGCCGGCATTGGCCTGATAGATATTTTCCAGCATACGGATGTTGTTTTTGCCCTGCTCCAGCTCAGAGTAGCCCCCGTGGTGAATGCCGCTATGTGCATATTTAGCAACTCCCCAGCTTGATGATCCGCCAAACTCTGCGATAATTAAAGGAAACCGATCGTAATACTCTTTCAGATAGGTCAAATACCCGAGATAACTGTTCTGCCCAATGTGATCTTGAAATATCACATACCGCGGATCTCTGGAGATATAGTCCGGGTAGTAAGGGTATGCATGATAGGAAGCGAAAAATCCGGCCTCAGCATTTTCAAAATCAATATTTTTCAAATCTATTGAGGCGCTCTCTTCATATGGGTTCTCTTCAAACGGATGCTCAATGGGATCAAGAGTTGGCCAGCTTGAAGCTGAAACGGGTCGCTGAGTTCCGTAGTTCTCCATTTCGAATGTTAAGAGATAATCGAGTCGCTCGGTTACCCATATTTCTGATGCTTCAACCTCTGATATAGATAGGTAATTGCCTTCAAAGGAGTGTGTTCCGGAGTTGGACTGATTGGTCTCAATGACTTCCGGTGGGTGAATTTCACGCCCGATGATGTATGCGATGACCCATTTTGAAATATCATCGATATACATGCCGTGTGCTTTTCCGAATCGCGGAGGGATGCTAATATCTCCATGAACGGCGCGTATGTTTTCTTCTATTTCCTG
>LKNA01000182.1 GCA_001564065.1 Chitinophagaceae bacterium T5-Br10_B2g13
AAAGCTTTTAAATGAGCTTGAACGCATGAACTACCTGTTGCAACGCCTGGCTGACCAATACCAGGCAGAGAAATGGGAAATGATTGATCACATCCGGCAGCAAAACAAAGAGCTGGCCGAACTACGAAAAAACACCGGGCCACCCCGCCGGATCGTAAAGTCTACGGCTATTGATAACCGCAATTTCGCGATGGAGGAATAATCTATGTCTGCAACAACCAAAAAGAAAAAAGCGATTAACCGAATGGGCGATATAAGCCGCAAAAATATCCGGGCTAATGTTTGGGGCCTGGCAAGCTACCTGGTAGATGTAAAGGGGCTGGACGAAGCCGCTGAAACGGCTGATCCGGTAAAGCAAAAAAACTACAAGGCTACGGCCATCATTTTGCTGGACGCACGTCAAAAACTCAAAGCTCTTTCACAGAATGGGCCGGAATCTATACTTAAGAAGAACAACAATTAAAGGTATCAACATGGCTTCTGCAGAACAGATAGCGGAAAAGTTAATGGAATGGCACTACTTACGGCGAAAGATTTTCACCAAACAGATTTTTTCAGACAGAGATTTTGAGCTGTTGCGTACCGCAATAACCCGGTGTGAGGGAAAGATCTATCCTACCATTTCCGAAATAGCAAACTACCGGCGGTTATTTGTACAGATGGAGGAAACAGATCCCAATAAAAATCCCAAACTGTTTCAAATGTATCTGGATAAGGTCGTGGAGTTTGAGAAAAAATATTTACCCCTAAAATCGCGGTTATGATTACACAGAAGAACTCAAAAAAACGATCACTTTACTACCAAGACAAATTATACCACTGCTTTTACACTGGTACCACCTTAGATATTAAAGATCTAAAAGTGTACGACAGAGCCGGAAAACAGTATAAAAAGTTAGAGAACTGCACAACCTTTACAGGTCATTTAATGGCAACCATAATGAGGAATAGTCATGGGGCAACGAAAACAGCTTGATCTATTTTCACACGGGCAAAGCTCTACCCTCACCGGCGGCCAGCGGCCCGGTAACGGGCTTTATTTAAGCCGGAAAGAAAAAGCTAATTACCGCAAATCCTACAATGAAGCCGAATGCTGCGAGCACTGTGCACACCTGCGGAAAAACCGGCTGGGTGGCCGCACCTTTTACAAATGTGAACTTATCGGAATCACGAATGGGAAAGAAACGGATATTCAATTAGGCGGCGTGTGCAATCGGTTTGTGGATAACCACCAAAAATGTATTTAAACCCCTAAAATGAGCAATACCATAACATTAACCAACCTTTGATAGGCTCTTAAATCTAAAATATGAAAGCCGTTTTTTCGCGGTTTTCACAAAAATTAAAACACAATAAATGATGAGTGAACTTAAAACGCCGGAAGGTATTTTTCTTGACCTTATTTACTTGGCCGAGACAGAAAAAGCTTTTTTGGGTAAAAAAATTCCTGAATCAATATTTACCGATTACCTAAAATTGACAGGTAGTTACGAAGACTTGAAAAAGCGAATTAACAATTCGTTTGATGGATTTAACAAAGAGAGACTCCAAAATGAATACCCTCCTGAAAGATGGCCGGATATTAAAGAAAAGATAATTGCATTTAGTCAAATAATTAATCGGTTTCAGTATAAAGATGGCAAAACGTCCTATTATCACAAGCATACTGATGATGTTTATCTACAGAATGCGTATCAATATTACTGTCAAAGAACGGGGTATAGACATGGAGGGCTAATAACTACAAAAAAGATTTCAGATAGAGATTCTGCCAAGATGAGGGGAATGATGGAGAATGTTGGCACAGATATAATATTGAAAGAAAAGCTTATCCATGTCCAGGATTGTTTGGAGTTTAAAGAATTTTACTCTGCCGGCATCTGATAAGAAAAATATTGCTTAATGCCTTTTTAACCCCCCGACCGGCATTACAGGTATTATTAAACAAACAGACTAATCCGCCGCTTTTTGGCGGATTAGACATTCCAAAAATATCAACTACAAAAACGCTCTTATAACTATGCTCTATTCCCCCCGCACCCCCCAATTTAAAAAACCTCTACGCGCGAAGGGTTCGCGCCAAGCTTCCTTGTGCGTATGACCTTCACACAGGCCGTAGAAACCATACGAGAGCAGGGCGGAAACGATATTGAACACATCGTAGCCGACTATGTAAAGTTAAAGCGCTCTGGCAGCGGAATGAAAGGACTCTGTCCGTTCCACGATGAAAAAACCCCCAGCTTTAACGTTTCTGCAGCAAAACGGTACTTCAAATGTTTTGGCTGCGGAGCCGGTGGCGATGTTATAGACTTTATCGAAAACATGGAAGGTCTGGAATTTCACGAAGTGATCTACAAGCTGGCCGACCGCTACAACATTACGATCGACAAAAATTCACGACAATCTTCACGGGAAAAGATTCACTCTGATGAAGAAATTCTACCCGGCATTCGTGCCGAACGAACAGAAATCCGTAAAAGGGGTATAGTAGCGATCAACTTTAAAGGCAACACGGGGCAATTCCGTCCATCCATGCCGGAGGTCACAGTTTCACCACCCCTATCCAACAACCAGGCTGCGGTAATCAGAAAATATACCGGAACATGCTGTTTTATAACCGGAGGTATAGACTGGCCGCCGGTGAAAGACTCCATAAAAGCCGCTATTCAAAATAATCTTACAGTAAATATTCTTTATCCGGGGCTTTCCTGCATCTATGAAAAAGAATGGATCGACTACATTCTCCCCGAGGTAGGCGGACGGATCAGCCGGAGAGAAGTTATTGAGCTTCTGGCCGCAATTCCCGACAACCTTACTCGAAGCATTTACACCACCCATTTTAGCGAGAATTTGAACACGAACAATAATTAACTATGCCTGTAAAAACCTATAAGCCCGAGTTTTGGCGATGGTACCTTAAAGAACAATACAACGACTTCCAGCACCTTCATGAAAACCAAACTTTTATCACTAATGCCGAAAATGTATTTGGCGGTGGCTTTGATCTTGACATTAATTTAGAGCAAGAAATATGCAGCGATTCAGACGGTAATACCTGGCGACTGCATGAATTTGTGGCTATCAAAAACGATATGACAGCCACAGACGCCGAAGTACGCCTTGAAGTTGAATTTGAGCGATGGAAGGGGCAGCAACTTGCCGAACAAGAACGAATGGAGTACTTCCGGGATATCGAAGATTATAAATGGTACCGCCGGAAAAACAACGATGAAGTTGTGGTTACGGAATTTGATGTAATCCTGGAATCGATCATAGAAAAATACAATATCAAAACCCAGGAATGGGAACGGTATTACGAAGGCAGGTTGAGATACCTAAAGTTTGGGCGGACTGTGGAGAAAGAATTCCGGCTTGATCCCGGACAAACCCACAGCGTCAGCGAGTTTTCAAAAGCTGTATGGGAAAAAGACTTCTTAGAAGTAAAAAACATGCGTGATGAAGATGTGCGCAGCTTCTGGAACCATGTAGACCACTACTACAAACCTCGTATTGTGCGTGAATTCAACCATTCCGGGTTTATCACCTTCGAAAATAAAAAATACTACCTGGCAGATAATGTTTTAATCAAATTCCCGGAGCGTCCGGGGAAGCGCCTACAGCTTGTGGCCGAACAGAACGGGGCATTTCCTGTTATGGAAAATAAATATGTGAAGCCTCCTGAAAACGCCGTTCACCTTCCGCATTTAGATTTAGGGGCACCCGATCCGACCAGCGGCCGGTTCGTAAAAAAAGAAAATATGCTCCTAAACGATGATGATTTTTACCGCAAATTAACCGATGTAGAAGAGCATATTTGTGCAATGGTTGGTGGAGACAGTGAATTTCGGCACTGGGGTTCACTACTCACTGCATATATATTCTCCTTCTTTTTTATGGATGAAATTTACGGCCACTTCAAGCACGTTATTTTCTTCTATCTCTATGGTGACGGTAATGTGGGAAAGGGAGAGGTAGCAAAACGTATTCTCGATTTTTGGGGAATTAACTACCTGGCCAGCCTCAATACCCCAAAACCCAGAACGGTAGATATTGCACTTGAACAGCACTCCCAAGTACCCGTCTGGATTGATGAACACGTACCGGAGGTTCCGGGGGTTAAAGTGGCTATTCCCGATCAGATGTGGAATTCGTGGTTTGAAATGAAACAACGTGCAACCAGTATGATGAAAGGCAGCTCTTGGGATGCAGAGCGTAAAGAAGTACGAACCATGCCGCTGTTTTGCTCCAATTTTAAACCAAAAACCGATCACTTGTTAAGCCGGTGCCTCATTATCCACTACAGGAAAGAAACACGTGGCCCGGAAAAGCATGTGCGTTGGCTTAGTCAGGAAAAGGAATTGTTGCAGCTGCTTACACTCTCCTTTATGCAGCACTACAATAAATTAGACCGGCAGAGTTTTGTTTGGGATTTAGACCGGCTGCGCACCATGTTGAAAGACGATGTGAAGAAAGAGCTTAAAAAACGCTCTCCCGATGCCATTTTACAAGATCGGCAGGTGGCCCAGTTTGCCACACTTATTACGATCCACCAATGGTTGAACCCGAGTTATCGCGAAGTAATATCAGATTTGGCCGAAGAAAGCCGTCAGATCGACAAAGAAGATAATGAAACACACCGGGCCGTTCGTCATGAATCGATCAATGAATCCCTTAATGCTCTTTTAAATGATGATCTATACTATTTTTGTAAACAAGAGATTGTTAAAACCGCGGTATCTGCTGCACGCCACGATCCGTTGACCGATTACATAGAAACTCTGGGCACGTTGGTACAGTCCGGAAAAATAACCAGCCATCATTTTTGCTGGACTAAAGAAGGCCATTTAAAAATATGGGCAAAAGCCGTGTGGGATGTCTATGAATATGAAAAACGCGGAACCGACAGTATCGTCCGCCGAGACCGGGTAGAAGAAAAACTCAAACAGTTGTCAGATCTAACGGCAGATGGAGAGCTAAAAACGGTGAACTGGAAAGATGAAAACTCCGCAAGCACCCAACGCGTGAAGGGGTTCTATATCAAAAATGCTGTGGAGAAAGAGATATTCCGCATAGCATTTAAATACGAAGAACGGCGGCCAAGCGGTGCTCCGTCCTGGTACAGCAAAACGGCCAACAAAGACAATGAAACAAGTAATAGTAACTTTGATGATGATCTTCCATTCTAAACTAAAATTTTTTAACCATGAAAATGTGTTGCCAGAAAAACCGATTTCCGAGGTTTCAAAGTTTCATGACGCCAAAATCTACGTTTATAGACTATAAACCCACAAAACCATGAAACTTTTTATGAAACTTTTATGAAACCGCATGAAACTTTTACCCTTTTGAAGGTAACTTTGAGGTTTCATGAAAGTTTCATAGACAGAATATAATTGAACTCTATAACTAACTGATTTCCAATGGTTAACAATTATTTAGAAAAACCACCAATTTTCCATGAAACCCCATGAAACTTTTAAAAGTTTCATGAAAAACAGCGCCAGAACGCTATAAACCCCGATTTTGGCCGTTTTTTCGCTCATGAAACTTTTTTTAGAGGGGGTACCCATTTTTCATCAAAAACGGCAAAACCCTAAAATTTTAATTAGACAGAAAAGCACTTACACTTAAATAATTTAATTTATAAATAATCAAACATATACCTCATGAAACCGAAAAGATATACCCCTAAAAATCTGACCATTAACCCCGATTTCGCTACCGATCAATTAATTTTAATCGCTAATAACATCGAAGAAGCATTGCTCTTGATGGATGCAGAACCGGGAAAAGATTATTCAAAAAAAGATTTAATGGAATGGGCAGTTCAATTAGCGGTAAGCAAAAACGAAGATTTACAATTCCAGTGGCAGCAACAATAAGATATGATCTCCTATTACCCATAAATTCAAAAAAGAATCCAACGATGGCTCAAAAAACCAATACCGATATCGACCACCTTGTAGACCTGGAAGTGTTCACCATGAAGCAAGCCCAGGCATACGTTGAAGAGAAAACCGGGATGCGGCAGAGTATGTTCTACGATTGCGTACGTCCATTGCTGAACCCTAAACCGATTGCCAGGAACTTCCGAACACAGAGGCCCGGCCACATTGTCGTAAAAAAATCAGACGTTGACCGTGTGATTGCTCAAATGAAAAGCAGAATTGTTGAATAACCGATTGTTATGGCTGAACCAATTAACAAACAACTACATAAACTCCTGAATGCGATGGTTGAAGTTTACCCACTTGCAAAATTTAGGCACAGATACGTTGATTATAAAGATGGTGTTTGGACAGTACCTTGTGATTTGAAACATCATCGGATTGACTCAATACTTACAGATCATTCTGTTGATAAAATTCAAGTTAAAAGAACCCCTGAATCAGACTGGGAAACGTTTGATCCGCACGTACCGAAACAAAAATTAAATACTAACTAAAATCGCGTCTACGAATATCATTGATGCGCTTATAACTCATACAGAACTATGACCGACTTACTCTACTTTGGATATACTTGGGATGAAGGCAGTAAGAGCCTTGAACAGGAATTTATTAGCGAATTCAAAGAAGAATTCCCCGATGTGAGGCTTAAAAATGCTTACGATGATATTAAAGGGTATAGGCAGGAAGTTCACGTACCTGATGAAAAAATAGATGATTACCTGTGCTGGATGATTGCACACGAATGGATTAATTGTTCCTTGTATCCTCATTTAAAGCCGATGGCGGACAAGGAAGAATTTGACCGGATAGTTAAACTGGCAAAACAGAAATACCCCGAATGTTTTAATGAAGATGATATATAACAACCATTTAACCTGTCAAGAATTTAGAAATTATTAAAAATACTGTAAGGAATTCGCTTTAGGTGGTTCATATAATAAACTACTATACATATTAAGCCATGAGTGAATTAGAAAATTTCAAAATGATCGAAAAACTAATCCTGGGAAAGTTAGGTGATGATGAAGTGGAT
>LKNA01000013.1 GCA_001564065.1 Chitinophagaceae bacterium T5-Br10_B2g13
CAAATTCGGCTCGGTTAACACGGCTCAAAATATCCTCATTCAGAATCCAGGATGGATCGGAGAATGCGTGTGTTTTCAGGAACTCCATTGCTTCTTTCTGTATCTCTTTTGGAGTTGGCTCGTAGACTCCGCCTTCTTGATCGAAGGTTTTGTCGGTTTCGTATACACCGCCCACATTTGTGGTGACATGTCCCATGTAGCGGCTCCACTGACCAATAATCTGTCCGTAAAGTTCGCTAAGCTCAGAGAAGTCTTCACCGGGTTTACCAATCCAGTCAATCAGGTTGTCGGTAATTACCTGAAGGTTGGCAATTCCGTAGGTGTTCGCTTTCATGTTGTTATCACCCAGAGCTTCATTTTGCGATCTTGGGTCAGTAAAAGCACCGGTACGTCCATAAAAATAGTATGGATCGTCAGCACGTTCAACAGTCCACTCGTGCAGTATCTCTTCCTGCTCTTCGAGAGACATATCGCCGAACCAGGTGTATCCCCATTTAACAGACCACTTGTCGTAAGGGCCAATTCTTGGGAAGAAGTTGGTTACGCCATCACCGGGCTGCGCGACGTAGTTGAAACGAGCGTAATCCATGATGGAAGAAGCAGTTCCGTTTTCAGCGGTATAGGTTGGTGACCTGAGTGAATCGACCGGTACAGCGTGGCTTGAACCCCAGTTGTGTGGAAGACCCAGCGTATGGCCAACTTCATGCGCAGATACAAATCGGATCAACTCGCCCATAACATCGTCATCAAACTGAGTTGCCCGCGCTTCCGGGTTAGCGGCTGCGGTCTGGATGAAGTACCAGTTACGAAGCAGACGCATTACGTTATGATACCAACCAATGGCCGATGTCATAATCTGACCTGATCGCGGATCGTGCACGTGTGGTCCAAAAGCGTTCTGGATTGGAGAAGCGAAGTAACGGATGGTTGGATACCGCGCATCTTCCAGGCTAAAGTCCGGATCGTCGGTCGGTGCCATCTTTCCGTAGATCGCATTTTTGAAACCGGCTTCTTCAAAAGCTTCCTGCCAGTCGTCAACACCCTTAATCAGCCACTCTCTCCACTCTTCCGGTGTAGCCGGATCGATGTAAAAAACGATTGGCTCTTCCGGTTCAACCAGTTCACCTCTCATATAGGCTTCCTTGTCTTTTGGAACAAGTTTCCATCGGGTTATGTGGCTGGTAGGTTTGGCACGGTGCTCACTTGTTCCATAATCTATCTGGCTCGCAGTAAAATATCCTACTCTGGCATCCGGACGTCTTGGTTCCATTGGCTCTTCGGGAAGGAGGTGCATACTGTGATTAATCTCGAGAGAGATGGTATTTGCATCCGAGTTAGATGGCGGATTCTGTGCGTCGTATGTGAGAATATGTCTAGCCTCTACGTTTTCAGGGAAACTGCGAATTTCTTCAATAAATGTTCGGTTTCCGTCAACGCGACGAACCTGAAAGCGGGATCGATTGAATTGCTGAAGACCCAAAGCCGGCACATCGGTTGTAAAGAGACTTGTAATATCAATTACTGAGCCTGTTGAATCTGCATTTAAAGCCGCTATATCGAAAGAAGCAAGAATCGGTTCGAAGTTTGAGTTTCTTACAGCTTCGAAAATTGGAAGTTCTTCAGAAGCTGTATTTCTAAAAGAGACACGGCGCAGTAAGATTTTATTATCTCGCTTTTGCCAGCGAAGAACCTGTGTGTTATTTTTCATCCCACCGTAGGCAATTCCATCGGCTGTGCGGGCAATACGGGATACCATGAGCATCTCGCGGTCCAGCATTTCATCGGGTATTTCGTAATAGTATGTTGAATTGTTTTTATAGACGTTGAATAGTCCTTCATCTTTTTCGAAATCATCCTTGATGACTTCAGAAAAAGCTTTGGGCCCGTCTGAAGGCGCCGCTGCCGCTCTGCTTGGGCGCTCTGATGGTGCATCAGAACTTTGAACACTGTCTGTACTGGCACAGCCAACGATCAAAAACGCAGCAAGTAGCATTAGTGATAGCTTTTGTACGATTTGTATCATAAAACGTAGATTTTAGTTAAAGGTTAAGATGTTGAAAATTATCATATTGAAAATATCCAACGAAGATGTAAAATGGTGATAATTATACAGTTTTCGAAGAATAGTTAAGTGAATGATAAACATAAAAATTACATTACGATAAGTAATTACACTGCAATTAATTAAAATCATGAATACAAAAAAGGTTGTGTTTAAAGGAGCTTTGGGGGAGTCTCTCGCTGCTAAGATTGATTACCCTGATAATGATCACGTTGCGTGTGCACTGTTTGCTCACTGTTTTACCTGTTCTAAGAATTTGAAAGCCGTCGGAAATATTGCAAAGGCGTTAAATCAAAAAGGTGTTGCTGTTTTTCGTTTTGACTTTACAGGACTTGGAGATAGTGATGGAAGTTTTGAGGATACCAACTTCAGTTCTAATGTCGACGACCTTCTTGCTGCTTCAGATTATATGAGGCGGGAGATGAGTTCGCCTTCCATATTGATCGGGCATTCGCTGGGAGGAGCAGCGGTGATACAGGCTGCCCATAGAATTGACTCGGTAAAAGCTGTTGCCACAATTGGAGCTCCATCAGACCCGAAGCATGTAGAAAAGCATTTTGAGTCAAAACGAGAAGAAATTGAAGAAAAAGGGTCAGCAGTAGTCAATCTGGGCGGCAGACCTTTCAGAATCAAAAAGCAATTTCTTGATGATTTAGATAAAACCAGAATGGATGAGTATATAAAAGAGTTAAATAGAGCTCTGCTGGTGATGCATTCACCGATGGATGAGACTGTAGGAATTGATAATGCAGCTCATATTTACAAGACCGCAAAACACCCGAAAAGTTTTCTCTCGCTTCATGAGGCAGATCACCTGTTGATGAAGGAAGATTATAGTCGATACGCCGGATCTATAATAGCTGAATGGTCATCTATCTATCTCTGAATATTTTTATACATTTATATCAAACAGTAAATCAAACGAAAACCTATCTGAAAGTTATGTTTAAATCACTTATACCAGCATTTTTAATTCTTTTTTTAGTAACCGCCTGTGTGGATCAGGAGGTTGTTGAGATGGAGTATCAGACACAGACTATCGAACAGGCGGTAGCCGTTATGCATGCAACTGAAGGCAACAATGCAGAAGGCACCGTTGTTTTTACCCAAACGGATGAAGGTGTGAGGGTAGTAGCTAACATTTCCGGACTTGATGCAAACTCAATGCATGGATTTCATATTCATGAGTATGGGGATTGCAGAGCTGAAGACGGAACTTCTGCCGGTGGGCATTTCGATCCGGAGGATATGGCGCATGGAGGTCCGGATGATGAAATCCGTCATGTTGGTGATCTGGGTAATTTAGAATCAGATTCTGACGGAAATGCCACAGCAGACTTTGTAGATAGCCGGCTTCAGCTCTCAGGAATGATGAGCATTCTTGGCCGCGGATTGATAGTTCATGCCGAGGAAGATGACCTGGAATCGCAGCCAACAGGTGCAGCAGGTGCAAGACTTGGCTGTGGTGTTATTGGAGTGGCTAACCCCCAATAATTTTGAATTCCGGAACTATTCAAAATTGACCTGAACCCTGCCGCTGTGCAGGGTTTTTTTATTTTAAACGAGTATCTGTTTTTATTAAATTCAAACTATGAAATATCTACTATTCGTTATTGCTCTACTTACAGCTCAAACAGTATTCGGCCAGAACTACGAAGATGTGGCGGGTGAATGGACAGGAGCCATACAAATAACCGGCCAGAATCTGACCACAAATTTTATGTTCAGCTATCAGGATGGAGAACTGGATGGCACCATTGATATTCCCCAGCAGATGGCGTTTAACTTGCCGGTTGAGTTTTTAAAAACGGAAGCAGATTCCCTTGTTTTTCAATTTCAGACAGGTACCGGTCCGGCTTTGTTCAGGGGCGTGTGGGACAGAGGAGAAAAATCTATCTCGGGCATGTTCGAACAGATGAATATGAGCTTTCCATTTTCTATAGAAAAGAAAGACGCAATTGCAGATGAAAATGGAAGATCAGGCGGGACTGAAGTTATCATTCAAACCAGGGCGGGTCAGGTGAGCGGCACACTTTTACTGGCTGATGAACCCGCACCACTTGTGATTCTTTTAACCGGTTCCGGGGCACAGGACAGAGATGAAACGGTAGCAGGATTCAGAATTTTTGCACAGCTGGCCGACTCCCTGCACAAATACGGATACTCCTCATTCCGCTATGATGACAGAGGCGTGGGAAGATCGACCGGAGAAGTTGACGCGACACTTTTTGATCTAGCCGATGATCTGGAAGATATTGTTTCACACCTTCAAAACGAGTACGGTTCAGCAATATCAAAAACAGTGTTGCTGGGGCATAGTCAGGGCGGTTTGGTTGCCGCGATATCGTCTGATGAAGTTTTAGCTGACGGGATCATATTTATGGGCGCCCCCTTTCTGCCGGGAGACAAAATCGTCAACAGTCAGATTCGAACAATTTCAGAAGCCCAGGGTATAGCTGATGATATTGTTGAGCAGAATCTGGAGTTTCAGCAGAGAATTTATGATGTGATCCGCAATGAGGAGGACTGGAGTGTTGTGGAGCAGGATCTATACAATCGGCTTGAGGCTCAGATTAACGAGCTGCCTGAACAGCAGCGTGAAGCTCTAGGTGATATGAGTTCGTTTATACGCAGTCAGATCAATCGCCAGCTTGCTGCGGCCAAAACGGAGTGGTTTAAGTCGTTTATAGAGTATGATCCACAGAGTGATATTTCAAAGCTGCAAATACCCATGCTGGCAATTTTTGGGGAGAAGGATACGCAGGTTATTTATGAGCCAAACCGTACCAAGGCGGAGTTGTTAAAAGAGGATGGCGGTTTGAATTTAACTATCGTTGAAATCGAATCGGCCAACCATCTTTTTCAGCATTCAAATACAGGATTGCCAAGTGAGTACGGCATGCTCGATAAAAGGTTTGCCGACGGTTTTGTGGAAGCTATAATCGAATGGCTAAGTTCGATTTAAATTCTGTTCACTCGCAGTGACGCTAAGTGCGCGGAGAATTTGTTGTTAATTGACCTGCCAGCATCTGAAGTGGAACAATAGTTCTGGCAGCGTCGGGTGTCATACATTGTACTAACGCTGACAGGAATCCCCCGAAAGCAGTTGGATACGCTGTCAGGTTCATTGGATTATTCCAAATCCCTTATAATAACCGCCTGACCGCACGGCTATGTCGATTAATCCAACCCTGGCTCTGATTCTTTAACCTGCTCCGGATGGAGCGGCACATTTGTAAAAACTCTGATCATCTTCTAAACTACTGCTCGCCGAAGGTGCGCTACCTTTCTAAGATTCACTATTTGAGAGGCGTTACATCTACTGCTCACTCCGGAGCAGTGGGTTGATGTGTATCGTCTGTTTTTACAAACGCAATGCACCTGCCGGCGCATGATAGCGGTTATCCCATCAGACCGCTTCCTTCGGTCAAATGGTTGAGTGATGCATGCCACCCTGTTAAGATATATAATTTTGCAGGTTAGATTGCTTGCAGCGGTCATCCGGAATGGTGCTGGAGTACATCTTGGCGGTTTGTCTCGATGAGGTGGAATGTACTATTCATTCCGGAGAAGAGTGCTTACTCTACAACAGGTTTTTTCTTTAACCTGCTCCGGATGGAGCGGCACATTTGTAAAAACTCTGATCATCTTCTAAACTACTGCGCACCAGAGGTGCGCTACTTTCATAGTCTCGATTTTTGCAGAAACACAACATACTCAGACTATCAAAAAAAGCCGTCTGACCGGCTGAAGCGGTCTGACGGCTTGATTCTAAGTCTACACTGCGTACACGGCGCTTCCGCGGTAGAATCGTTACTCAGGTTTCCAGCTTTTCATTCCGTCGCGAATCACATCTCCCAGCTTATCTACAGAAACACGCTCCTGCTCCATGTTGTCTCGATAGCGAATGGTAACAGTGTTGTCTTCCAAACCGTCAAAGTCAACGGTAACACAGAACGGAGTACCGGCTTCATCCTGGCGGCGATAGCGTTTACCGATAGAACCTGACTCATCATAAAGTACATTGTAGTCGTCCCGCAGGTCGTGTTCAATCTTTTTGGCCAACTCCTGCAGCTCAGGTTTTTTGATGAGTGGAAAGATTCCAACTTTAGTCGGAGCGATTTTCGGGTGAAGCTTTAGCACAGTTCGTGTATCTCCGTCCACCTCTTCTTCGCGGTATGCATCACAAAGTACCATCAGTGTGCAGCGATCTAAACCTATTGAAGTTTCAATAACATATGGCGTATAGCGTTTCTGCTGTTTCTGATCGTAGTACTCCATTTTTTTGCCGGAATACTCCTGGTGCCGGGACAAATCAAAATCAGTTCGGTTGTGGATTCCCTCAACTTCCTGCCATCCAATAGGGAATTTAAACTGAATGTCGGCAGCGGCACGCGCGTAGTGAGCCAACTTATCTTCCGGATGCGGTGCAGTTCTCAGATTCTCCTCACGAATTCCCAGGCTCTTGTGCCATTCGATTCGTTCATTCAGCCAGTTATCATAGCTTTCCTCGTCAGCTCCCGGCTCAACAAAATACTGCATCTCCATCTGCTCAAATTCCCGCATACGGAATACAAACTGACGGGCAACGACCTCATTCCGAAATGCTTTTCCAACCTGCGCGATCCCGAAAGGTACCTGAACACGGGCTGTATCGAGTACATTTTTGTAATTCACGAAAATTCCCTGAGCTGTTTCCGGCCGCAGATAAATGGCGTCGTCATCGCCGGATGAAGTTGCTCCATAGTGAGTTTTAAACATCAAGTTAAACTGGCGAACTTCAGTCCAGTCGAAGGCACCGGAATCGGGCGCTTTAATCTCCTCTTCCATGATGATATCATATAGATCTTCGCACAGACCTTTTCGGGTTCCGGTAGTGTCGAGCTTCTCCTGCAGTTTATCTGCCTCATCCTCTTTATCTTTATCACGAAGCTTTTGAATGTGCTGTTCAATCAGCATATCCGCCCGATACCGTTTTTTCGACTGCTTGTCGTCAATCATCGGGTCATTAAATCCTTCAACATGGCCGCTGGCTTCCCAAACTTTCGGGTGCATAAAGATAGCTGCATCTATACCCACAATATTGTCGTGGTACTGGGTCATCGCCTTCCACCAGTTAGCCTGAATGTTGCGTTTCAATTCAACTCCAAGAGGGCCGTAGTCGTAAACTGCGGCAAGCCCTCCGTAAATATCAGATGATTGAAAAATAAACCCTCGTGATTTTGACAGGGAGACAATTTTGTCAAGTGAATCTAAATTCTTTTCAGGCATAAAAAATCTGTAGTTAGTCAGTTTGAAATCGTGTTTCAATGCGAAAATATTAACAAGCTACAAAGATATGAAAAATCTGACCGATGATGAATCGTTTGTGCAGTGGATTTCTTATTTTTGGGGCAATTTGAAATAGTTGATGCAACATTTGTGTTGTAGTTCAATACAAATAGCCAGACAGTTACACTTTAGGTTTAGTTTAAAATAGATAGATCACTTTATGACGTCATTCAGAGTCGGAATATTAGGTGCTACAGGAGCTGTAGGCCAGAAATTTATACGAATTCTAGAAAATCATCCCTGGTTCCAAATTACAGGTTTAGGGGCTTCGAAACGATCGGCCGGCAAATCCTATGAGGAAGCTGCGAATTGGATAGAGAGCACACCAATGCCCGAAAGTATCAAACAGCTACAGGTTTTTGAATGTAAATCTGAACTGTTTAAGAACGTAGATTTTGTCTTTTCAGGACTCGATTCATCTGTTGCAACAGAGATAGAGGCTGATTTTGCAAAAGCGGGAATTCCGGTAATCAGTAATGCAAAGAATTACAGAACAGATCCAACGGTACCGTTATTAATACCCGAGGTCAATCCGGATCATACTGAACTGATCCGAGAGCAGAGATTTACAGATGACGGTTCCGGGTGGATTGTTACCAATCCAAACTGTGTAGCCGTTCCGCTTACAACAGCACTAAAGCCGTTGTATGACAAATTTGGGATTGAATCTGTAGTGGTTACATCCATGCAGGCGATCTCCGGAGCGGGTTATCCCGGTGTGCCAAGTTTGGATATCATGGGAAATGTGATTCCGTTTATCGGTGGCGAAGAATCCAAGATTCGACAGGAACCGCTCAAGCTACTAGGTAATCTAAAGAACGGTGCCGTTCGCTATGCAGACTTCCCGGTTCAGGCAACGGCAACAAGAGTGCCTGTCATTAACGGACACCTTCTTTCAGTCACTGTTGGTTTAAAAAAGAGAGCAGACCTGGAAACTATACGCGATGCAATGAAAGATTGGGAGAGCCCAATACACAAATTGGATTTGCCGTCAGCACCTAAGTTCCCATTAAAAGTTTATGATGATCCAAGATTTCCCCAGCCCCGACTTCATGCAGAAAGTGAAGGTGGTATGCAGACAGCCGTAGGCAGAATTAGATCTGCCCATGTGATGGATGTGAGCTTTGTTGCGATGGCTCATAATACCGTAAGAGGAGCTGCAGGCGGGGCAATTCTGAATGCAGAACTTCTTGTGAAGAAAGGATTTTTGGAAGTGAAATAAATTGAATTAACAGTCTAATTTAATTATGCTTGGTAGTATTTAAATAAAAAAACATCATGCATAAATTTTCCTTTATCGTTCTGTTTGCTTTCGCTGCATTTTTGAACATGAGCTGCTCTTCAACTGAAAGTCAGTTGAAGAATTCAGCATCTGATTATGCTGAAGTACCAATGCCGGAAAGTGCCCTTTCAGAAGATATCCTGAGCCGGAAATACATGCAAAGTACCCGGGGGGAAGCGCTGCTCTCAATGAGCATATCAGGCTGAATACAGTTATTCCTGAAATTGCCAGAATTGAGGGATATGAAGGGAGGCTACTTTTAACCTATGTGGTAGATGAGAAAGGTAAGGCGGGGCAGGTAGAGATTATTAATAGTCCGCATGAATCCATTAGTGAAATGTACAAGAGTATTGTAGACAGCATGGAGAGATGGGAGCCTGCCGTTCTAAGAGGTGAGCCGGTTGAACAGCGCTATGTGATCACATCTTTTTTCAGGGATGGTAACAGTTAAATAACTTGTCTGATGCCTCATAAAAAACCTCATCTGCCCGAAAAGATCTGTCCGGTTTGTCATCGGGCATTCAGCTGGAGAAAAAAATGGGAGAAGAATTGGTATGAGGTGAAGTACTGCAGCGAACGGTGCAGAAGAAATAAAGATAAGGCTGTCTGAATATGTAAAAACCTGTGAATAATGTTTAAAGCAGGATTTTTGGGGATTGGTGGTACATTGATTTTTGTAGATGTAGCACTATGGAAAACAGATACAGATACTTATTACAGACATTTTTAAGCATACTACTCCTTCATTTTTCAACAAATGGACTGCCGGAGTCTGAAGCGCAAGACACTCAGTTTGACGAAGCGTACGTTGAGGGTACCGTATTGAATAATTTTGGAGAGCCAATTCCCGGAGCAACCGTCTCTATATTGATGGATAATGGCGAATTGGTTGATGGAACGAGTACCGGCGCCGATGGTGAATTTACAATTGAAGTACAGCCGGGATCCTACCTTTTGCGTATCACCTTTGTCTCTTACTCTCCATATCAGGAGAGAATTGAGCTTACAGATGGTGAAATCTATGAATTGGATGAGGTTCGCCTCAATGAAGAGCGGCAAGAGCTGGATGAGGTTGTTGTGGAATCACAGGCGGCGGCAGTAGAAATGCGATTTGACCGGAGAATTTACCGGGCCGATGCCGAAGTTGAGGCAATTGGAGGAACGGCTATAGATCTGCTTGAAAATATTCCTTCCATAGAGACAGATTTTGAAGGAAATATAAGTCTTCGGGGAAGCGAAAATGTACGTGTTTTAATAAACGGGCGCTCTTCTTCACTACTCAGCGGTGGAACTGATGCTTTAGCGTCCATTCCTGCTGATAATATTGAACGCGTGGAAGTGATTACTAATCCATCAGCCCGGTATGCAGCTCAAGGTGATGCCGGTGTGATCAATATTGTATTGAAAAGGAATCGTCTGGCCGGGTTAAACGGATCGGTATCAGCCCGAACCGGTTTGCCTCACGATCACCGGCTTTCTACAAACCTGAATATGATGTCGAACAACATTAACTGGTTTACGAGTATCAGTTTTCGGTATCGAGGCCGCCCATCTGAACGAAACCGATTTCAGCGATTTCAGTCGCCGGACACCTCCTATATGTACACGCAAACTCAGGACAGATCCAGGGAAGAGCTTCGTGGAGATATCAGGGCAGGAGCAGAAATTTTTCTTTCTGAACGGCAATCGTTAACTCCGTCTGTCTTTTTCAGAGTCAGAGATCGGGACAATACCACTGAAACGTATTATCGCGATATGGAGCTGGATGGATCCCCTTTAAGAGAAGTATTTCGCGAAGATCTTGAAGATGAAGATCGCACCAACTATGAGTTTGATCTGGAGTACGATTTTGATATCGGAGGTGACAATGATCAAAGATTGAGGGCTGATTTCAGAATTGATTACGAGCCTGAAACGGAAGCTTCTGATCTCAGAGAGATCAATGAGTTGACCGGTGATAATATTGCCAGGCAACGGACTGATAACCGTGAAGAGACTACAAATATGCGTTTTCAGGTAGATTATGTGCAAACCCTGGGGCAGAGCTCTGAGATTGAAGCCGGTATGCGTTCCACTGCCCGGTGGGTTGATAATCGATACACCGTAGAAGAGTTTATTGATGGTCAGTGGCAGCCATTTGACGGTTTTAGCGACGATTTTAACTACCGGCAAAATATCAATGCACTGTACGGTATAGCATCCACGCAGTTAGGGAAATTTTCTATCCAGGGTGGTTTGAGGCTGGAACAGACCCGCATCAGGACAGAACTGACAGAAATCGGTGAAGGGTCGGATCAAAACTACCTCAATCTATTCCCGAGTGTTTTTATGAACTATGAGTTTAACGAGCGAAACTCGGTTCAGGTAAGCTACAGTCGCCGATTGTCAAGACCCCGGTTCAGAAATATTCTGCCATTTTCAAACTTCAGGGATTCCAGGAATATCTTTACCGGTAATCCGAACCTGAACCCGGTATTTTCCAACTCTTATGAGTTAAGCTATTTGCGGCTTTGGGAGTCCGGCTCGATATCAACAAGCGTTTATCACCGGCACAGAACCGGAGTTGTGGAGAGAATTACTGAGCTGGATAATGATGGAGTGACACGCCGGTTTCCGATAAACTTGTCCACTCAAACAAATTGGGGTGGAGAGTTGGCGATTTCTCAGCAGCTTTTTGAATCGCTTAGGCTCAGAACAAGTGCAAACTACTATCTATCCGATACCGATGGAACGTATCAGGGGGAGGTTTTTGAGCGGAATACATCAGCATTTTTTGGCCGGATGAGGCTTCAATGGGAAGTGTTTGATGGGTTGAACCTACAGTCTACGTTTTACTATAGCGGGCCGAGAAACACGACACAGGGGCGCAGGGCAGAGTCGTATGGTTTGAGAGCCGGTTTGTCGAGAGACCTGTTTGATGGAAATGCGACTGTTTCGCTGAGTGGACGGGACTTGTTGAATACCAGAGGTCGTAACACAATTATTGAGGAACCGAATTTTTACAGTGAGGATGAATCAAGATGGAGAACACGCTCAGTGAGGCTCAACTTTATCTGGAGGTTTAATACTCTGAATTAGTTGATGTAAAAAGTAGAAATTCCGTCAGACCGTTGCCTATCCGTTCAGACGATTTTCGACCTAGCTCTGACCTGACCTGCAAGCACCAACCGGATCAGGCAGCTTCAGGTTTGGATTTAGAGGGTATTGTTTCTCGCAGAGTTTCGCGGGGATAAATCCCGCGCTCGTATGTTAAACCCATGAATGGGTTTTCTTTTCTGAAGAATGAAAAGCGAGTTCGGTAGTTTGGTTAGATTTGAAGGTTCAGCACGAGTATAAACCAACTCCGTCAGGAGTGTACTGTTTGTAGAATTCACGCTTTCAATAAAGTTAACGGCTCCATCGGAGCCTCCTGATTGATTCCGTAGATAGAGCAAAATTATTGCCGAAAGATTAGGTCGCACCTACGGAGCGATGATTTTATAAGACCTAAACTTTATCTATAAGCAGGGTATTCATACGGAATGAGAATTATTTTTCGCTTGGTTAAGCTGATTGGAAGAGGAAGTTTTGGGGGAGAGAACGTTGTGAAATTTCGAGTCTTGGAGACTTTGTGGCAGGAGAGATGTGTAAACATAAATTTGTTATTATAAAACTCGTGGCACGACTACGAGACGTGCCACGAGATATAGAACTTATCGATCTTTAACTATGTGAAATCTTGGTTCCCAATACATCCAGGAACGCTGCCAGCCATTTTTGATGTCCGGGCCAGGCGGGGGTAGTTACCAGGTTGCCATCCCGGACAACTTCCGTTGGTTCTACATCTTTATAGTCTGCTCCGGCCAGTTTCATTTCAGGTCCGCATGCTGGATAGGCGGTTAATGTTTTTCCTTCAATTCCACCTACGACTGCCAGAATTTGTAGTCCGTGGCAGATAGCAGCAATAGGTTTGTCTTCTTCCACAAAATGACGAACCATTTCGATCACATTGTTATCGAGTCTCAGATACTCGGGGCCGCGGCCACCGGGCAGAACCAGCGCATCGTACTTTTCGACCTTTACGTCATCAAAAGAGTAGTTCAGTGTAAAGTTGTGCCCGGTCAGCTCTTTATAGGTTTGATCGCCCACAAAATCGTGAACGGCAGTTGGGCAGGTTTCTCCTTTCTTTTTATTCGGACAGACCGCGTGAACAGTGTGACCGACCATTTGCAGTGCCTGAAAAGGCACCATAATCTCCAGATCTTCGCCGTAATCCCCGACGATCATCAAAATTTTCTTTGCTCCCATATTGTCTCCTTGTTTTTTTGATACTAAGTTCATTTATAAAAACCTGATTGAATTGGGAATCGTTCTGAAATCTGCTCTGTCAGACCGCTGCCTTTCCGGTCAGAGAGATACAAAAAATTGCAGACCTAAACCTACCAGCATCTGGAATTAGGAGAACGGTTTCTCGCAGAGTTTCGCGGGGATAAATCCCGCGCTCGTGTGTTAAACCCATAAATGGGTTTTTCGTAGATTGAAAAATCCACTTAGCTTTTTCAGGTGATTTGATAGTTCGGTACGAGTATAAACCAACTCCGTCAGGAGTTGCCTGTTTATAGTCAACCGCATTCTAAACATAAGGAGGCTCCATCGGAGCCTCCTGTGTGGGAACGCAAAGAGTTTTAAAATATCTGCAGAAAAAGAAACGAGGTCGCACCTACGGAGTGATGAGTGTGAGAAGCCATTTAATCTAAAAACAGGATACTCCTACGTAATGAAAGACCTTACAGCGTACGCAGAACCTGTAAGCGTCTGATATAGCATACAGGGCACTGTTTCTCGCAGATTATCGCAGACGGTAGCGCGGATTTCCGCAGAGCAGTCTTCGTGAATATTTGTGACTTGGAGCCTTGGTGGCAGAATAAAGAGTCAGAATTTTTTAATAACTCATGACACGGCTCGTAGACGTGCCATGAGAGATATCTTGGTTATTAATCACTCAGAGGGTTACAGAGAAATTCACCCTGTTCACCATCTTGCTCTTTAATAAAAACTGCAGCTGTAAGTCCGGGAACCGTAAACGTCCCATTCTCTACTTGGCTCTGTTTTACCAAATTATCTGCTCCGTCTTGTTGGATAGGATGGAGCATCATTCCGGAGAGATTGAGGTCAATCGATTGTTCATCCAGACTGCTGTTGAAGATAATGAGTACACCGTCAAGATTTGAATCCAGAACCTCTCCGGCACATACGCCATCCGAATAGCTCACTGCTATCACTCCCGGAATTTGATCAGTGCCTGTGTTATGGTAGGCCACCCTTTGATTGACCTCTTCAGCACTTCTCAAACGGAAAAGTGAAGAGCTGTAGCGAATCTCCAGTTGCTCACGGAATAGCTGATGAGCAAGTTCCATGTGCTCTTTTCGGATATCGATATTGGGATTGTTTAGAAATTCCCGCTGGCCTTCCCAGAGATCGGAGTTGTCCCAGCCGGGCGGCAGACCAATTCCCCAATTATTGGTTTCGAGAGTGAAATCGATGGCGTTGTACCAGTCACCGGAGTCATAGCTGTTCCGGTCCATCGATTTTGACCGAAGAATATCCGAACCCATCTGATGGAAAGGCACTCCCTGGCCAAAGTTGATCATCGCCTGGCTAAGCAGATGTACGCGTATTCGTTCTTCCATATTCATGCTGTGGGGCAGTTTGGTTTGCGTATTGTCCCAAAGTGTTTCATTGTCGTGTTTGTCGATATAGTTGACCGATTCCTGCGGCAGTTCAGCATATCCAATCATCTCATTCCCACCGGTCACCAAATCTCCAAAACGGTTGATATATGGATAGCCGGCAAGGTTACCGGTCATACCCACACGGATGCGATCTGCATGATCCAATAGTACGGCAAGTTCTTCATCCGGAGCTCCGGCATCTTCATTTGGGAAGAGATATCGCCCGTTGGTAAATCCCTGAGCTCTTCGGTTATTGGTGAAATTTCCTCCACGGATTCCGTCCCGGCTTCTGTCATTAAAGTTGCCGATTCCTGTTCCGCCCATCATAAACTGAGTAGCCTGATCAAAAATGCGGTTGTCGGCAACTTCGCCGAAATTCCATCCTTCACCGTAGATGTAGATATTTTCACCATCTACGCCATCCTCCTCAAGGGTAAGTTTGGCAAGCTCCTCGGTAAGGCGCTCCATCACATATCGGGGATGGTGTCCCATCAGGTCAAAACGGAAAGAGTCAATTTTGTACTCTTTTGCCCAAAGAATCACGGAGTCGATGATCAAGTTTTCCATCATGTTAAATTCTGCGGCTGTGTTTGGGCAGCAGGTAGAGGTTTCAACAATTCCCGTGTCGGGATCTAACCGGTGGTAGTACTCCGGTACAACCTTATCCAGTACTGAGAACCGGGATGCGCCGGTGGCATGCGTATGATTATAAACCACATCCACAACAATGTTCAACCCAATCTGATCAAGTGCCTGTACCATTTTTCGCGTTTCCAGAATACGCTGGGTTCCCTCAGGGTTTGTGGAGTAGCTTCCTTCCGGTACGTTAAAGTGAAATGGATCGTACCCCCAGTTAAATCCATCGTAATCGGCCAGTTTATTGCTGTGTTCCGGGCTGCGATAGATTCGCTGAATTTCCAGCGTGGTCGGGTCATCCTCAACCAGCTGTTTAAAAACTTCACGGATTGGGGTGGTTCCATATTTTTCGCAATCGTTAGCCAACTGTTGGTTGGTGCCTATCACTTCACAAATCCGGTTAAAGGGATCATTAAGGTCCACACGCTGGTTTTTATCTTCAATAACAGAGGCTATATCGTTGATCGGGAGTAGGTGGAGGTGGGTCAAGCCAGACTCATTCAATCTTTTCAGATGTGCCATTCCGTTAGAAAGCTCACGTCCATCTTCTCCATTATTTGTGAAAGCCATATATGTGCCACGCTGCTCTTCCGGTACGGATTCGTCGATGATACTGAAGTCACGCATGTGCGCTTCGTAGAGAGTAATATCTGTCGGAAAGGGAAGCTCTTTTCTGAGATCATCCCAGCCGGCGGGCTTAAGGTCTTCATCGCTTAAATTTACAAACTGGCTGTAGCGGCTATCCGTTGAAAGACTGACCGAATAGGGGTCGGTGACTTTAAAAGTGTTAATCTCGTTATTTTCCGGATGAAATACGGTGACGTTCAGGCGGTAAAATTTTCTGTCCCAATCGCGGGTACCCTCAAAAACCCATACGCCGTTCTGTGTTTGGTATTCGGCCGGATCAACTGTTTCGATCTCATTTTTCGACTCATCAAAAATGGTAAGAGTGATATGTTGAGCCGTTGGTGCCCAGATCTTTAATGAAACACCGTTGTTTGAATAGATCGGGCCAAGTTGGCCGTTGTAGGTGTAGAGATCATCGATCACACCATGAGTTTGAACCCGGGTAGCCTTCACCGGAATTCCATTCAGATCGTATGCTACAGCGACTAACTGCCCCTTAAGAGCTTCCCGGAATTCTTCCCGATCACCATTCAAGGAAAAAACGGGCCTGTCTGAAATGTGACGGAATTTATCGGCCTGATATGAAGTTAACATTCCAGATTCGGTGAGCTCTATTGACTGGCCTGATGGCGCTCCAAATCGCTGAATGGCAAGATCAGCGTCAAGGCTGTAGCGAAGCTCATAAGATTCTGCATCTACGCCGGGATCCCAGATCAGCAGATCCGAAGCGACCCAATGTGCTGATGCTCCATCAACAGATACTTCCGGTGAGAGCTGCGTGGTTTGCTGTGGAGTAGTGCAGGAGGAAATGATCAACCCAATTATTAAAAGTGGCAGTAAATAATGTAGTCGCATGGCTTTCTGATTTTTTCTATGATTTTTGTCAGAATAATGAAATAATGTGAATTGAATATAAGCTGCAGAGTGAAATGGAGTAATTGCTGCTCCATCTTTTTACGGCTGATGAACGTATTTTAAGATTGATTGAATAGTGTTGAATGATAACAAAATCACATCTCAGGCGTAAACATTGTAGAAGTATTATCTGATGGTTATTACATAGAGTGAACTAAACGGCAACCGCTATTTGTAAAAACAAACGTTAAAAGTGAACATATTGAAAAGTATTAAAAGTATTGGCGTACTTATTTCCTGCTTTCTTGTGATTGCCGGGTGTACTCAAACCTATCAAATTTCGATTGATGAGCTTCCGGTTACGGATCCATACTACACGACCGGCTATCCGATTGCAGATATATCCGGTCAGATCGAAGAGGTTCAAAAATCATTGATCCGGATTTCATCGACCGCTCGCTACAGGGTTTATTTGGTAGATGAACAGCTCAGGGTTACATCTAGTCAAGCTGATACTCTCAACCCCGCTGAGGTAGCAGTTAGTCAAACTGCTATTGAAGAGAGTACGGCAGGAACGGCAATTGTGATTGGGAAAACCGGTAATCGAGCTATTATGCTAACCTGTGCTCATACTGTTGAGTTTCCTGACCGGGTATACAGTTACTGGTCCGGTGAAAATATTGAACCTAACACCTATATCCGTACCATTGCGGTGAAACAGAGTCAGGTAAATATGGCTCTTACTGATAATACGCTGGCCATGTACAATCTGGTAGATGAGGACCGGGTAAATGATCTGGCTCTGATCAGCATAGATCTGAACAATTTTACTGAGGTTGGTGATGACTTGGTTCCGATCGATTTAAATATGGGTTATTCAGAGAATCTGAAATCCGGCAGCGTAGTCTATGTGATGGGATATCCCCGCGGTTATCAAACTGTAACACGCGGAATTGTAACACTGGCTAACAGAGATAACAGGGGTGGGTTTCTTACAGACGCCCTTTTTAACAGGGGAATTAGCGGTGGAGTTATTCTTGCTTCAAAAGATAATTTTAGATCATTTGATTGGATAGGAATGGCCAATGCCGGTGTTGCAAACCGCAGCTACTTTCTTGTACCGGATACAGATCAGATAGATCAAGACTTACCGTATCAACAGTATACCGGTGCTATTATGGCCAGCGAGATTTCAACACTGAACTACGGATTGACACATAGCATACCTACTCAGACTATTCGTGAATTTCTGGATCAAAATCGAAGGGTGCTTCGTAACCTCGGGCGAAGTTATCAACTCTCAAATGATTAATTTTGATTCTATTTTTATATAGAGCGTTTGAAGCGGTCTGACCGATACCCGGTTTTGATTGCTAATCTATGAACAAACAATAGGGTAGCGCACCTCCGGCGCGCTGAATGGGGATAATATGATCTGCTCTGTACAAACCTGCCGCTCCATCCGGAGCGGATTGTGAATCGGATATTTTAATCCAAAAATTTCTTGTTAGCCATAGAGTTGGTTGGGAGCTTATCTGAAGTAGTTGTTTCATTAAGCAAAACTGGATCATCTATTTCACTCAAAAGTTTACTATCACTCAAGATGCACCGGCAGGTTCATTAAGTTTGTAAGTAAAAAGAAGCTGGCTTCATACCCTGCTCCGGATGGAGCAGTACATCGAGCAATGTGATAATGTAACTATAAAAGAGTAGCACACCTCCGGCGCGCTGTAGGTGGTTACGTCTGACGTTTTGTATAAATCTTCCGCTCCATCCGGAGCGGGTTTCGTATGAAACTTTCAATTCTAAAATTTCTTGTAGCCTGAAAAGTCAATTAAAACATTAACTGTACAATTGCTTTATTAAATCGTTACTGGATTTTCTTATCCATTCAAAAATTTACAACTGTCCAAACTGCACCGGCAGGTACATTATTTTTGTAAATATCTCTCAATCTTTACGGCTGAAATCAATAGTTTGTGATCCGGATGAAAAAACAGTTTGCAGACATAGCTTTTCCAACAGCGGTACGGCAGGTTTTTACCTACGAAACCCGTGATGAATCTATCAAGCCGGGGATGAGAGTTTGGGTACCACTCCGGAAGGAATTCGCCATCGGGATGGTGGTTCGGGTACACGATCAAAAGCCGGAGTTTGAGACGCGGCCTATCGAGCGGATTCTGGACTCCGAGCCAATCATGAACGAAACCATGTTGCAGCTTACCGACTGGATTCACCGCTTCTATTACTGCAGCTGGGGAGAAGCCATTCAGGCCGCCCTGCCGGTTGGGCTAAACTTCTCATCGGAGAAAAAACTCAGGGTCAAAAAAGGGTTCAAGGGTGAAATCACAGAGGAAGAACTTGCGATATTAGAGGAGATTGATGAGAAACCGATCACACTAAAGGAGGCCGAAAAGCGGTGGCGGGACGGCAAAGGAAAAACCTTTTTTAAAAAAGCTCTGAAACAAGGCTGGATCTCCGTTTGGGAGGAGCCGCGGCAGAAGGTGGATTTCAAGAAGATTAAACACTGGCAGATTAAAGAGGGAATTGACCCGAACTCTGCTCTGGATGAAATAACTGAAAAAGAGCGTGAGACAAAATGGGTTCAGGCATTTGAAAAGTTAAAATCCCTGGATTTGCCATTGCCAAACAGTGAATTGCAGGAGATGGATGAGCTCTTCACAAACTACTCCCTCAACCGGATCGAAAAGGAGGGATGGATTGAATCGGTTGATCTTCCGGTGAAAGGAGATGAGATCTACACAGGTGAGTATGAGCCGGAAAAACTGAACCAACTGATGGGTGAGCAGGAGGGTGCGTTTGTACAGGTCCGTGAAGCTCTAGATTCGAAAGCATTTAAGAGTTTTCTGCTTTTTGGGGTGACCGGTTCAGGAAAAACGGAAGTTTATATTCATGCGCTGAAACATGCGTTGGATCAGGGCAGGGGCGGACTTGTTCTGGTACCCGAAATTGCGCTTACCCCTCAAACCGTAAAGCGGTTCTACCAGATTTTTGGAGATCAAATTGCGGTACTCCACAGCCGTTTGAATGAGCGGGAGAAGTATGAGGCGTGGCAGAGTCTGAAATCAGGAGAGAAACGGATTGCGATCGGTCCGCGATCAGCAGTCTATGCTCCTGTTGAAAATCTGGGACTCATTGTGGTGGATGAGGAGCACGACAATTCCTATAAACAATATGAACCTTCTCCGCGATATCATGCCAGGGATGTGGCTATTATGCGGGCTCATATGGAAGGAGCGGTAACCATTTTGGGATCGGCAACGCCCGGGATGGTTTCGGTTCAAGCCGTGAAAGAAGAGAAACATACCTTGCTGCACCTTCCCATTCGTCCGACCGGAACGATGCCTGAAGTAAGCATTTTGGATATGAAAGAGTATAAGTCAGCTATGCGCGGGCCTTTAACTGTGGAGCTTTTTGAAGCAACAGAAAAAGCCCTGGAGCGAAAGGAGCAGATCATTTTTCTATACAACCGGCGCGGTTTTGCTTCCTTTATGCAGTGCGAAGATTGCGGACATATCCCCGAAAGTCCGGAGAGCTCGACGAGTCTGACGTATCACAAGCGTAAGAATATTTTACTTGATCACTACAGTGGTTACTCCCGCCGTGCCGACAGCCGTTGTGAGATGTGTGGATCCACCAATTTGAAGACAAAAGGCAGCGGAACCCAGCAGGTGGAGGAGCAGGTTCAGGAGCTTTTTCCTGAGGCGAGACTACTCAGGATGGATATGGATACCACCTCCGGCAAGCACGGTCACCAGAATATTTATGATCAATTTTTGTCGGGTGGTGCAGATATTCTGATCGGAACACAGATTGTGGCCAAAGGTCTGAACTTCCCGAATGTAACGGTAGTGGGTGTGATAAATGCTGATACGGAGCTGGCATTTCCATCTTTCCGGGCCGGTGAGCGGATGTACCAGCTGTTAAGCCAGGTAGCGGGTCGGGCCGGTCGGGCTGAAAAACCCGGTGTAGTGTATGTTCAAACCTGGAAGCCGGAGCATCCCGCCATTAAGTGTGCACGAACCCACGATTTTAAAACCTTCGCGCGGTATGAGCTTCATCAACGCGAAATGCTGATGTTTCCGCCCTACTCACGAATGATTGTGTTTCAGTTCAAGAGCCAGTCATGGAGCAAGGTTCAGGCTGCAGCCGATAAATTTTGCGATGCCATGCGGATGGTTGTTGGTGAAAATCCGGTGATGGGGCCATCGCCTTCGGTTATTGAGTGGATGAATGGTCAGCATCGATGGGAAGCCAACATCAAGCTCGACCGAAAGTACAACGCCTCAGCCATAGAGAAGCTATTGAATGCCATTTTCGAAAAGTACGATGCCATCAAACCGAAAGGAGCCGGCGCGGTTCGAATCAATGTGGATGTGGACGCGGTGGAGTAGGGGGTAGATGTGAGACTTGAGATATGAGACTCTATCAGTACATTGATCGAATAGGCTGTTATTGTAGATAAAGCTCAACAACCTAATTCTTCTTTCATCTGTTCTGAGGTCTTCCTGTGACAAAAACAAAGGATTTTTATCTGCGTTGCATTCGGACATTCTGAACTTGCCGATAAATATTAGTCGGACAAAACCCTGTGTCTATTTGTTTTGGCGGGATGAATGGATTAATATCGGACAGTGGCACATCTAAAATAGTGCCGGTAAATATATGTTAACGCACCCTCTTGGATAACAGTTAGGCTATTCATTACGCATTAATTTTGTACATTAAAAGTACGTTTAAAAGAAAATTCCGATTATCATGCCAACAGCACGAATTGAAATAGACCAGGATATTCAACCGCTTTCAGAGTTCCGGAAACATGCTGCGGATTTCATTGACCGTATCAAAAAACAAAAGCGATCCATTGTTTTGACGCAGCACGGGAAAAGTGCCGCTGTTTTGGTGGATGTATCTGAGTATCAACGAATGGTTGATAAACTTGACTTGATGGAAGAACTCATCGAAGCAGAACGGCAAATTGCAAGAGGTGAAGTCGTTTCCCATGAAGAAGCCAAAAAGCGAATTAAAGAAAACCTGGCCAAGTGGAAATAGTCTGGACCAATCAGGCATTGCATAAGCTAAACAAGTTTGTAGATTATATTGCTCAGGATGATGTGGTGACCGCTGAAAAGTGGGCACTAAAGCTAATTGAGAAAACAGATCATCTTATTGAACAACCGGAATCAGGTCGAATTGTACCTGAGTATAATGAACCCAATTTGCGTGAACTGATATTTGACAACTATCGGGTTATATACCGGATACGTAAAGAAGAGAATATAATCTATATACAAACTGTGTGGCATGTTCGACAAAACCCTCCTAAATCAAGTGCGGGGTTGCGTTAAGAAGCGTTTCAACCGGATTTTGCCGCTCAAAGTTGGCAAAAAAACTCTCAGTGTTGCGGTAAATCATCCTTTTCATCACTTTGGCTGCTGTCAATGGCAAAACCGGTTATTTGCCAAACCGTTAACCACCTCATTTTAGAGAGAAATCCCATACTATTTTGTTCTAAATAACGTACATTAAATAGAACGTAAATTAGCCCAATTGAATCATGTCGCAAATTCAACTTGACCAGGATATTCGATCACTCTCAGATTTTCGAGCTAATGCCGCCTCTTACATAGAACGTGTTAAGACAAAACATCGGCCACTTATTCTTACCCAACATGGTAAAAGCTCTGCAGTGTTAATTGATGTAGAAGATTATCAAAAACTACTTGATAAGATTCAGTTATTGGAAGAAATATCCACTGCTCGAAAGGAATTAGATAATGGCGAAGGTATTAGCCAGGAAGAGTTTTTTAATGAACTGAGAGCCAAATAGACCTCATGAAAATTATTTGGTCGCCAACTGCCAGAATCAAAATAAAAAAGATTCTCGAGTACGTTGCTGAAGATAATCCCGATGGTGCTTTAGCTCTTATTGATCAGTTAGAAGCAAAGGTTGAAAATTTAAAAGTAAATCCAGAATCAGGAAGAGTTTTGCCAGAATTAAAAAATGACAAATTCCGGGAGTTAGTTGTCCATAAAAACTATGGAGTTATTTATGAAATAAACTCTGATATAATAGAAATCTTAACCATACGCCATTTTCGGCAAGATTTCTCTTCATCTGAGCATTAATTCCCTCAGGTTGCTAAAATTGTAGATCAAGAGTTCCTGTTACAGGGTATAAGAAATTTGATTCTGTCGTTACTTAGCTGCTGAGGCATCAGCTTTCCAAAAGAACTATACCCAAATTTAATTCAAAATTGGATAAGCCTGAATACTGTCAAAAATTGCAAAGAGCCTTGATTGATCAGTAAGGTTTGTTAGATTGGAAACTCGTTTCATGATTAACTAATACTTTTCAATCTATACCCCAATTCAATGGCCTCTATCAAAATTCTACTGATAAACCTGATCGGTTTATTCTTACTGTTTGCTCCATCGGAACTGATTGCTCAAACCTATGCTGACCACTCAAAAGTTGCTCAACTCGATTCTATTTTCAGCGACTGGGATTCTGAATCCACACCCGGTTGCGCGGTTGGCGTCTCACAGGAAGGACGCCCACTTGTGATGCGAGCCTATGGGATGGCTGATCTGGAAAATCCGGTCCCCAACACATCATCTACCATTTTTGAAGCCGGTTCGGTTTCCAAACAGTTTGTATCAGCAACAATGATTTTATTAGCGCTGGAAGGGGAGATATCGCTAGAGGATGATGTACGGGAGATCATACCGGAACTCACAGATTATGGACACACAATTACCTGGCGACATCTGCTGAATCACACCTCCGGTTTGCGCGACTGGGGTAGTGTAACTTCCATTTCCGGCTGGGGACGATCCAATCGAACACACAATCATGATCATGTTCTGGATATCATGAGCCGGCAAACTCGTCTCAATTTCCCACCGGGCGAGCGTTACTCATACAGCAACTCCGGCTACAACTTGATGGCGATCGCTATTGAACGCATAACGGGGGAAACATTCTCCGATTTTTCGCAAAAGAATATTTTTGGCCCATTGGGAATGACGTCAACTCAGTGGAGGGATGACTACACCCGGATCGTAAAAGGGAGAAGCTCAGCCTATTCGGGAAGAGCGGGAGATGAGGAGTACACCATCAACCGGCCGATTGAAAATGTCCATGGAAATGGCGGTTTATTAACCACGGTTGGTGACTTGCTGACCTGGTCTCATGCCATTCAATCGAACTATTTTGGAAAGGAGTTTCACCGGGAGCTGATTACACAGGGAATCCTGGGCAGCGGCAGAACCATCGCCTACGCCTCTGCGGTTCGGGTGGATGAAGATCACGGATATCGTCAGGTTACGCACACCGGTGCAACCAGCGGGTACAGAGCTTATCTGAGTATCTATCCGGAAACTGATCTTGCGGTTGCCCTGCTATGTAACGTAACCGGTGCCAGCCCGGGAGGTTTGGGCAGCGCTGTTTCAGGAATTTTTCTTGAGGAGCGGGACGGTGGTGAGACTCAACCTGAAAAAGGAACGGTTCGCAGAAGCGATGAACAACTGAAAGAGTGGACCGGAATCTGGAGCGACCCGAGAAACTACCGGGCTACTGAAATCAGTTGGGAAGATGGAGAGTTAAAACTGAACGGCAACACAACACTTTATCCGATTTCCGGCAGTGAAGTTCGGGTTGGAAATTCAGATACCTTATATCGCTTTGTTGATCAGGGCAGTGGAGATCTGCACATTCAGGTGATTCGCGAAGGATATGAAGAGGAGATATTGAACCCTGAAAATCCGGCAGATGAATTTAGCGATTCGTGGACTCGCTTCGAAGGAGTTTATGTCAGTTCGGATGCTGAAACGGAGATCAGAATTGAACTGCAGGGTGATCAACTGGTAGCGCATCGCAGACCGGCCGACACCTTTGAACTCGAACCGGTTTATGAGAACACCTTTTCAGCTCGCGGATTTGGGCTGATCCGATTTGTGCCGGATGCCGATGGAGGTGTGAGTCAGTTTATTTACAGCAGCGGAAGAGTGTATGATCTCAGGTTTGAGAAGCAGGATTGATAATAAGATGTATTTAACTCAAGTGATGCAGTAATTTGAAACAACGATTTTTGAACTCATATACGTTAACTTAATAATTTCTTATGATGCATAAGATTTCCCCTCCTTTCCAAGGAGGGGATTAAGGGGTGGTTCAAACAAGTAAAGATAAATTTTCCATACTTTTTTGAAGAAGATGCCGCGCCAATCGTCCCTTCGTGAAACTTCGCGGCTTAGTGCCTTCGTGGCCAATTCACATTTATCCACCACAGAAGCGCGGAAACTCCATTTTGCATAAATTTTTTTCTGGGAGGTTCTTCGAGAGCCCCAGACGCTGTCAAAACCGGTGGGTGTTGACAGGTCAGATTTTCTGTCAGGACTTAATCATAAAACCCATTAATAACCGAGTTCGATTAATCATCTGTTTTATGTGATGTATAAAAGTCCCCTCCTTTCCAAGGAGGTTCTCCGAGCAAAGCGATTCCCACGAAGTGATTAAGGGGAGGTTTAAATAAATCACGAACATTGTTCATGCCTTTTTTGAAGAAAAAAGCCGGTCCAACCACCCCTTGCCCCTCCTTGGAAAGGAGGGGAGTGGAATCCCTCTGATTATAGACGAACCATGAGTGCTTCAAAAATTAGCAACTTTCTACATTCTGGAAATTACTATTCCAGCACGCCTGTTCACCACTGTTGTAATTGGGCGCGATAATGTATCCCTCATAGGTTTCGCTGTTCCACTCAATTTCAGTCAACTGATCTTCAGCAGCGTTATAATAGGTTGTGCGCTTAACGGGTGCGTCAAATGCGTAATCTATATAATCGCCAAGATTGCCGTTTCTGTCTGACAGAACCTCGAGGCGTAACTCAGCCTGATCTTCACTGCTAATATTCCATTCAAGCTGAGAAACAGCATTTCCTGCCTCGTTACCAAATAGTGCATAGTAGGTCCAATACCCGGAGGAACCGTCATCTGAAACCTCGCCTTCAAATAACAATACATTATCGATATTCAATGCAGAATTGGTCACATACATTTGCCAAATCACCTGTTCGTTGCTGCTTGTAGTGGCAATCAGCTCTATTTCAAAATTATTACCATTGGCATCTTTTGAATAGCTCCATGTCCATTCACCGTCATCCGTAAGTTCCGGTTCAAAATTCTCGGCAGCTTGTAATAGCACTTTAGGAATCGCCAGATTAGTGTTTACAATACCTTTCATTACCATGGCACGAACGGCCGCATTGAAGAAATGGCTGTAAGATTCATTATCAGAGGTGAAATTAGCACTTTTCCCGTTTGATTCGTCGTCAAAAGCGGAAAAGTCCATGTTCATTGATTCCACCGGCGGGAGTTGCGGCGGCTGTTCATCCGTCAGACTGGTAGAATCCTGGCAGGAGACAAGTAAAAGAGATGCTGCTATCAAATAGATCGCAGGGAGTAAACTATATCTTCGCATAATTATTCTGAATTTGTGTGAGATTCATATCAGTTAAATCGAATAGACGGTAGAAATGTTCCTTTGTAAATCGTTTGATTTTATATGTGAATGAAGCGATGTAAAATGGGATTTTATGAAAAGTTAATAATCTTTGATTAGATTGAATGAAAAGAGAGCGTTAAGGCTTTTATAAAATCATCTTTACCAGGGATTAGAAAGTATCAAATGAAATCGCATTTACAGATAGGCTCAGAACTGTTCCGCTCTGCCCTGGAACAGACACCGGCATCCATCGTAATTACAGATACAGATGGCAAGATCATTTATGTAAATAAGTTTTTCACCAACTTGACTGGATATACATTGGATGAAGTTCTGGATAAGAACCCACGCATTTTAAAATCGGGTTTTCAATCGGACGGATTTTATGAAAAGTTGTGGAGTACCATCTCATCGGGCAAGACATGGGAAGGTGACTTGCTTAACAAAAAGAAGGATGGAACTCTTTTTTGGGAAAAGGCGACCATTAAGCCGATTCTGAATGAGCAGGGCGAAATCACAAATTATATTGCTGTAAAACAGGATATTACAGAAGAAATTGAACGACTGGAAAGCTCTGAAAGACGCGAGCGAATATTGAACAGCGTTGAGAAGTTGAGCAATACCGGTGGCTGGGTGTATGATGTAAAAGAAAATGAGTTTTTTTGGTCAGACGAGCTTTATAGGATTCATGGTTTTGAGAATAAAGAAATTGAGAATAAAGCTGAAAGAAGTCTGAAGTGCTATCACCCCGATGATCAGAATCGGGTTGAACAAGCCTTTAATAAATGTTTACACGAAGCCAAAGATTATGATTTAACAGTTCGGTTTAAAGATCAGAAGGGGAATAAAAAATGGGTTAGAACCAAAAGTCGAGCGGTTAAAGATCATGCAGATAAAGTTTGTAGAATCATTGGTTCTGTCCGGGATGTGACCGAAGAAGTGGAGCAGGAGAATGAGATCAGGCAGAGCCGGGAGCGTTTTCGAGCACTGGTGAATTCTTTCGATGATTTTGTGTTTACACTCGATCGCAAAGGACGATACACGGCTTTATATGGCCATTGGTCAGATAGTTTAGGTAAGGATTCTTTTCTGGGAAAGAGTGCCTTGGAAATATTTGGAAAAGAGAAGGGGAAAGTTCATTTAGAGGCAGTTGAGCAAGTTTTAGAAGATGAAAAATCTGTCAGTTACGAGTGGGATATTTTGAACCAAGATGGTGAAGAGGAGTACTATCATACCCACTTAAGCTTGCTTCGATATGACGATAAAAAAGAAGTTTTAGGTGTCTCCAGAAACATCACCTCTGAAGTAAACTACCGTGAGGAAATCAATCGAACCTACGAACGACTGGATTTTGCCCTGGAAGCGATGAAAGCCGGAACGTGGGATTGGGATTTGAAGAGTGATGAATTGATTGTAAACGAGTGGTGGGCTAAGATGCTCGGTTACAGGCTCAATGAACTGAAACCCCATATCGATACGTGGAAGGATTTAACTCATCCGGAAGATCTGAAATCCACAATAAATCTTTTGGATAAACTCAGGTACGGCGAAAGTCCATATTTCGAGACCCGCATCAGAATGCAGCATAAAGACGGCCACTGGGTATGGATAAACGATCGCGGCAAGATTGTGGATCGGGATAACGAGGGGAACCCAACACGGTTAGCCGGCACGCATATCGACATATCGGACAAAGTTTATGCTGAGAAAGCCTTGCAGCTTTCTGAAAAGAAATATCGGGATCTGTTCGAGCGATCATCGGATCCCAGTTTGCTCTTCCGCGGAGAGACGATCGTAGACTGTAATCGAGCAGCCGTAAACTTTCTGGGCTATGAAAAGAAAAGTGAACTCATCGGTAAAACACCGATCGAAATATCACCGGAAAAACAGCCTGATGGTGTTAGCTCAGTAAAATTACTTGAGAAAAATATTGAAACACTAAAAAGTAAAAAGTCTCTTCGCTTTGAGTGGATGCATCAAAAAAAGATGGTACACCAGTACCGGTAGAGGTTGCTATTACTGTGTTGCCGGACGAAGAGGGGCGTGAACAGCTGTATGTTGTTTGGAGAGATATATCAGCCAGACGAAAAGCGGAACAGAAGTTAATGGAGTCGCTGCGCGAAAAAGAGGCTCTACTTTCGGAAATACATCACCGGGTAAAAAATAATTTGGCTGTTATATCTGGTTTAATGCAGCTGCAGATCTATACAACCGAAGACGAAAAGGTTGACGGAATTTTAAACTCCAGCATTAATCGAATTAAATCGATGGCGCTCATTCATGAGCAGCTTTACCAGTCTGAAAACTTCTCAAATATTTCCCTGAAGGAGAATATTCTTAAACAGGCGGAAAGTATAAAAGATGTATTTATTGCCGACGACACTCCCTCTGTAAAATTGAACCTGGAGCTGGAAGATATATCGATTGGAATCAATCAGGCGATGCCTGTTGGTTTGTTGGTTAATGAAATCTTGATTAATGCTTTTAAGCACGCGTTTAAGGGAAAAGACAAAGGAGAAATTTCAGTACATCTTTTCGAAGAAAACAGCCGTATTCATTTAAAGATAGCTGACAATGGGGTTGGATTTGAACCAGCAGAGGAGGAGTCCGGTTCTCTGGGAACCACTCTGATAAAGACGTTTGCCGATCAGCTTGAGGCAAACTTAGCTATGGAGAACTCACAAGGCACAACCTATAAGATGTCTTTTAAACGTTCAGAAGTGAAAGGCTCCGTAGCCTCCTACAATATTTAAACCTTAAGTAAGATCAGATTTTTGTAAAGTAGCGCCACAGAATAGTTCCGCTTTGTGTTAACAGGTTACTCAGAAAATTGAACTCTTTTGTGGTGAAAAGCTTATTTCGTTTCAACGTAAGGTAGCCGAATAGCGCAGCATCAGCAGGTATTTTCCGGTCATTTTTTAAGTACTCCCGGTCGGTGACCTCATAGAGGGGAATTCCAATCTCTGCCGGCAGTTTAGCTTCTTTTGAGGATTCTTTAAAAATTCCCATCTCCTCACCGAATGAGTGATTGGAGAGGTAGGGTTCAGGCCGGTTTAAAAAGGTTTGAAATGTATCTTCTTTTAGCAGATCATCCGGCCCAAACTTCTGAAGATCTTCAACACCCATGGTTAAGATCAGTCGTGGTTGACTTTTTCTTATTACCCAGAAAAAGATGTGATCAATTTCGAATCGGTTATGAAGAAGTGTACAAAGCCTTCGGGAAATGGTGAAAAAATCACCGGTCTGTACCTCTTCCATAAAGTTCTGAACAAACTCCTTTTTGCTTACTGAAAAGCCCTTGGGTACGGGAATGTTATCAAGGGTAGTAGTAAGCTTCAGCTCAATCCTTTCAATAACGTTCTCCGGATCGTTTTTAAAGAGAGATTTTTTAATAAAATCAGCAGCACCAAGGTTAAGCGCGCTCTTCTCTTTTTCCACGGTCGGTTTTCCGGTCATTATCAAAACCGGGATATTACTGTGTTCGGCATCCACCATTATCGACTCCAGAAACTCCAGTCCATCAATGCCCGGCATGTGTATGTCAGAAAGTATCAGGTGGATAGTCGCTTCAGAGAGTTTATTTACAGCTTCCTGTGCATCATATACATGAACCAGATTAAAATGATCACCGAGAATTCGCTCGATCACGAAATGGGTCATTTTATCATCATCAATGACGAGAATGTTATACATCCTATTTGTATTAATTTGATTAGTCGATAAGTGTGTATCTACCATAATACAACTTATACAGGTTCTATTTTTATAAAATGACTTGCTTTAAGCATCATTTATTCAATTATTAAGGCATCACAAATTTAATAAGAAATCTATGGGCGACGAGCGAGTACATTTACCCGAATCGAAAGAGGAGTCTCAACAATTTCTCAAATATCTGTTGCGTGATGTTCGTGCAATGGAGATCATGCTGAACGACGGCTGGTTCGAAATCGATAACGTTCGGATTGGGGCTGAGCAGGAGGTATGCCTGATTGATCAATACGCCAAGCCATCACCCATTGCCATGGAGTTGATGGAGAAGCTGGGTGATAACGGTTTTACCACAGAACTGGCACGCTTTAACCTGGAAGCCAATCTAACTCCTCAGCTTTTTGAAGGGAAATGCCTGAGTAACCTGGAGACAGAAATCCTGGAAAAACTGGATCGAATCCGTGAAGTTCTTCAGGAGTTTGACGGAGATCTTGCCCTGGCAGGGGTTTTACCCACTATTCGCAAATCAGATCTGGATATTAAAAATCTGACTCCACTTCAGCGCTACCGCGCTTTATGTGATGCTATCAATAAACTTCGGGGTGAAGAGTATGACCTTCGTATTCAGGGTGCAGATGAACTCCTCATGCGATTTGATACACCTCTTCTGGAAGCTTCCAATACGGGATTTCAGGTTCACCTGCAGGTCAGCCCTGATGAGTTTGTTGAAAAATATAATATGGCTCAGGCTATTGCGGGACCTGTACTGGCCCCTGCAGTAAACTCACCTCTCTTGTTCGGGAAACGTCTTTGGAGCGAGACTCGAATTGCGCTATTTCATCAATCTGTGGATACCCGAAAAGTGGGAGATCATTTGCGGGATTCAAGCCCCCGGGTTACGTTTGGAAATGACTGGATTAAGGATAGTATCCTGGAAATTTATCGGGAAGATATTGCCAGGTACCGTGTTATACTCAGCGCCGATGTGGATGAAAATGTGGAAGAGATGCTGGAGCAGGGAAAGGTGCCTGCATTGCGCGCGCTCCAAATTCATAATGGAACTGTGTACCGGTGGAATCGTCCATGCTATGGAATCAGTGATGGGAAACCTCACCTTAGAATTGAGAACAGGGTATTCCCCTCCGGGCCAACGGTGTCGGATGAAATTGCTAATGCCGCTTTCTGGCTTGGCCTCTTAAACGGGATGGGTAATCACTATCCCAATATTCATGAAAAGCTCGACTTTGATGATGTACGCATGAACTTTTTCGCGGCATCCAAAATGGGGCTTGATACTAAATTTAGATGGGTGGATGAAAAGCGATATTCGGCAGTTGAACTGATAACGGAAGAGCTGCTGCCAATTGCCAGGGAAGGGCTGGAGAATGCCGGAGTAGATAGCGGAGATATTTCAAGCTATTTGGACATCATAGAAGACCGGGCAGACTCGGGACAGACCGGAAGTTTCTGGATGGTGAAGTCGTACAATGAGCTATCCAAAAAAGTATCGCGCGAACAGGCGCTGACAGCGCTGACAAACGCCATGGTGAAAAACCAGAAGAAGGGGGAACCGGTTCACAAGTGGGGATTGGCCAAAGTGGATGATATGGAAAACTGGCAGCCGCACACGCTGCTGGTTGAAGAGTTTATGACTACCGATCTATTCACGGTTCAAAAGGATGATATTCTGGAGTTGGTAGCGAACCTGATTGACTGGCGAAGAATACGATACGTTCCCGTTGAGGATGACAGCAAGCATCTGGTGGGGCTCATTACGATGCGTAAGGTTTTTCGAGAGTATAATAATGTAATTCACGGTAAGTCGGACAACAGTACGTCGGTAGATGATATTATGATCAAGAACCCGATTACGATTCACCCCGAAGCATCCATACTTGAAGCGATTGAAATTATGGATGAACAGAAGATCGGATGCCTGCCGGTGGTGAAAAATAACCGGCTTGTTGGAGTGATTACCGAACAGAACTATATGACGATTACCAAACGCCTTTTGCGGGTACTGGATAAACGGAAAGGAGAATGAGAAAGGAGGAAAGTATTCAATCACCGGAAACTGAGAAAGATTACCGGGTGCTGTCCCATTTCAAAAAAGACGATTCAGGTCCGGTTGTGATCGCTTTGGCAGGCATGCACGGTAATGAAAACTACGGGGTAAGTGCTATCCGGAAGGTGGATGAGTTAATAAACGAGTCCGGTGGGCTCACTTCGGGAGAGTTTCTGGGGCTGGCCGCGAACCTTCCGGCATTGAAGGAGCGGGTCAGGTTTATCAACGAGGATATGAACCGTATCTGGTTTCCAAGTATTGTTGATAAAATCCGGCGTACCCCGGCTGAAAATATGCTTACCAACGAGAGGCTGCAGATTAAGAAATTGCTTCAATTTCTGGATCCCTACATTTTACAGTCAAACCGTGAAGTTGTTTTTGTTGATCTTCACTCTTTTTCGGCCCCCGGTGGTCTCTTTCTGATTACACCCAGAGGCAAACGAAGTGAAAAGCTGGTCGGTCTGTCAACGCCTATGATTTTCGGGATCGACGATGCGCTACAGGGAGCTGCACTTCGTTTTTTTCATGACCAGGGGCATACTGCCATGGCTTTTGAGGGCGGAATGCATCACGAAAGCCGTACCCTCACCAACATGGTGGCATTTCTGCTCCTTCTAACCGCACGCTTCGGGTTGATACAACCGCACCTTTTAAAGGATTATGAAGTGTATCAAAAGCATATTCGGGCTGAAGCCTCAAAGCTACCGCAAAAGGTGGAACTGGTTTATAAGCATATCATAGAGCCGGGTGACCGGTTTGTCATGCGGCCGGGATTTGAAAACTTTCAGCCCGTAAAAGAGGGCGAGTGGCTGGCCGACGATCAGACCGGAAGAATATTCTCTCCCTGTGACGGATATATGCTTATGCCGCTATACCAGGAACAGGGCGATGACGGATTTTTTATCGTTCGAGAGGTTTGATCTTTGTCTTTTGCCTTACACTGTTTCGCACTATCTTTTGCACACTCGATTCACACTTATCAATTTACTTCTGAGAAATGTTAGATTTTCGATTTGTTGACGGTACAAGGCTCACTTCGGTAGTGGAAGCACTGATATTTGCCAGTCCGGAGCCAATAGCCTGGGAGAAGATTTCATCCATCATTCATGAGAGTGAGGAGGAGATTGAGCCGGATGAGAAGGTAATAGAGCATATTGTAGATCAGCTCAACAGCCGATATGAGGAGAACGATCTAAGTTTTCGAATCGAAAAAACCGGTGGAGGGTATACTTTTATAACTCAGCCACGATTTCATCCATGGCTCAGTATTTTTCAGCATGAAAATGCCTATCGAAAACTCTCACAGTCGGCCATTGAAACGCTGGCCATTGTGGCGTATCGGCAGCCAATTACCAAGCCTGAAGTGGATCAGATCCGTGGGGTAGACTCCGGGTATATTTTGCGTCAGCTTCTGGAAAAAATGCTCATTAAAGTATCCGGTCGGGCAGATTCCCCGGGTAAACCACTGCTCTATAAAACCACCGATTATTTTCTGAAGCATTTTGGCATTAATTCTGTGACAGAGCTTCCGAAGCCTCGTGAAATCGATGAAATTCTGAAAGATGATGACATGGCCGAACACAGGCGTCTGCTGATGGAGCGCCAGATGGAGATAGATGAAAGTGAGGAGGCCGATGAAATTCTGGAAGAGTTTCTAGAGAAGTTTAACGATGAAGGTGCACAGGAGGATACAGACTTTTCAAAACCGGATGATGAAGTGGATGAACAGGAAAGAAATGAGGACGAATCTGAAAGTAATAATGAGGACGAAGACGAACCCAACAGAGCAAATTGATTTTGTGTGCGGAAAGTGTGTATATTAATACACACTAAAAATCAAGGTTCTATAACTCCGTTTTTTTGTCTGAAAAAAGTATCACAAGTTCAATTCTCTGGGATCGCTTCGGTATAAGCGTATCGGTAATCTGTGCGATTCACTGCCTGTTTTTTCCTGTGTTAGTTGCCATTTTACCTCTCACTTCACTTACTCCTGCATTACACAATTGGGCGCATCCGGTTTTTATTCTAATAATAGTGCCTACCGTATTCTACGCATCCAAAAGAAGTCATTTCGATAAAAAAATAGTTGGCTATCTGGGAATAGGTTTGCTTTCAATAGTTTTGGGATGGTTACTGGGCCATTTTTGGATTGGCTTCTGGTTTGAAACGACTGCAACGGTGTTCGGCAGTATTTTGCTTATTGTTGGCCACTGGAAGAATTACAAACACCACAGAACGTGTAAAGTGGCTTCCCACAAGCATCATCCGGTAGCTGAGGAAGTAACAAAAACTGAATCATCATGAAACGACTTAATTTTACACTGGACAACTCTACAGTTGAACTGCTGAGTAAGCTTGCAGATAAATATTACGAGGGAAATAAGTCGCAAACAGTTCGTGCAGCGCTGGAAAGTCTGGCTGCCCATCAGGGACACGAAGGCTGGGTGATTACCGGCTATACGCCAACTCGTGCCGATCATGATGTAAGCTGTCATAGTTGTGGCAGCGAACAAAATGAAGGGAATGTGCTTTTCAAGCCTGTTTTTGAACGTGGCAGTAGCCCTAATGCAATTAAATCAATCCCAAGCGAAGAGTGGGTGGAGTGTCCCTCTTGCCTTGAAACTAAATAGTTTTTGGTTCTATCCGCTAAACATATCGTTAAGTGGCTGTATCTGCCACTGATTATTCTCGGCTTGGGCTTAGCGCAGCTACACGAGGTAGTTCATGTTGCAGAGTCTGTAATAGCGAAGAGTGAACAACCACATGATCAATTTCCTGACGGTCAGAATGATGAAGAGTGTATTGTTTGTACGCTAACCTTTTCCGCATTACCCGGTAATTTTTCCTCAGCGAGCCCTGATTATTCCTCAAATGAGACTCTTACACTTCCGCATTTTACTTTTATTAGCTCTACAGCTACAAAGCACATCCGGCTGAGAGCTCCTCCAGTTTAGCACATCGGTATCTTGATTTCAGGATATTTCTTCTGATTAGACTAAGATTATATGTCCCATTCAGTATGTAGTAAACCTATTATTTTAGGTGAATAACCATATTTCAAAGCTCCCCTCCACATCAAGTCCCGACAGGGCACGATAGGGAGGGGGCGGGGATGGGTCAGAAATCTCAGCCAATGGATAAAATCCCTATTCCAAATCAAGATCCCGAGATTGAATCTCTTTTCAAAACTTTAGTCAGTAAGGAGGACACTCCTCCCCCACGCGAAAATAAACGCGTGGGCACTCCTCTCCCATAGAAATGCGCTCGGGGCCACATAAGCCCCGAAATAATCGGGACCAAGAAAACACTGGCACTGGCAGGGAAGACTTTTCACTTGCCTCCAGTTTTTATACGGGGACTTTTCAGTCCATGGTTTATAAGTAGAACTCTTTTATAAATATGTACAAATACCAACTAAAAAATTTCATGAAACCAACTAAAAAAAAGATCCCAATTACAATTCTCTGCGGATTTTTAGGATCCGGTAAAACAACACTATTAAACCATATTCTTGAGAACAATAAAGGGAAACGGATCGCGGTGATCGTGAATGAGTTTGGTGAGGTGAATGTAGATGCCAAACTGGTTCAGCACATCACCGAAGAGATGATTGAACTGTCAAACGGATGTATCTGCTGTACACTTCGCGGCGACCTGATCGAAGGGGTTTATGACCTTATCGAGGAGCACAATATCGATCATATTGTCATTGAGTCCACGGGAATTGGCGAGCCGGTGCCCATTGCACAGGCGTTCTACGTTCAGCCCGAACTGCTCGCCCTTGAGCCGGGTATCCCGAATATACAGCACCGGGTATATGTTGATTCATTGATCACTGTGGTAGACGGCTCACAATTTCTGGAGATGTACCAGCGCAATTCAACAATTGAGGGAGATGACTTTAACCGCGGGTATGGGCAGCTCTTGGCTGAGCAGATTGAGGGAGCCGACATCCTGATTTTAAATAAAACAGACGTTTCTACGGATCAACAGCTTCAAACCCTGAAAGAGCTTTTCAGCACGATGAACCCCAGGGCTGTCATCTACGAATCGGAGTATGGTAAGATAGACACAAGGCAAATCTTAAATACCCGTTTGTTCGACATTGAGATTGCTGAACAGTCATCACTATGGGTTGCAGAACTTGAAAAAGATCCCGGCTCTGAATCGGAGGAGTACGGAATAGAGACGTTTGTATTCACAACGTCTGATCGATTTGATGAATCTAAGCTGATCGATACGCTTAACAGTGGACTACCGGATAACATTTTCAGGTCAAAAGGACTTCTCGCGATTGAGGATTCTGATGCTGCATTTCTCTGGAGTCAGGCAGGTAAACATCTTCAGTTTCAACAGATTGGCCGGTTTCAGGATCCCGCTAACGCACGGAGTGAAATTGTTTTTATCGGCCAAAGTCTGGATAGAGAAAAAATCAAAACCATGCTAAATGCGTCTTTAAGGAGATTCTCAATTCAATAGTATACAAATCCTAAACAACCGTTTATAGTAAGTTGACTCCTCTTATGGAGCTATCACCAGAAGAACGTGGCTACATAATCAAAACTACTACGACTTGAAACTAATCATTGCAAAACATCCGATCAGCAGAAAAAAAGAAATTAAGATTATGGCATTAAGCACTACCATTGCACTATTTACGCAGTCTCTATTGACAACTTTCTGTGCGGTAAATTATAATTGCTTAAAGAGCCAGAAAGCATGATCTATCGCGATTCCATACTGGATTGGGCCATCATTGGCGGCGGTATTCATGGCGCATACCTTGCAAATGCGCTGATACGGCACCATGTTACCCGAAGGAGTGATCTCCGGATTATTGATCCCAATGATGAGTCGCTTGCCGAGTGGAAGCGCGTGACGGCCAATGTGGGGATGGAGTATCTTCGCTCTCCCAAAGTGCATCATCTTGATACGGACCCACTGTCCCTGAAACATTTTGCCCGCTGCAGGGAGTGTTCGGATGATGATTTCATCTTTCCGAATGATCGTCCCTCACTGGGCCTGTTTAATGAACATGCAGATAGTGTGATTGAGAAAGCCGGGCTGGATGAACTTTATATAAAAGGGTTTGCGGCGGATATCCGTCTTGAAAACGATCACGCCGTCATTATCACAGAGGGTGATACGATCAGGGCCAGGCATGTGATTTTGGCGATCGGAAGGAGCGGGGCATTGAATTGGCCCGGCTGGGCACGTCGTGCAGCTGCTGATGGAGCGGGTATTTGTCATGTGCTGGAAGGATCATTTTGCCGGGACCAGATTCCGAAGGGCGGTGAAATTGTTGTAGTAGGCGGCGGGATGTCGGCCGTTCAAACGGCTTTGTCGATTGCAGATAACAATCGCCATGTAACCCTGCTTTCTCCCCACTCTCTGCGGCAAAACAATTACGACTCTGATCCCGGCTGGATGGGGCCGAAATACCTGAATCAATTCCGGAATATCTCCTGCTATCGGAAGCGAAGAAGGGTTATAAATAAAGCGAGAAATTCAGGTACAATTACTCCTGACCTGAAACGGGAGCTCACAAAAAGTCAAAACAGAAATAAGTGCGGCGTGACGATTGATAGCGTCGAAAACTGTTCTGTGCTTACCAATGATCTTATGCTGCTGAACCTAAAAAGCGGAGAGACTCTTGCCGCGAACCATATCGTTCTTGCGACCGGCTATGAAAACCGGTGCCCGGGAGGTGACCTGCTGAACGGTCTGATTTCAAATTTCCATCTAACGTGCTCTGAGTGTGGCTTTCCAATCACAGACAGTTCGTTGAGATGGCACGACAGGCTTTTTGTGAGCGGAGCACTGGCAGATCTAGAAGTAGGCCCGGCTTCCCAAAACATTATCGGTGCCAGGATGGCGGCTGAAAAAATAGTGTGTAAGTAAGCAAACAAAATGTTTAGTCTCGGCTAAATATTGCTTAATTTAGCCTAAGCTAAAAATTAAAAATATGTACAGAAACCAACAATGAAGCTCAAACTGATCAGGATTCATTTACGAAACCTCTTCCTCCTGGCACTTGCTGCCGGCATTGGGTTCGTATACCCTGTTCATGTAATTGTGGAACATTCCGGACTGTTTGATCATCACGGTCAGTATCATCATGATGATCATTTTCCGGGTGACCCAGAATCTGAAGACGACCTCTGTGCGCTTTGCCTTACGCTGAACACCATGAAGGCTTCTGAAGGCTATAATCCGGATTCAGGGAGTGGAGAAATCACGAGTGATGCTTTAAAAAGCGGGGCTCCGGATAATGTTGCAATTACCGAGAGATCTGTCAGGGCTCCGCCGGTACCTTTTGATTTTTAGCTTATAAACTGAGTTTGATTAACAATCTGTTTCATTTGTTACGTACCAAATCTCCCCTAACAAGGGGAGATTTAAAGGGGTGTTCATCGGTTTTAAAACAATTCCAGGCATAATGAACACCCCCCTCAGTCTCCCTTTTCTAAGGGGGACTTCTACGGTCATAATTTTAAACTCATACTCAGTTCAACAAATATTCACTAATTTCTAAGATCTAAAGGATTTAAGATGAAGATTTTTAATACAACAACTATTGCAGTAGCACTGCTGCTTTTTGGGCTGGGAGTAAATGAATCCCACGCCATCAGTGCAAATGAAACCCTAAGGGGTGAAGTTACCGAAGCCACAAGTGGCGAACCGATACCCGGAGCGTCTGTTCTAATTCAGGAACTAAACCGCGGAGTTGCGGCAGATGCAGACGGGCAATTTGAATTTCAAGACCTGCCGCACGGCACATATACACTTTCGGTTCGGGCAGTCGGCTTCAGGGTTGTTTTGAGAGAAGTGAACCATCCGGTCGATGGCAATATCACCGTTGAATTGCAGGCGGAAGTGCTCAGGGGAGAAGAGGTGATTGTGACCAGCTCACCGCTTGGGCGAAGCATACAATATCAGCCGGCTCAAGCTTTAAACAGAGAGATGCTGCAGCAGAAAGCGGCTCCCAGCCTCGGTGAAATACTGGATGGAAATCCGGGAGTTTCAACCCGATCATTTGGCTCTGCGCCATCACGCCCGGTTATTCGCGGACTGGACGGCGACCGTGTTCTGGTTCTCCAGAACGGGGAACGCATGGGGGATCTCTCCGGAACCGCTGTGGATCACGCTATATCGCTCGATCCACTCTCCATGGACAGGGTTGAGGTAATCAGAGGCCCGGCCAGCCTACTCTATGGATCGAGCGCGATAGGGGGTGTTGTAAATCTGTTCAGCAACGATATGCCGCGAGAGTGGGATGGAGGTTCGTCAGGGACACTTGCATCACATGTTGCATCGGTGAATGATATGGGAGCAGGTCTGGCACGATTTCAGCAGGGCTGGGACAGTTTTGCAGTAACCGGACGTATGATCTACAGAGATGGCGGCGATATTCGCACCCCCGAAGGACGATTGCCGGATACGTCAGTTAATAACTTCAGCTATGGAGCGGGAATGGGTTATCGTGCCGGTAATTTTGAGACTGGTCTCTCTATTTCCGGAATGGATTATACCTACGGGCTTCCCGAGGCGATTGATGATCCGAATGAAGATGTGGAGATCCGGATGAACCGTACCAATATTCAGAGCGTATCGACTCTGAATATGGATCGTTTTTTTGAACTGGCTGAGTTGAGAATTCAGATAAGCGATTACGCCCACGATGAGTTTGAGTCTGAAATTAATCCGGATGGCTCCGTAGATGAAGATCTTGAAATCTCCTTCAATCAGCAGACCGTTAGCAGCTCGCTGTTGCTTCGCCACAGGCCTTTCGGTCGGTTTGAAGGCGCCCTGGGATTCAGCATGAACTATTCGCAGCTTGCCGTTGGCGGGGGTGAGGCTCTTACTCCTGATGCCGACAGTTATTTTCTTGCCGGTTATTTTTATGAAGAGATCCGGCTGAATTCGCGATTCAACATCAAAACCGGAGCCCGGCTGGAATTCAAGGAGACGTTTGTCAATACCAACGAACTCTTTACGGATCCAGGTGAATTTGAGGACCGGTCCGATCTGATCTTTTCAGGAGCCATTGGGCTTAACTACTCGCCAAACAGAAACTGGGAGGCGGGTTTTCAGATAGCGAGGGCATTCCGGACACCCGGTATCGAGGAACTCTACTCCAATGCACCGCACCTGGCGGCGGGCTCTTTTGATATCGGTGATCCATCGCTAGATAACGAAATTAGTCTTGGAACCGACCTCTTTCTGAAGTACAGATCGAACCGGATATACAGTGAGCTTTCACTCTATGTGAATCGGATGAACAATTTTATCAATTTTTCCCCAACCGGAGAGATTCACGGGCCATCCGGCCTTCCGGTGTTTGAGTATGGATCAACCGATGCGCTTCTGTACGGGTTTGAATTTCAGACCGATATTGCGTTTACAGAACAGCTTCGTGCAGGAGTTGGATTCGATTACGTAAGAGGTCGAGAACGAATTGGAAAACAGAACGATCTGCCATTTATTCCTCCTTTCCGCACGCACCTCTCTATGATGTACGACACCGGAAACTGGTGGGCCGGACCGAGGCTCAGAATTGCCAATTCCCAGAACAGGGTGGCACCAAATGAAGAACCAACCAACGGTTATCTGCTTGTCGGGATGGATGCCGGGTACCGTTTTGGTCACGGTGTATCATTTACCCTACGTGTAGACAACCTGCTCAACGAAAGCTACCGCGATCACCTCAGCCGTGTAGAAGACCGCAATAATCCGATGCCGGCGCGAAATATCAACGCGATGTTGAGATGGGAGTTTTGATATAGTTATAACTCTCCAAGGGTTCCGAACCCTTGGAGGGTTTTGGAATCGATGATTTAAAAAGTGTTCAAAACCAAACAACAAGTTTGTGATTGTCAAACGATAATTCGCGCCAATCTGATACTCAATCCAGTTATTGATTTAATCTCGTTCTGCACCTTTGGTTCAGCTCCCCGTATCGCACCTATGGTGTGGGCGAGGATAGGGATACGGGCGAGCATTTGATCACATCAGGACAAGGAAGCCTTTCCCAATAATTTCTCTTTCTTTACATTGAAACATGAAATGCCCAACAAGCAAAAATCAGTACAGCACAAAGTCCCTGGCAGAAACGTCGCTGATTGATATTCATATTCACCGCAATTTTCAACCGGATCAGGGTCCGCAAGATGTCTATGAATGTGAATTTTGCGGACAGTGGCATCTGACCAGTAAATCTCCAAAACGTAATGAACGTCTACAGGAGATGATCGACTCCGGTGAACTGCGACGATTGCAACAGGCAAGGCGGTGGGAGTGAGTCTGTCTGGAAATAAGTGATGATTTTAACCTAAGGTTTAACAGTTCAATCTTTCCATGTCATCAAAACGTAAATCCCAACAGGATTGAAATCGCGGTATTTCGATTGGGTCTTGAAAATTCACTGTTACTTAAGAGGTTGAAACCCGAATCATAAACCTCTGATAAACCTCGGCTGAACCGAAGTTCGAGGCTTATTCTTTCAGATAGAGAGGGAGCCTTCAATTCCAACCCACCAAGGAGACCGATTTCTACATTGTCCGTCATGTCTGACAGGTCTATATCACGGGAAGATTCTGAAAACTTTGAGCGGATCAAAAATGAAACAGAGGGTCCGGTAAAGAATTTTGTCTGAAGTTGCTTGAATATGTCCGGCGAGTAGGCAATTAACAGCGGCACTTTGATATAATCTGTACGATATGTTCCTGTAAATACAATGTCATCGGATTGAAAACTTGATTTTGAACCGTTCTGGTAGTAGAAAGCTTCAGGCTGAAAGCTGAAAGATGTGTTCCCCAAGGGTACATTGGTAAAAGCTCCGATTCGAAAAGTGGAAATGGCATCCGCTTCAAATTGGGCATCGTAATGAGTTGTGAAATTCACTCCTCCCTTCAGTCCGTAAGAGACATTTTGTGCCTGAATGTTATTGGATGTGAATCCTAAAATTAGCAGCAGAGTTATGAAGGAGAGAGTCTGTTGAGTAATTCCTGAGGCGGTTTTAATCATGATGATAAATTGAGTTACTGATGAATGATTATACTGTTATTCATAAATTTTCGCACACTATATTGTTAATAAAGAGTATATGGAAAAAAAAATAGATAGAAACGGCTGATTGAGAGGGTCGATTCAGGAGAATGGAGGCGTGAACAACGAGCCAGACGGTGGGAGTGAGTTTTTTAGGTTGATAGAAAATCTGACTGATAATTCAGGATTTATCAATTAAGCTATTTTTGTGTTCTAAATATAGTTGATATTGAAGCGTTGTAGAACGCTTTTACCGATCCAAAGGTTACATCAACTAAGAATAATTTATCCACTATACTATTGAAAATCGATCGATCCTCTTTTAGTCAGTATTTAAAGATCCTGGCCTACGTTAAGCCTTACAAAACGAAGCTGGTAATAGCTCTGATCGCTTCTATTCTGGCAACGTTGGTATGGCTGGCAGTACCTTTAGGCTTGAGAGAGCTGCTCGACGCGGTATTTGATGACAGCGATAAGGTTCTTCTCAACAGGGTTACACTGGTACTGATCGGGCTCTTCATCTCCCAGGCACTTCTTGGATTTTGGGGCAGTTACTCGCTGGACTGGATCGGTGAAAAAATAGTAGCCGATCTGAGGAAGAATCTTTACGAACATCTGAACAGGCTGAGTCTGAAGTTTTATTCGAATCAGCGACTGGGGGAAATCACATCTCGTTTGACAAATGACGTCGCCGCTATTCGTGATGCCGTTACCGGAACACTTTCTGAAGGACTCACACAATCGATCAACCTGGTGGGCTCTGTTATTTTGATGGTCTACCTGAACTGGAGACTCAGCCTGATTATCTTTATTACCGTGCCCGTCATTACGCTGGCGGTTCGCTATTTTGGTCAGCTGATCAGAAAGCTGTCGCGCGAGGTTCAAGATCGTTTGGCCGATACCACAGCAATCGCCGAAGAAGCATTAGGAGCCATAGAATCCGTAAAATCGTTTGCCCGGGAGCCGTATGAAATCGATCGATATAACAATGAAGTAGATACACTCTTTGACACGTCCCGGAAAAAGGTTCTGTTCAGTAATCTGTTCTGGTCATCGGTAGGTGTTGTCTTTATGAGTACAATGATCGTCATATTTTGGTATGGCGGTACAGAGGTGCTGGCCGGCAGACTATCGGCCGGAGACCTGGTCGCGTTCATCTTTTTTGCATTCAACATCGGACGGTCGATGGGCGGAATGTCAAGGGTTTATACCGTTTTCAGCAGCGCAGTGGGTGCATCAGAAAGAATTTTCGGTCTGTTGGAAGAGAGGCCCGGTGTGGAAGATCATCCCGATGCGGTAGAGATAAGTGAAGTTGACGGTGCCGTTTCATTTGAAGATGTATCCTTTCATTACGAGGAAGGTCAACAAGTACTGCGTGATATCAACTTTTCTTGCAGTCCGGGAGATATTGTTGCCTTGGTGGGTCCAAGCGGAGCGGGGAAAACCACACTGCTCAAACTGATCCCGCGATTCTATGATGTGCAAAAAGGAAAGATTCGGTTTGATGGAGTGGATATCTCGAAAGTCACCCAACAGTCGCTCCGAAATCATATTGCGGTAGTACCACAAGATATTCAGCTTTTTGGAAGTACGATCCGGGAGAATATCCGATATGGACGGTTGGATGCAACAGATCGTGAAGTGGAAGATGCGGCAAAATTTGCGCAGGCACACGATTTCATCATGGAGCATCCGGATGGATACGAAGCTATGGTAGGTGAGCGCGGTATTAAACTCAGTGGGGGACAACGCCAGCGTGTGGCCATCGCGAGAGCCATTTTAAAAAACCCCAACATTTTACTGCTTGATGAAGCGACATCATCTCTCGATTCTGAATCAGAGGCGGCGGTTCAGTTGGCGTTAAATCATCTGATGAAAAGCTGTACCACCTTTGTGATTGCTCACCGGTTATCGACCATTCAAAACGCAACTACCATTTTGGTAATGGATGAAGGACGTATATCTGAACAGGGAACACATCAGGAATTGCTGGATCAAAACGGGCTTTACAGGCGTTTGTATGATATTCAGTTTCATAAAGAGACGATCACCAGCTTATAAATTGATCCCTAAAGCGTTCAGGTGCTTTTTGTTTGAAAAAGCGGACGCCTGCCGTAATACCCACCCAAAACCGGTATTCCCGTCCTTTGCGCTCAGGTGACCACAAGCTGTACCAGGTATAGTCATTGGCACCATCAACCCGTGTTATTTGCGCGTTCAAGGATGGACCTCCATAAATTGAGAACCCTTCAGAGAATCTCTTGCCCAGTAAATATTTGTAGGAATAGATAAGATTCAGATCTCTTGACCATTCATTCTCAAACTGATGGGTTACCGAAAATTCCTGATTCACGAAGATTGTATCATCACGCCATCTTTCAAATGAATCCTGAATATTTTTTTCAATGCCAACCGCAAGCCCAATGCGAAATACATCACGGTCTAAGAGTGTATTGTAGCCGAAAAGAGCAGAATTATAGACGCGATGAGTTCCTAATGTAATTCCAATGTCGGTGAAGCCGCCATCTGAAAAACGAACATCAATGTTTTTACGGCCATTACCATAATAGCTGATAAATCCAATTGGAACTCCTTCAAACTCTCTGGCATAGTTGATGAGTCCGATCTGGAGGCCGGTAGCTGTTTCAGATGCATTTAATAAGCCGGCGATTTGCAGTCCAGTAAGATTCCGTGCAATATTAGCGCCGCCCGAAATAGAAAGCCCTTCCAGGTTTTTGGCGTAGTTGAGTCCGCCTGCCACCATCAAACCACTGGCATTTTCACGGGCCACATTAAATCCGCCGGAAACCATCAATCCTTCAATATCCTTAAGCGCCATGTTGGCGGCCCCTGATACCTGAAGCCCTGATATATCAGCCATTGCGAAATTCATAATACCTGAAATCTGTAATCCTTCTACATCTTTACGGGCGATATTTGCAATGCCGGCGATCTGTAAACCCGAAATATCACCCCAGGAGGCATTTATGATACCGGCTCCCTGAATCCCTTCAAGATCACCTTTTGCAAAATTACCCAGGCCGGCGAACTGAAGTCCGCTTGATTTTTCCACTGCCAAATTTAAGCCTCCGGCGATTTGAATTCCGGAAATGTCACCTCTTGCAATGTTTCCAAAACCAGCGATATTAAGTCCGGACATGTCACCGTTTGTGATGTTACTCAGTCCGGCAATTTGTATGCCGTTGGAATAATATTTCGTGTAATTGACAAGCCCGCCAATTTCAGCGCCATCAAGTCCGCCATGATAACCGCCTAGGATATTGATGGAATAGCGCGCGGTATAATTTGGAGCGTCAATCCCATTTGTGCTTAGCGGAGGAAAAAGGGTGACTCTCCATTTTCGGTACTGAAGTTCATCGGATGAATCTTGGGCAACAGTACAGAGAGGAACCAAGAGGCTTATTGCAGCAAAAAGTAACAGAGGTACAATGCGCTTGATCATAGTAGTTATAGATTGTTAAACAATTATTCCTAACTCACTACGACCTAAAAAAGGAAAAGTTACTCTTTACTGACATAGATCTTTAAAAAATTGGCACTGGGTAATTCAATTTATAAATCTTGGGATGTTGCTAAATCAGATCAAAAAGTTAAAGAGCCAGATGATTTATTGTACACTCGTACACCTGAAACTAGATATTTGGCTCGACCTTTTGTGATTGGGAGGGTCCGACAAGTAAAAATATCATGTCTGTAATACTGCTGATTCTGAACTCAGACACTCAAGAAATCCCGCGCCGAAATCGCTCTCGCTGTTCCACAATATAGATAGCTAATTCATCCCGTACCTCTTTGGCTCGGCTGTAATATTCGAGATAAAGTTCACGATCAAGCAGCTCCTTTTCACCGATTTCATAAAGGGCATCCAGAACCTTGTTGGCGGCGTTCAGGCCTCGCTTGCAGTTGGCGATATTGCCGCCAATACTTTCTATCTCAAAACCAAATTCGAAACCACCCGCAATTTTGGCAGGTGGAATGGTTACGAAGCGAGAGAACGTTTGAACGGATTCGTCATTTCGATCTGCAAAATGTTTGTTGATCATCTTTTTGGAATCAACCGCAAAATCATGAGCTTTTTGGTAAAGCGGCAGATCTTCAAACCGATCAAAATCGGTGGGCTCGTAGCCGGTCAGGCGCTTCCAGGCTTCACCTTCCTCATACTCCTCCGTATCAAATTCATCTAACCAACCTTTATTTTCATCTTCGTCATCATCCAGAAGGTGTGTCCAGCCCATCTGCTCCGTAATTATTCTGTCGCGATCGGGGTGATCCATGTATTGATTAAGAAGCTCAATGTATTGATCGGTCCGTTTATCCGACTCCCTGAAAAACTCTTCCCAGCGGTGTTCATCCCAGATTTCCGGTTCGTTTCCCTCTTCATCTCCATAATATGGGTCGTGCTCACTCATGTTTATTGATTTGTAAAGGTTGAATAGATATGACTTAAACTCCTATTCTTTATGGGATTTTTAGAGAAATAAGTCAATGGTGGAACAGGACTTAAACCCTCCAAGGGGTCAGAACCCTCGGAGGGTTTGGGCCAAATTAACTACTCCCCATAATGTTTTTCATAAAGCTCGTCCAGATCTGAACAGCTGAAACCAAGTACTTTCATATCCCGGTAGAAGTGGGGCAGTTTGTCGCGGATAAACTCTTCTCGTTTTAGTTCTACAACTTGATCATACGCATCTTCAGATACAAAATAACCCACGCCACGCTCATTGTAGAGCACATCCTCATCCTGCAGGTAGTGGAATGCACGAATGGCCGTATTGGGGTTGACCTCCATCTTTACCGCGATCTCCCTCACCGATGGAATTCGATCGCCGGCTGTCCATTTTTTGCGGAGAATCTGATCACAAAAGTGATCCGCAATCTGCATGTAAATCGGCTTGTTTTCTGAATAATCCATCACGCAATCTGCCGGTTTTGAAGTTGACGGTAGGAGAGGAAGAGGAACAGAATGGCTATACCAATTTTAACGATAACGCTTCCCATCATTAAGTTCATCGGATTAAAATCCCAATTGGCAGAGAAGCTGACCATGCCGGTCGTGATCCCGCCGTAAAAAACAGTCACAAAAATGACTGTTATTATCCCAAATCCAATGAAGAAAAGAACGATAGCCAAAAGTGTTTTTAAAAAGTTGTTACCATCAAAATAGATCGAGCCGAGGAAGAATACACTGTGCATGGCAGTGAATGTAAGCACCGTATCCAGGAAGTAGATACTGTACATATTAACAACAGGATCATAGGATTGTAGGTTGGTCACTATCGGGTTGATCCCAAGTAGAATGCCAACAATATAGAGTAGCCCAACCACTACTATTGTGTAGAGGAAGTAGGTTAATAACCATGCTGCCGCAAATTTTTCAAGAGTGCTGGCGGGAAGGGTCAGTATTTGAGAAGCTGTACTTTTTTTACCCAACTCATTGAAAATGCCTGACGTTAAAAAATACCCTCCATATTTATAGAGTGTCAGTCCAACACCTATAACGGCGATACCGGCCATTGAATTAGGAGTTGGAGTAAAATCAACAATATTGTTATAGGCATTGAGCAGATAGATAAGTACCAGGATTCCAATACCGCCCGCAAAACCGATCAGCCACTTCTTCTGATTCAGCACCCAGAATCGCTTTACAACCTGCAAAAACCTCTCTTTTGAAAATCCATTTACTTGATTGATGGTCTTCATTTTTCCCCTCCGTTAAACTGTTGGTTAATCTGTTCCGGTTGCTGAATCACTCCATTAAACAGCAACTCCAAATCAAACTCATTTCTGGCTCCATCTTTGAACGGCTGAATTGTGTGCAGTCCTCCGAGAATTTCTTCTGCATAGATAAAATTTTCTGGCTGATCGGACTCCGTTTTGATGAATGAGAGACGTTCAAAAATATCGTCTAAGGAGTGATTGAAGATGATTCTGCCATCCTTCAGGATCGTTACATGATCAATCATCGAACCGAGATCCCGAACCTGATGTGTAGAGATTACCGTACAGCGGTCGGGCTGATCCAATGACGCCTGAAGTTTCCGAAACTGACTTTTGGACGGGATATCCATTCCGTTGGTCGGCTCATCCAACAGGAGCAGTTTGGTGCGTGTTGCCAGGGCAAATGAGAGCAGAAACTTCTTCTGTTGACCAAATGAGAGCTCTGAGATCTTCTTTTCAGAATTGACTTGTAGTTCCGAAAGTGACCTCTCCATCAGCTGTTCATCAAACCTTGGGTAGAATGGTGCATGAAGCTGAGTATATTGGTCGCCACTCATTTGAGGAAGTTCAAATTGCTCCGGTACGATGAAGAGCTCGCTTAAAAATTGTGGGTTTCGCTCTCTGAAGGCACTCCCTTCAAAACTACACTCCCCATCCTTTGGGAAAAGCATTCCTGAAATGATGTTGAAAAGAGAGGTTTTTCCGGCGCCATTCAGTCCAAGAAGCCCATACGTTTTACCGGGCTGAAGTGACCAGCTTAAATTGTTAAAGAGTGGTTCTCCTTTTTTGAAAGAGAATGAGATATTATTTAGATCTATCATAGCACAGTTATTATGGATTACTGTACCAGTATACTAATACACTAAAGTATATCCAAAATAATTTTCATGTCTATTTATAAATCATAAACCCGATTTGTACATTGGACCAGAATCCATAAACAAGAAACCAAGAGCTAATTCGACAAAGATGAAAAAGTTAATCTGTATACTGCTGATCCTGTTCGCTGGTCATCCCGTTATTGCCCAATCCTTTGAAGAATCGATGGATGAATCTGATGAAGTTCGAACTACAGTATTCACTCTTTTTGAGGGGATGGAGGCTGCAGACGGCGATCTGTTGCGATCCGTACTGGATGAGAATGCGACACTGCATACCGTGAGATCCACCGATGCCGGAACTGAACTTAACGAGACCGATATCAACAGTTTTATTGAATCTGTTGAGGGATCCGAGCCGGGCACCTTGATTGAGGAGATTCTCTACATCTCAGTTAATGTGGATGGAGATCTGGCCACTGCCTGGATGGATTACCATTTTTATCGCGGTGTGGAGTTCAGTCACTGTGGCGTGAACTCCATGAATCTGATTCGAAAGGACGGTGAATGGAAAATTTTCTCAATTGTGGATACACGCAGGACCGAGGGATGTTTATGATGAGCTGAGTTGATATCTTTAGAGCTTGGTGTATAAATAGGTCGATATTGATCATCCCGTAACAGTTGTAGTTATCCATCGTGCAAGCAGTAACAGGGATCGGGCAAACGGATATAGCGTATTCAGCCCTGTTGATGGAGTTTTAAAAGATTTTGACGGTTTAGAAGCCCTCACTATAGAAAGCAATACAGATACAGACGATTAAATAAAACTTTATATAAAACAGATTTATGAAAACCTTTAAAGCAGTACTCTCGGCAATGATCTTGTTCTCTTCACTTCTAATTTTTGTTGGATGTGAAGCCGATCAAAGCGACAGGAATGAGCATTACGAAACTCCCAAACTGGTGGTGGGCATCATGGTAGATCAGATGAGATACGATTACATCTACCGCTATTGGGATCACTACGGAGAAGATGGAATCAAGCGGCTGATGAGCGAAGGTTTTTCATTTGATAATGCCCATTTTGATTATGCTCCAACCTATACCGGTCCGGGCCACGCCTCCGTCTACACCGGAACCACACCTGCTGTACACGGAATCATTGGAAATAGCTGGTTTTTAAAAGATACAGGTGGACACACCTATGTGACCGGAGATCCAGATGTATTCACCGTGGGATCAGAATCAGACGAAGGTGAAATGTCGCCAAAATGGATGTTATCGAGTTCCATTGCTGATGAATTGAGATTACATAATAACATGAGGTCGAAGGCAGTAGGGATTGCACTTAAAGACAGGGGAGCAATTCTTCCGGCCGGCTTTACCGGGGATGCATACTGGTTTGATTACACCGAAATTAAGATGATTAGCAGCTCTTATTATATGGATGAACTTCCGGACTGGGTGAATGAATTTAATGAGCGGAATCTGCCTGCCCAATACGTAAGTGAACCGTGGGAAACTCTGAGACCGATTGAAACCTACACCGAAAGTATAGAAGACGACAACCCTTACGAAGGCACCTTTCGCGGACAGGACCGACCGGTATTCCCGCACGACCTTCCGGCCTATGCCGAGATTGCCGACAATGGAATTTTTGCGAACACACCGTTTGGGGACACGTATACATTTGAAATGGCTTATGCTGCTATTGAAGGGGAAGAACTGGGACAAGATGAGTTTACAGATATGCTATCTATTTCACTCTCCTCAACCGACCATGTCGGCCACCGCTACGGACCTGCTTCTAAGGAAGTTCAAGATATTTACATCCGGTTAGACAGGGAAATTGCTCGATTGCTCAATTACCTGGATGAACATATCGGGAAAGAGAACGTATTGGTTTTCCTTACATCTGATCACGGAGCTGCCCACAATCCGCAATATATGCGCGATCTCGGGTTACCGACAGGTAACTATAATCGAAGTGAGACCGAAGATTTGCTTGAAGAGAGGCTCACAGATATATATGGATTTAACCCGGTAAGAACGCTCAGAAGTACTCAGCTATTTTTGGATCATGATGTGATTCATGCCAATGGTGCCAGACCTGAACAGGTGCAACGCGATGCGGCAGAAATCCTCATTTCGGTAAATGGAGTTGCAGGGGCACTTACGGCTGATGCGCTTCGGGGAGGGACATTTACAGATGCTATACATCAGAAAATCCAACGTGGATATAACCCGTCACGATCAGGGGATGTGATTTACTGGTTAGAACCTCAGTGGTTTACCTCAAGCCGAACAACAGGTACAACACATGGAGCACCCTGGAGTTACGATACACGAGCTCCGCTGATCTGGTACGGCTGGGACATACCTTCCGGCAGCTCTACCGAATTAGTAGGGATATCTGATATTGCATCAACTGTAGCGAACTTCATCAACATTCCATACACATCGGGCAACACCGGCCAACCGATGAACCATATTATTTATGGGCGAAACTAAATGGCTTGCCGGTAAATTGGATAGAATGTCGTCAGGGTATATTTATAGATTTGGATCTGGCGACAATTTTGTATCGATCTGACGTAAAGTTAAAGAGCTACATATACTACAGAATTACCTGCGTTTTCAGAACATCAGGCCGTTAAAATCGTTGTGTGCGTAAACGATATGGAGAAAGGCCGAAAAGAGCTTATTTTCTGTCTGTAAGTAATTTTGAAGAATTAAAAGTCTACCACTATGGAGTCCATTTCAGTATTGGACATGTTTAAAATCGGGATCGGTCCGAGCAGTTCTCATACGCTGGGCCCGTGGAAAGCGGCTATTCGTTTTATCGATGTGATCGGAGATCGTGTAGATCAAATTGAGCATCTGGAAGTGCAGCTCTTTGGCTCGCTGGCTAAAACCGGTCAGGGCCACGGTACGGATATCGCACTGCTTTTAGGACTGAGCGGGAAAGATCCTGTGGATTTTGAGGTCGATCAGATCGATCCGACCGTGGAGAAAATCAGGCAGGAGAAAAAACTTAATTTTGGCGGGAAGGGATGGATCGATTTCAACCCGGAAAATCATATTCATTTTCTAAAGGATGAGATCAAACCGTTTCATCCCAATGCCCTGACTTTTATTGTACGATTCAACGACACCACACTCGAAAAAGAGACCTACTATTCCGTTGGAGGCGGGTTTGTGGTTCAGGGTGATGAGGACGATCGCTCTGAAACCGATGACATTCCGCTGCCCTATCCGATTGATTCGGCTGCCGATTTGAAAGCCGCTTGCAAAGAGACGGGACTACCAATTTCCGGTGTTGTAGCTTTGAATGAAATGGAGTGGCGCTCGGAAGAAGAGACCCGTGAAGCGATTCTGAAGATCTGGGAGGTGATGTGCACATGCATCTATCGAGGCTGCCATATGGATGGTTATCTGCCCGGCGGACTGCAGGTGATGCGCCGAGCTTCGCTTTTAAACAAACGTTTGTTGAATAACCAGGAGTACAGCGACTATCCCGAGTGGCGTGAAGCGATACGAAACGGCGGAGACGATTTTGCGTACATCCTCGACTGGGTAAGCTGTTTTGCACTGGCCGTGAATGAGGAGAACGCGTCTTTCAGTCGGGTGGTTACGGCACCGACCAATGGGGCCGCAGGAGTGATTCCGGCTGTGCTTCAGTACCTGGTTACGTTTAAAAGGGACCACTGTAAAGACATGGTGAGTAATTTTCTGATGACAGCCTCAGAAATCGGGAGTATTTTCAAAAAACGAGCAACGATTTCCGCAGCTATGGGCGGGTGTCAGGCCGAGATTGGTGTGTCATCCGCGATGGCAGCTGCCGGTTTAACGGAGTCGCTCGGCGGGAGCGTGGATCAGTGCCTGATGGCGGCAGAAATTGCAATGGAGCACCATCTGGGAATGACCTGTGACCCGATTGGAGGCCTTGTCCAGGTTCCCTGCATTGAGCGTAATACGATGGGAGCAATCAAAGCGATTACCGCTTCTCAACTTGCCCTTCACAGTGATCCCGATAAGGCGAGAGTGCCGCTCGATGCCGTTGTGAAAACGATGTGGGAGACCGCTCAGGATATGAACTCCAAATACAAAGAGACCTCCGATGGCGGGCTCGCAGTGAATATTCCGATTAGCCTGAGTGAATGTTGATTCAGTGTATCAGTTGAACAGATTGACAGTGCCAACAGAGTTTGATTAAGCAAGTTCTTCCCTAAACGACTTTATAGTTAGCTGATATTACTGATCACTGTTG
>LKNA01000183.1 GCA_001564065.1 Chitinophagaceae bacterium T5-Br10_B2g13
ACCGGAATTCCTGAAACGGTTGTGTAGCGTGGAAGCGGAACCATTGTGTCGCCGTGTCCACCCATCAGAAGCGCCTGAATATCTTTAGGTGATACATCCAGTTCACGTGCAAGAAATGCACGGTATCGGGCAGTATCCAAAATACCGGCCATTCCCATTACTTTGTTTTTATCGAGTCCGCTGGCTGTGTGAGCCACGTATGTCATTACATCAAGCGGATTAGACACAACAATAATAATAGTATCCGGAGAGTACTTCACCAATTGTTCGGTTACACCTTTTACAATCTTGCTGTTGATATCCAACAGATCGTCACGGCTCATTCCCGGTCTTCGTGGCACACCTGCTGTGATTACACAGACATCAGATCCTTTAGTGTCTTCATAATCAACGGTTCCGGTAAGGCGTGTGTCAAACCCTGATATGGGAGCTGTTTCCCACTGGTCTAAAGCTCGACCTTTAGAAGGATAAAAGGTATTGTCACCATCTTTTTTCTCGATATCAAGCATTATAACTTCTTTTGCAAAATCACGCTCTGCAATGCTAAATGCTACGGTTGAGCCAACATTACCACCGGCTCCTACAACTGTTACTTTCATGATTGTTCTGTTTTTAGTTAGAAATAAATGATTCTTGTAAACTTTTTGCCTGAGTTTGATTGAGAATTTATTTATACAAGTATTAATAAATGGGGCTATTTATCAGAATATTACAATATGTAATGAACACCCTTCTAAATCTCCCCTTGTTAGGGGAGACTTTTTCCATTAATCGAACTCAGATTCTTAACATTTCAAGTTTCCCTTGAAAGATGCTTCCTTTAAAATAACGGAAATATGAGTGGAATTGAAGTAATTTTGGAGAGTTTTATCCCTTTCTCCGGTCAAGACCCCACATCAGTTTATTTCGCAGTGTTTCGAAATAGTTTTGTTCGGGAAGCTGAATTAACTGAATGGAGTAATCGCTTCGTTTGATGTGCACCTCAAACTCGGTTTCACTGGGTTGGATGATACCGTCGTAGGCAAAAAGCGTATGTTTCCCACTTTCAGCACTCTTGATTTTCAGGGTGTTATGATCAGGCAGAACCAGTGGCCGGGTTGTAAGAGTATGCGGGTTGATGGGAGTGAGTAGCATCACCGGAGTGGATGGCATAACAATCGGTCCGCCGGTGGATAGGTTATAGGCTGTTGAACCGGTAGGGGTTGAAACAAGCAGCCCGTCGGCCCAATAATTGTTGATAAACTCCCCGTTGTAATCCGCACGGATCGTTATCATCGAAGAGGTGTCTTTTTTTGTAAACAGAAATTCGTTCAGAGCGTAGTAGGTATTTCCTCCTGACGAGGAAGCCTGCAAAAGTGTTCTGCGATCTATTTTATAATCACCGGCTGAAATATGATCAAGTGCATGATGAATAGCATCCGGTTGAACGTTTGCCATGAATCCCAATTTTCCAGAATTGATTCCCAATACCGGGGTGTCGGTCTCTTTGATCAGGTGAGCCGTATGAAGCAGTGTTCCGTCTCCCCCAATGGCTATAATAATGTCTGACTTCTGAACAGCCTCAATTTCGGTAGAGAATGTTTTTACGCGATCTGTCCAGCTTATTTTAGGAAATTGAGACTGTAGTGATTCTGTTAAAAACAGAGAGTGGTTGTTTGTTGAGCACCATTTAATGACCTGCTCTACAGGTTCCTGCACTGAGTATTTTTCCGGATTTGCGAGAATGCAAAACTTCATGAGGCATCCCGTTCTGGTCGGTCGACAGACAGCCCCTCCAGTGGGAGAAGCCAGGGAACAGAGGTTGGCATAATTCCATCAATATAGCTGTGATGAATTCCAATAATGATAGAGTCGGCAGATAACCAATAACCGGCGTAATTTCTGCTGTTGAAAAACCTGTAGTGAAAGGAATCAGTCGAACTGCTGTACAATGAAGATTCAGGAGTTACAGCCCGGATATCCAAAAAAGCCAGTGAAGCTTCAGGCTGAATAACAGCGTTATTGATATCTGTAAAAAGCACTCTTGCAAACGGGCTATCTGTAAACGGGATATATATTTCTGATGGTGTATCTTCTTCTGAATCAGAATCGGAAGGTTCAAAGGGATCAAAGGAGATCGTTCCGGGAGAGGTTAACTGCTCCGTATTTAATTGGGATAACCGACCTTTAAGGAAGCTCAGGTTATGATCTCTGTGTTGATTCAGATAGATTAAGGTGTGGCGCTTGGCACCGTTTTGAATTAAAATAAACTGATTTTCATACGTTGGCAGGAGATTGGAGTCACTTCCCGTAACCTGATTTTTTATCTGAGGACCAAGTTCTGGCAGCCAGTCGATCTCTTCCCTGGCAAAGCTCTGAAACATTTCGGCTTCTGAAATTTGATGTGTAAAATCAATTCGATTGATCGGGTATTTTTCTATCTGGTCCGCGAATCTTGGAGATGGATTTCGGTTTAAAACAATTTCCCGGTCTTCCGCAGAATTTAAAACGTAAGCCCCTGTACCAACCGGGGTATTTCTAAGCCCGCCGGCACTGTTTTGGACTGCTTCTCTGGGGTAAATTGATAAATATGGTGATGCAAGTTTTTGGAGGAAAGCGTCATCAGGTTGATTTAGGGTGAATCGGATGGTTTCAGCGTCGACTACTTCAATTCCGGTAATCCGGTCTAAAACACGTTTTGATTCATCATAAACGGTGCGCTGTTCCGTAAAATAGTTTTCATATCCTGTAACGTTCATCAGAAGCTGTGATGCTGTTGGCGGTACATCAACTTTTGCCGTTCTTTCAAAGGACCAGCGAACATCCTCTGCGTGAATACGCCTTCCAACACCTGCGCTGAATACGTTGCTGTCGTGATAATAGAGATCTCTGTTTATTTTTATTTCATACAGGCGTCCATCATCAGAAACGGAAAATTCACGGACAAGGGCGGGTTCAGGTTCACCTTCATGATTCAGTTTGAACAGGCCATCGTAAATCAAAGCGATTACACGCATTGTGCTCAGATTGTCAGCAAAAAGAGGATCAAAATTGGTAACAGGCTCAAGTAACCCCACTTTTAACTGCTGAAATTCATCCTGTGGCTGCTGGGCATCGTCAGCCGGTCGTTCAGTAGCGGTTTCAGGTGATCGATCCACAACAGTTACGGTATCTGTAGTTCCGCAACTATATAAAAGTAGCATCAGTGGGAGCAGAACAAGTAGTTTTTTAAACAGTGTAATTTTCATAGCTATTTATTGCCTTTAAGACCTTTAATCCCCTTAACAGCTTTCTGACTCAGTAAGTTTGTTTCGTATGTGAGAATCCGGCCATTTTTCTTTTGATGGGTTGAGACGGCTACTTCAATCAACTCCTTAAGCAGCTGATCAAAATCTATTCCAGACTCTTTCCAGAGATAGAACGAGAAAGATCCAGGAATGGTGTTGATCTCATTGAAATAGAACTTTTCTGTATTTGATTCAACTAAAAAATCGAGACGTGCAAGTCCGCTGCAGTTGAACAGGCGGAATACTTTTTTTGATGTTTCCTGAATAGATGATGCCAGGGTGTCGGAAATATCAGCCGGAATTACCCGATCAGCTGAAGCCATTCCTTTGGCCGCATCATCCCGCATATACTTGTCCTTAAAAGAGAGCAGCTCTTCGGTTCCCATTGGCCTTTCACAAACGCTAGCCTTACAGTCTTGCCCGTTCCCCATTACCGAACAGTTGATCTCGGTTAAGGGAGAGATCGCTTTCTCTACCAAGAGATGTTCATCGTAACGAAATGCCGTCTCAACGGCCTCTAATAGAGCTTTCTGATCCGGACAAACTTTAACCCCGATACTGCTTCCAAGGTGAACCGGTTTAACGATAACCGGGTAGGTCAGCTTTTGTATATCATTTAATATAGTGTCTTGTTCTTCGACCCATTGTGATTCAAAAAAATCGATTCCTTCCACAACGGGCAGGCCGGCTGATCTGCACAATGCCTTTGCCGTTACTTTGTCCATTCCAATTGCAGCTCCCATAACTCCGCTGCCTGTGTAGGGAACGTTGTACATTTCGCAAACACCCTGAAAGGATCCATTTTCTCCGGCCGCTCCGTGAAAAGCAGTTAGTACGGCATAGATGACGTACTCCTCATTTTTTGTAAAAAAGCCGCTTTTAACCTCTGTTAGAACTGCTTGCCCCAATTCGTTATGTGTAAAGTAAGATGGTGCGGCTTGTTTGGTAACTTTATCGAGATCTTCATAGTGCTTCAGGTCAAGAAGATATTCGCCGGTGTACCATTTGCCATTTTTGGCGATATACAGAGGCAGAATGTTATATGGGGATTTTTCGAGGGCAGCCATAGCCTGCATGGCTGTGAGAACAGAAACTTCATGCTCTGGGGATGCTCCGCCAAAAGCAACAACAAGGTTTTTTTTCATAATAGTTGACTGAATTTTCTTGATGATACAAAGTTCACTTTTTAATTAACAGCACCTTATCGGGTTTATTCAATATTATTCGCATCTAATTCGCTCAATCTTAGTCTTCGTCTTAAAATCCTTATATTTTGAGCCTTAGTTACAATTAAACCCAATCTGCACAATTTAATGGCTCAACATAAAATTTTAGTGATTGAAGATGAAGAGATGACTGCCCGGCTGATAACCTACCGGCTGAAGTCACTCGGTCATGAAGTGTATCACGAAAAAGATGGTGTTAAGGGGTACAATTCAATTAAAGAGTTAAAGCCAGATTTAGTGGTTCTGGATATCATGCTACCCGGCCTGTCCGGATTCGAAATTTTACAGAAACTGCAGGACGATGAAGATTTTGATTCTGATACGATTAAAGTGTTGATGCTGTCGAGTAAAAAACGATCGGAAGACGTTTCCCGCGGTTTTAATCTTGGCGCGATGGAATATGTTCCAAAGCCTTTCAAAATGGACGAGTTTCTTCTTCGATTAAATCGAGTATTAAAACAATAGGCTCTGTTGATAGATTTTTTAAATACTCATGCTGAACAAATTGTGCTGGTGGTTGTCGTCTTCCTGGCAATTTTCAGTTCTATCGTATTTTTTGGAGCTATATACAGTCGCTGGATGCTCAACCTGAGAGACAAAAAAGAGAATAAAATCAGAGAGAGACTTTCAGTTTTAGTGATTCAGTATGTGTCCGGTGATCTGAGTTTTGAGAACCTGAAGTCTGAACTTTCTACTGATACTGACTACAGTATATTAATGCAAATTACGAATGAGCTGGATAGAACATTGGAGGGTGATGAGGAAGAACGGTTGAAAAGATTGCTGAACTTACCGCCTATCCGAAGCTTTTTTATCGACCGGTTTGAGACAAAAGATCCCCTGGAAAGAGCCAAGGCGTGCCTCTATTTTTCAAGGCAGAAGAAGATCAAAAAAAGCATTCTGTCAAAAATTTTGTCGTACAGTTCCAGTAGCTATCCAATGTTGGCCTATGCATCATGTATGGCTGTTATTGTTCATGGTTCAGCAGAGCAGAAGAGAGAGGCTATTCACAACCTTTTGGTTAACGCAGGCGTGTCGGATCAGGCGCTGAATGATATTTTTAAAGAATTTCAGCTGCAGTCAAGTGAAGACAGCGAAGTGGAAGCTCATCTGTTGATGCGATTTATAGCTAGTAAAGAGTACACTAATAAGCGAACGGCACTTTTGATCAGAACTCTGGGTGAGCTGAATTTTTACGAAAGCGCTGCTTTTCTGCTATCCGAGTTTCAGAATTTAGAGGAAGAGCATTCGGATCTTATTGCCTCTGCGTTGATTGATGTTTTGTCTCAATTTGGAATGAATGAAGTTCTGGACGATGTGCATACCACATACTCTGTTTCAGAGCATCGCGAAGTGCGTGAGTCATCGGCAAAAGCGATGGGAGTTTTCTTGGATCCCGTCAGCAAACCGATCTTAAAGTGGCTAATGCTGGACCGGGATTTTTATGTAAGGTTTTATGCTGCTAAATCCTTATCAAACTATCCTGATGTTCAATTGAACGACCTGAATCTGCCCGGTATAGATACCGATGAATACAAAGAGTTGCTCGGTGAAATTGAAGCATCAAAGGATATGGAGTATTAATGGAGATTTTAGCTGCAATACTGATTGTGATCAACGTTTTGCTCTTCTTCTACTTTGTGTTTGTGAATTTTTCATACATCACGCTCATCATATTCTCCTATATACAGACGAAGAGATCGAAGAAAGAGAGCTCTATTTTTCAGCTTAGCGGGCTGTTTGATACAAGGCTCTACAAATCGATAAGCATATTGGCTCCGGCCTATAATGAAGAGGCTTCAATTATTGAATCTACAGAAGCGTTGCTGCACCTGGAGTTTGCCGATTACGAAATCATAGTAGTGAACGATGGGAGTAAAGACAGTACGCTCGAAAAATTGATCAATCACTTTCAGCTCAAAAAAATTGACAGGTTTATTCCAAAATCTATTGAAACCAAGCCAATTAAGGCTGTGTATGGTAGCCATCGCTATCCCAATCTTTTTGTGGTGGATAAGGAAAACGGCCGCAAAGCGGATGCGTTAAATGCGGGTATCAATGTGTCCCGGAAAGATTTGATCTGTGCAGTCGATTCCGACACGCTGCTCGAGCCGACAGTACTTCAGCAGATGCTGATGGCATTTGTGGCAGACCCTACAACTGTTGCTGTGGGCGGTGTTGTTCGGGTTGCAAACGGTTGTAAGTTTGAACTTGGAGAAGTTTCTGAAGTGAAGGTGCCTGATTCCACGATTGGTCGAATTCAGGCCGTGGAGTATCTTCGGGCTTTTCTGTTTGGCAGAACCGGCTGGGACTATTTTGACAGCCTGCTGATTATTTCCGGTGCTTTCGGTGTTTTTGACCGGGAATCTGTGGTTAAGGTTGGCGGATATCTGCACGATACCGTCGGTGAGGATATGGAGTTGGTGGTTCGTCTTCACCGCTACTATCGCGATCGGGATAAGAAATATCGGGTACGTTTTCTGCC
>LKNA01000184.1 GCA_001564065.1 Chitinophagaceae bacterium T5-Br10_B2g13
ACCGATAATCGCAATGGGCTGACCCACTTCTACCGTATCGCCGGCTTCTACTAAAATTTCTACAAGTGTGCCGCCTTCAGGTGATGGAACTTCGGTATCCACTTTATCGGTAGCAATTTCGAGAAGTGGTTCGTCCACTTCTACAGTGTCTCCAACGCTTTTCAGCCATTCTATCACTTCGCCTTCCATTACCGATTCACCCATCTGAGGCATCACCACTTCAATACGTTCGCCCTCGTCCGATCCGCCGGATCCGGAATCTGATTGAGCTTCGGTAGATTGTGCAGCTTCTTCAGCTTCCTGTGGCTCTTCCTCAACAGACGATTCTTCTTGAACATCATCACCGGAATCTTCAGAGGTTGCAGCAGAAGCATCTCCATCGGTATCGATTATGGCTATTGGCTGACCTACCTCTACAGTCTCATCAGCTTCTACTAAAATTTCTACAAGAACTCCTGCCTCAGGCGATGGTACCTCAGTATCCACCTTGTCTGTTGCAATTTCGAGAAGCGTTTCGTCTACTTCTACCTTGTCCCCAACTTTTTTGGCCCACTCAATAACGGTTCCTTCCATTACGGATTCACCCATTTGGGGCATCACGACTTCAACCTTTGCCATGCTGATGTATACTTAATTTCTGTTTGTGAATATATTTTTAACGCTATAAAATTTAGAGGTTAAAGATCAGAATAATCGTTATCAGATCAAAATTGAGTCGGTAAGTTCTGACCGATTTATATGAAAGAAAATCGCTTTTTTAAAAGTTTTTATGCGTTATTTTAGTTTTCGTTAGTCAAAAAAATATCCTCGGCCATTTATTTCGAATTAACTGATAATCTGATATACTCCATAGTTGTAATTTTAAACATGAGTTGACCGGATGCTCGCTTTTTTTATCATTTTTGTTTTAACCTGGTTTTTAAATCTTTTCTTCCCATGGTGGATCGGTATTTTACCGGCTCTTGCCATTGGTGCCTGGCTGCTCGACCGATGGATACACTCTTTCCTGATTGGATTTGCGGGCGTAGGGTCTGCGTGGTTTATTCAGGCATTCTACATTCATGTTATGAATGAAGCCATTCTCACCGGCAGGATAGCAACAACACTTCAACTTAGTAGTTCCGACCAGGTTCTTTTGATTACATTTGTCGTTAGCGGACTAATCGGGGCTGTTGCGACAACCACCGGGTATCTTTTCAAAGTTGCTTTCAAACCGGGCAGCTAAATAAGTAACTAATGTCATTAACTGTTAGACACCTTCAGATTTTATGAGTGAATATCCAAAAACAGATGACCCAAACGTACCTGAGCAGGGAAAAGAGAAGAAAACACTTTTTACCCGATTTCTCGATTTTGTGGAGTGGCTCGGAAATCTGCTACCTCACCCGGTAACACTCTTTGCACTGTTTGCTTTTGGCGTAGTCTTAATTAGCGGTCTGGCCGAATGGCTTGAGTGGAGCGCAGCCGATCCCCGACCTGAGGGGTCCAGCGGAAGAGCGCCGGACGGCATTATTCGGCCTGTCAGTCTGCTAAACGCCGAAGGTCTCCGGATGATCGTAACCAACATGGTATCCAACTTTACCGGGTTCGCGCCTCTGGGTGTTGTTCTGGTTGCCTTGCTTGGTGTGGGTGTTGCAGAACATTCAGGTTTGATTAGTGCAGTTATCCGAGGTATTGTACTAAAAGCTGCTTCATTTAAGCCTGAAGGAGATGTAGGCAGCGGAATCACCGCTATTCCCAAAAGGATTTTTCGTTTTATTGTAACGCCAAAAAACCTGGTAACTATTGCCATCTGTTTCTCTGCGGTAATTTCTAATACTGCTTCGGAGATGGGTTATGTAGTTCTGGTTCCGCTTGCTGCCGTTATCTTTCATAGTATGGGTCGCCACCCGATGGCCGGCCTCGCATGTGCATTCGCCTGTGTTTCGGGAGGGTACAGCGCCAACCTTCTGTTGGGAACCATCGATCCGCTCCTGGCCGGACTTACACAGGAAGCTGCCAACCTGATCGACCCTGATTACGTGGTTGTTGCCACCGCAAACTACTACTTCATGTTTGTGAGCACGTTTATGATTACGGCTATCGGGGCTTTTGTTACACTTCGTATCGTAGAGCCAAAGCTTGGCGAATATGACGAAAGTATGGCGATGGAAGATCTCTCCGAAGAAGCTTCCATGGATCCGCTTACAGACAAAGAGATTCGTGCGCTGAAATGGACCGGTGTATCGATTGTAATTATGATGGGAGTTTTAGCACTCACCATTGTACCGGAAAACGGAATTTTAAGAAATCCTGAAACCGGAGACTGGAAAGACTCTCCATTCCTCCGTGGCGTTGTAACTTTCATTTTCATCTGCTTCCTGATACCGGGATTTGTTTATGGAAAACTTGTCGGAACCATGGAATCCGATCGTGATATCATCAAAGGGATGTCGAACGCGATGTCTACTCTTGGGCTTTATATAGTCATCGTATTTTTTGCTGCTCAGTTTGTTGCATATTTCGGATGGAGCAACCTGGGGCAGATTTTTGCCGTAAAGGGTGCCGAGTTTTTGCAGAATATCGGCGCTACCGGCCCCATCATTTTTATCGGGTTTATATTGGTTTCAGGCTCTGTAAACCTGATGCTCGGCTCCGCCTCGGCTCAGTGGGCCGTTACTGCACCCATCTTCGTTCCCATGCTGATGCTTATCGGCTACACACCCGAAGTGATACAGGCCGCCTATCGAATTGGTGACTCCGTGACAAACATCATCACCCCAATGATGAGTTATTTCGGTTTGATTCTGGCGTTTGCCAATAAGTACGATAAAGATCTCGGTATCGGAACCATCATCGCGATGATGCTGCCCTACAGTATCTTCTTTTTAATTGGCTGGATCATTCTGTTTTATTTGATGGTGTTTGGGTTAGGCATTCCTGTAGGGCCGGGCGAAGAGATTTACTATATCATTGATGGCGCAGTTGGAAATGGAGCTATTGAAAACGGAAATTAAACCGAAGGGCGATTACTACATCACTCTCAATAGCCATTTTATAAACCTTCTTAAATCTTAATGCACATTTAGATTAAATCCACAAATAATCCTTTCAACTTTTCTACTGACTTCTTACCTTGTCGAAACTTTGAAACAGAGCTGATGAAATCGCCAAATCCGAACATCTGCACATACGAATTTTCTTTTCACACATCCGACACGGTTTCCGTTGTCGGATTTTTTTTGGCCAATTGTTTTATCACTTCCCTTTCCCCTTTCAAAGTTTTTGCACTCCCAATACCATCTTTGAATCAGACTTTAAATCAAACCAGATATGACTCCAGTTACGCCTAAACAAAAACCTGCAAAACTTGCACTCAGCGATGGTACCGTCGTTAAAGGCCGGGCCATTGGTCACGACGGTATTACCGGCGGAGAGCTCTGCTTTAATACCAGCATGACCGGTTACCAGGAAATTTTCACCGACCCGAGCTACTATGGCCAGTTGATGATGATGACCTACCCGCACATCGGAAATTATGGTACTCAGCCCCGCGACGACGAGGCCCGGAAAGTGATGGTTGCCGGTGTAATCTGCCGTTCTTTCTCGGATGAGTACAGCAATACTATGGCAGACCGTAGCCTTCAGGAATATCTCGAAGACAATAAAATTACGGGCATAAGCGGTGTCGACACCCGCATGCTGGTCCGGCATGTTCGGGAAAAAGGTGTGATGAACGCCGTGATCTCCAGTACAGAGATGGATGATGAAAAACTCGTCCAAATGGCCAAAGAGTGGGACGACATGGAAGGACTGGAACTGGCAACCAAAGTAACGCGCTCCGAAGCTCAAACCATAAATGGAAAAGATGACTACCGGGTTGCCGCATTCGACTACGGCATTAAGCAGAATATCATCAACAATCTGAACCAGCGCGGATGCACACTGCGCATTTTCCCTGCAAAAACTACGGCAGAGGAGATTAAAGAGTGGGAAGCCGACGGATACTTTTTCAGCAACGGTCCCGGCGACCCCACAGCTACTGCTGAATATGCAATGGAAGCCGTGAATTACGCAAAGAGCACCGGAAAGCCGATGTTTGGCATCTGTCTCGGTCACCAGCTGATGGCGCTAAGTGAAGGCCTGAAAACCACAAAGATGTTTGTAGGTCACCGCGGCGCTAATCAGCCCGTGAAAAACCTCTCAACCGGACTTGTGGAAATTTCAACACAAAATCACGGCTTTGCCGTTGATGAAGATTCGCTGGATGAAAAGATCGCGGAAGTGACTCACGTCAATTTGAACGACGGTACCATTGAGGGACTAAAGTTTAAAAACTTCCCGGGATTTTCGGTGCAGTATCACCCCGAAGCATCTCCCGGCCCGCATGACTCAGCGTATCTGTTTGATCAGTTTATCGACATGATGAAGGAACAGAAGTAGATGTGAGATTTGATTGCATAGTTCTCCACCTAGTGTTCTACAGCGGAGCTACGTAACGAGAATTAAGTAAGTACTTTAATTTTTTTAAACGACTACAAAAAAACTTAAAAAATGCCCAGACGCGACGACATCAACAAAATTTTGATCATTGGTTCAGGCCCCATTGTAATTGGCCAGGCTTGCGAATTTGACTACTCCGGCTCACAGGCCTGCCGCTCCCTTCAGGAAGAGGGATATGAGATTGTGCTCATCAACTCGAATCCGGCTACCATCATGACGGATCCGATTATGGCCGATGCGGTCTACATGCTGCCGATGACGACCGACTCCATCCGGGAAATTGTAGCCAAAGAAAACCCGGATGCCGTACTCCCGACAATGGGTGGCCAAACAGGGCTGAACCTCTGCCGCGATCTTGAAAAAGAGAATTTTTGGAAAGAGCACAACATTCAAATTATTGGAGTTGATATAGATGCGGTAGAACTAACCGAAGACCGACAGCTATTCCGGGATAAAATGGAATCCATCGGAATTGAACAGTGTAAGAGTCGCACGGCTCAATCCCTCCTTGATGCGAAAGAGATCAAAGAAGAGCTGGGCGGACTCCCAATCGTAATCCGGCCTTCGTTCACCATGGGTGGAGCCGGAGGTGGTATCGTCTGGAATGAGGATGAATTTGAGCGAAAAGTGCTGCGCGGCCTCGAAATGAGCCCGGTGCACCAGGTGCTGATTGAGGAATCTATCTTTGGATGGAAAGAGTATGAACTAGAACTTCTGCGAGATGCCAACGATAACGTAATCATCATATGCTCTATTGAGAATATGGATCCGATGGGTGTTCACACCGGTGACTCTGTAACGGTGGCCCCTACACAAACGCTCTCCGACAAACAGCTTCAGCAGATGCGAGATGCGGCCATTAAGATGATGCGCAGTATAGGAACCTTTGCCGGTGGTTGTAACGTGCAGTTTGCCATGGAGCCGGGAAGTGACCGATTGGTGGCCATTGAAATCAATCCAAGGGTGAGTCGCTCTTCGGCACTTGCGTCCAAAGCAACCGGATACCCAATCGCAAAAGTAGCAACCAAGCTGGCCGTTGGATATACACTGGATGAACTCAAAAATCAGATTACCGGAACCACATCGGCCTGCTTTGAGCCAAGCATCGATTATGTGGTCTGCAAGATCCCTCGTTTCAACTTCGACAAGTTTCCCGGTGTGGATGAAGAACTGACCACACAAATGAAGGCGGTGGGTGAAGTGATGTCGATCGGACGAAACTTCCCTGAAGCCCTTAACAAAGCGTGGCAATCACTTGAGGTGGGCCGCGATGGCTTGGGCGCTGACGGTTACGAAGATTTTGACCGAAAAACGGTTCGTGAGCGTTTGTTAAAGCCATATTGGGATCGTTCTATGCAGATCCGGAACGCCTTCAAGCTTGGAGCATCGGTTGAGGAAATTGCCGACATCACAAAAGTAGACGCCTGGTTCCTGCAACAGATTCGGTATATGGTTTCGCTGGAAAATCGTACGGAAGGTCAGACTCTGAAAGAGATCTCCAAAGAGGACTTCTTTGAGCTGAAACAGGCCGGCTTCTCCGATTCCCAAATTGCTTATCTTCTAAGCAAGAGCGGCGAAAAAGTTGACGATAAAAAAGTTCGGGATCGAAGAATTGAGCTGGGTCTCAAACCATCCTTTAAGATGGTGGATACCTGCGCGGCCGAATTCCCGGCGCAAACTCCATATTATTATTCCTCTTACGAAAGCGAGAATGAGAGTGAAGTTACCGACCGCAAAAAAGTATTGATTCTCGGCAGTGGCCCGAACCGAATCGGCCAGGGAATTGAGTTTGACTATTCGTGCACGCATGCTGTACTGGCGGCAAAAGAGATGGGCTATGAGGCCATTATGGTGAACTGTAATCCCGAGACTGTATCTACAGACTTCGACTTTGCCGACAAGCTCTACTTTGAGCCGGTTTATTGGGAGCGGGTACTCGATATCATCGACCATGAAAAACCGGAAGGAGTTATTCTACAGGTTGGCGGGCAAACGGCTCTTAAGCTTGGAAAACGATTCGTGGAAGAGGGAATCAAGATCTTCGGAACCGATTTTGAGATGATTGACTTTGCAGAGGACCGCGGTGAATTCTCCAAATTCCTGCAAAAACTGGATATTCCTTTCCCTGAATATGGCACGGCAAGAGAAGTTGAGGAAGCTGTAAAAATTGCAGGTAGAATCGGATATCCCGTACTGATCCGCCCAAGCTACGTACTCGGCGGGCAGGGAATGAGGATTGCGGTGAAGGAAGAAGAGCTCCGGAAATATGTCGCCAACATCCTGAAAACACATCCCGAAAACGCCTTCCTCATTGACAAGTATCTTGAACACGCCGTAGAGGTGGATGTGGATTCGGTTTACGATGGAGGTCAGCTTCACATCGCCGGAATCATGCAGCACATTGAGCCGGCCGGCGTTCACTCCGGTGATTCAACAGCCGTTCTGCCTCCTTACTCACTGAGTGATGAAGTGATCAAAACCATCAAAGAGTATCA
>LKNA01000185.1 GCA_001564065.1 Chitinophagaceae bacterium T5-Br10_B2g13
GGTCATCAATCAAAAAATTAGTCGACCGCCACAGGCGGTGTTCTGCGCCTTCGCGTCCTTGCGGAACGCTCAGGCTAAGTGTCGTAAGTGTCGGAATAAATCATAAGTGTCAATTCTTGAGGCAACGTATGGAGAATCCGAGCGCGCGGTAGTCGCTGTACATGCCGGCATTGCTGCTACGGAGGAGCAGGAGCCGCGAGCTCGAACCAACTACGGTACCCGACCAATAGAGGCCACTGGAGCCAACAGAGAAGAGCGAACCACTGCTGGCGCCGCGGTAGCCCGCCACAGGCAGTTTCAGCGGGGAGTTAAAAGCCCCGGAGGCATTGCCGCTACTCCAGCTTTGGCGCTCTTCATTCCATTCGGCTTCCGTTGGAATACGGTAGCCTAATGGGCAAGGATTGTTGATGCCATTCACTCCCTGCCATAGGTTATCGTTTCGTGGGCTGCGCCAGTCATTTGAACCAATGATAAAGTTTCCATGGCCTGGCTGGTCGCTGTTGCTCAGTTTGGAGGTCGTTGGGGAATTTCGTTTCTGATGACCATCAGCAGCCCGACCCCACTGGTATAAGTCACCATAGGCCTGTGAATCGGTCATACTTGTAGCAGCCCGACTTGCACCCAAATTTCGATCCATCCAGGTTCTTCCCGTTGCAGGATTGGTAACATCTACTACCGTTGTTGTATTATCCCTGCCACTTAATGTTATAAAGCTTCTTTGATTGCCGTAAGCTATTCCTGCAGAGCTTTCTGCATAGGCTCTCACATAGTATCGAGTATCCGGGTTCAAATTGTTTAGGTTGCTTGTAAAGGATCCGGTGCCAGTGCCATCACTCGTGCAGGAATTAGATTTGGTTGGGTTTTGAGAGGTGCTCCAACACACGCCTCTGTTGGTTACTGTAGCTCCTCCATCATCGGTGACGTTTCCACCGCTTCGGGCTGAATTTACTGTGATATTGCTTATTGAAGTGGTACTTACCTTCGGAGTTGTGATAAAAATTGCCTTTAATTCCTTTTTTCCCTCAACCTCTATCACAATGGTCTCTTCAGTGCTCGTTGTATCGCCAGACCACTTAGAAAATACCCAACCCGGTGCAGCCACCGCTCTCAGTTGAACAATTGTTCCGTAAACATATTCCGTAGTTTTGGGCTGAATAATCTGCTGATCTACCTCTCCGTGTCCTTCGATTGTTATTGTTAGTGGATAGTAACCACGAGTACTAAACTCCCGCTGCCCTCCATAGATGGTCATATCCGCATTTGTAGCATAAGCTCTAACATAATACGTTTCATCCGGTTCCAGTTCTGTCAGATGACTCTGGAATGCGTCCATACCCCCCCTCATTTGTGCAATTATCCGCAATGGTGGGGTTTTGTTCGATGCTCCAGCAGACACCTTTGGCTGTAATCGGCTTACCGTAGTCATTGGTAAACTCCCCACCAGACCACGCTTCAAGTGCACGGATATCAAACATCTCTACAGTATTCAGGTTAGGCGCCGGAATATAGGAACTACTCAGTTCATCATAGGGGTTGCTGAAATCTGTAAACTCGGTAGGCTTGTTACAGGAAACGAGCAGCAGGAAAAAAAGCGATAGTTTGATAGAAGTATGCTGTATAAAAGTTTTCACTGAAGACCCCGTATTCTTTAAAACCGATGTTGAATACCTATCCGCCCTGCCATCAAACCGGCGCGGAACTCATTGCCGTTTTCCGTGCGATAGCCAAACCGCGGGGAGGTGATGGCAACATCAGCCAGTTGAAGCAGATAGATAGCCCCGAATGCCCCGACTCCGATTAGGATATTATCATGGGCGGATACCCGGGCAGAATACATCTCATGAATCTCGCTCCGGAACCGGGAGGCATCCTGCAGTGACCCTGCGTTCTGATAATTGGTTATTGCCAAGTCATGATCGCTGCTTAAAGAGTTATAATCCAGAAAGTTGTAAACAGCATAGCCTGCAGCAGAACCGGCCAAAGCGAGATATAGGTACCCACGCGAGCGTTTTGTGTAGATGTGACCCATTCCGGGTAGCAGGGCAGAACGGGTCAATGCCGTACTTTTGGATGGCAAGAATATGATATGCTGTTCGGCAATATCTGCCGATGGCACCCGAACCGAAAATCGCTCACGTCCCAGTTCGTGTCGCATCTCAATCTGGTAGGTATCAGGAACCATGGAGAGGCTGACACTGCCTGTCCCACGATTTTCTCCGTTAATGTATATTTCGGCATCCACGTCACTGCTGAGATTTAGAATTCCGCGGGGAAGAGCCTCAAGGCGTTGCCTCTCCTGTAGTTCTTGCATGGAGAAAAGGGTTATAGTTGTATCGATTGTTGCACCCGCTCGGGCAAGCAGTGAAATAGTTTCACTCGCATAGCCCGGCGCATCAACTGTCACAGTACGTTGCCCGCGTTCAAGATAGATGATATCCATCCTGCCAGATTCAGGAGCCTCATTATCATCGGCGCGTAATGTAAACCGCGGGACATTCGTCCGGACTCTCATACTTGCAAAATCCGGTTCCAAAGCAACATTAAGTTCAGTATTCTCCCCCGGGTTGATTTCAAACGTTCCGGTAGCATCCCTGAAATATCTGCGGGTTACTCTGTAATTATATGTACCAACATCGAGTTGCCTTTGCTGTCCGGGAGAATAATTAATCCGATACTCCTCAGTAACAGCTTCCGTTGAGACCAATAGTTGCGCATCTTCCGTATTGAGTGTCAGAAATCCAAATGTGGGAATAAGGATTTCATCGTGAAGATTCGGCCTCAAAGGATCCACCTGTATTTGTGTCTCATTCGATTCATAACCATCCAGTTCAAAGCGTACTGTATATGTCTGTGCAAGGATGTCATCAAAACTGGCCGGGGTTGTATGTACACCGGGGATTCCAACGATGGTGAACTTTGCACCGGCTGGATTGGATCGAACCAGCAGTGAACCAGTATCTGTAATTGATTGAAGAACCGGTTCAACTGTGTAATAATTAAATTGATTCGGAGAAAGAGCCCGAAGAGAAATTCTTTGGGCTATATATCCCGGGGCACTCACGGTAATGATCTGATTCTCAGGTTCTACGATCACCACATATTCACCGGCTTCCGGGTTGCCTCTCTCTCCAAGAATCTGAAAGCTTGAACTGAAATTCAAGGTTGTGATGCTGGATCTGAAAGAGAAAGACTTTTCCTTGGTGATCCAATACGATAAATCTTTCTTCTGAACCGGGATTCTCAATCGGAACAATCTCCATTTCCTGAAGCTGTTGTGCCTGGAGACTATTCATTGACAAGGCAAAAGTCAATAATAAAAATAGGACAGACAAGTAAAGATTGACCGTTCGGCAAGTAAACATATAGGGTGAAATATTCTGATTAATTCAATCCCAGACGTTCAAGATTGTGCTCCAGTTCATCAAATGCTCTCGATTCCTTAAATCGAATATAGAGCTCCTCGTCTCTTGAAAGAGCATTATGCAATGCATCTCTTGCAGCTCCAACCGGCATGCGAACCAAAACAAAACATTCGTATCTGTTTCTATCGTCTTGATCACAATGAGATTGATAAAGTGCAGTACCAGTTAGATTAGAAGAAGTAATCTGCCGGCTTGCGAGGGTAAATGCAGCACTATAACGATCCCGATCTCCATCACTTACATCCTCCTGAAAAATCTGATCAAGTGCTTCAACCTTAGATACGAGCTTGGATGCCATGTTAGTGTTTGCTTTCAAGACAGCCTGTCTTCTGGCCATGTCTCTTCGTGATGAAACATGTGAATCTGTAGCATATAAAAATTCATTTGTATCAATGGGTGGTGTGTTTATAAATGCCGGGAGTCCATCATCTACAAGCTCTACATCATCACTCATCCGAACTTCATCTGTAAAATGGACCTCTTCAGAACTTTTACACGAAGATAGAAGCAGAAGCCAACCCAAAATGGATAGAAAAAAAAGTAGCTTTTTCATATTGTTAATTGTTTTATTTGAGGATAGAGGTAATATTATAATTTATTCATCACAATCTTGCAACAAATGAATCTATTCAGATTTCAATAATCTCCGGTTGTACATTTCTAAATTGCGGCATGGTCATTCCAATCGTAGCATTGATATAGGTTGGATCTGCAACAGTGTAATTTGATCCCTTGTAATGGACTGAATCACCAATTGGTCTGTCGGTTAACTGTACAGCAAGAGCAAGATGGTTGGGATAACGAAGCCCTACTGCAGGCAAACCAAGCAATTCACGCACAAGAAATGCCAGCAGGACTGTTCTGTCATCGCAATCAGAATATGGATAGTAAAAGATCTCTTCCGGGATCATGTACTTTTGATAACCAAACTGTTCCGTATCTGTTTTATAATCAAAGGAAGTCTGAACAAAACGAAGTAATATGTTTACAGCCTCAGGTTCACTATATCCATCAATGATCCCTCCAAGATTTTTCAGCAGAGCCTCGGAAGTTTTTTTGCTAATCCCTGCATTTACATAAATATCTAATTCAGTACTTGGGAAACTTTTAAAATAATCTATAACATTGTAGTTGAATGGAACAGAAAAAGTATATAGCTGTGAATCCCAGTAGAAGCGTACTTCTTTGTCACGGTTTGCCTCAGGGAGTATTGGTAATTCCTCAGATCGCAGGCTGATTTTTTTATCAGCTTCAGGATAGGATCCTTTGTAAGAGATGAGAGCTCCCGGCCTTTCGGTTTGAATGCCAAGCTGTATTGTGTAGTAACGTTTCCCATCAATAGCGATTAACGGGATATTGAAAAGTCGTCTGTCAAAAGGAAAAAGGATAAAAATCCGAGTCTGGTTAAATGCCACTTTCACGTCATACCCAAGTTTGGTCATGATAAACCATGTAAAGAGATTGATCTCGTTATCAGAGTTACCATATAAATCCCTACCCATTTTTTGAGTTGCCTTGAGTAGTCCCCAATCGTTCAGCCTGTGAGCCGCCTGAAGCTCCATTATACGATTAGTCTGTATCTCATAGTTGCTTTTGCTCATATCCTTCCAATAATTCATGATGGTATTTTGTGAGGGAGGGGCACTTAACCTAATTCTTTCATTGGGCAGGTAGACATACGGCACATCTATCGAGAAGTAATCAAATGTAGCTTTTACTACCCCTGGCGGGAGATTGTTTGTATTCAGAGTGGGCATTGGTATAACCGGTGGCGAGAAACTTTCAAGGAAAGGAGTTCGTTTCCTGATGTCAACCGGTGGCAAGTTTCGAAAATCAGGAAAATGATCCGGTGTTTCTGAAATCTCTGCTTCCGGTATGATCTCAGGTTTGGGTTTCTCAAAATGCTCGGACGGTGCTGTAACATTCATCCATTCCCAAGCCTCCTGAAGCATGTTCAAAAAAGCAGCATCTCGCTCGTCTTTGAATTCCTGATACTGCCTCTCTTGTTCCTGCTTCCACTGTTCAAAATCCTGAGCGGATAAATCCGGGATTGCATATAGCGTAATAATAAATATGAAGAGATAATGAATTAGTTTCATGTAAAACCAAGCTTAGCTTATGGATCAATAAAAGATAATCATACAAATCAAACGAATGACAAAGCAAAGAATATTAAATATTAATCAAGAATTTTAATAAAACTATCCTATTATATTTGATTTTAAAAAAGGTTTTTACTTTGTTAGCTTAATAATCAATTCAATGAGTTAACCACTTCTGATGTTTGAAGCTCTCACTTTAAAACTAACACCTCATATAATGAATAAATTTAACATTCAAGTACTTGTTTTTGCAGTTCTAACATTTTTCATTCATGCTTGCTCATCTTCTGAATCAGCAACTATTCAGCAAGAGGGGGTACAAACAAATGAATCATCCCAAGAAAGAGTTGAAAATATTCCTGAATGGTATCTGAATCCTCCCGCTGACGATAGTGAATTTCTCTATAGCACCGGTATAGCCACATCAACAAGGATGAATCTGGCTCAATCGAGAGCTGAACTTGATGCTAAAAGTGGCCTTTCCTCTAAAATGGGGGAAAAAATTGAAGCTCTCCAAAAGCTCTTTGAAGAAGAGATCGATGTGGATACGGCCACAAACTTCAGTGCTTCTTTTACAGCTGCAACAAGATTGATTACCGCACAGGATCTTCGGGGTGTCTCTTTAAATAGGCAAGAGTATCAAACCGATGCGCAGGGCAGATACATTGCCTATGTACTATACCAACTTCCTGTTGGTTTGGCTCGGGATCAACTGGAACAAGCTCTTTCACGTGATGAGGAAATGTATGTACGGTTTAAAGAGTCACAGGCCTTTGACGAGTTGCAGCGGAATCTAGAACGACTGGGTCTGGATTGATTGATCACCGATCAGATTAATATGGTTTAGGCTGCCATTCTATGTTTTTTAAACGTACAGTTTGTGCTCTTTTGTTAATCGCCGCTATTCATATGGCCGGACAGGTGGAGATCCATGCCCAGCTTCTCGATCTGGAGATCAGGCCCATGGAAGCCCCATCGGAGGGAGCGGTGGTGTTTCTGGATCATCCCGGTCGGGTGGTGGTGACCATTCGCTCAAGCCTGACTTCTCTGAATTTCAGCTCCAACATGGAGATTTTAGATCAGAGAAACGATCCGTCTGCAGGTGAGTACCGCATTGTACTGAACCCTGAGAATCAAATCCTTACATACTATAAAAAAATCATAAAATCGGCCTATAAGCCTTGCCATCATCGCCTTTCTCAGGTTAAATGAATTGGCGTGCCTCATGATACCCAGATAGGAATTTATCGTGGCACGAATACCACAAAGCTGTTCCCAGGTAAATTGTGGCTCATCAGCCAAACTTTTATTATCTGAATGGCCTGATAAAAATTATTTTTGGTGCGGCTGCTTATATAGGTTCTATACGGTTTAATGATTTGGCCTAAAAAATAAACACCTTCGTGTACTGATTTTAAAACGATCTTTTTAGGGTGCA